>NZ_CP046104.1:2834205-3147558 GCF_009707425.1 Micromonospora sp. WMMC415 | reverse complement strand
CCGTCCGACCGAGTGCCGGCATCGAGCTCGACCTGCTTGACCCATTGCCGGACCGCGGTCTCAGTCAGATCGAAATCCCTCGCGACCTGCCCGACCGTGCGATCGCCGCGCTGACACAACTCGACGATCTCGGCCTTGAACTCGGGCGTGAACGCCCTCCGAGGCCTCGACCGCTTCTTACCCACGCTCTCCATGATGCTGGACATCCTCCCGGAGACCCCAGGTCCCCTGATCTCGGATGTCCGTCAAATCGGGGCAGGCCCACTCAATCCAGGCCGTTGAGAAACCGGAGGAACCCATGATCAGCGAACAGCAGCGCTGGGCGATGGACCACCACTACGCGGCGACCGGACAACGGCTCACCGAGGCCCGTGTCGAGGCAGCCGGTGTGATCCTCAACGCCGCTCAGCGTCGGCTGTCGCCCAAAGCGCGAGTGGCGCTTCGCCGGGGCCCGGCGGCATACCGCGAGTTCCTGGCGGACCGCGACGATCGTGCCGCGAGAGCCTGAGTCCGGCGACGCCCTCGGCTGGGCCAGATCCTTCAGGCTAGGTCACGTAGGCCGAAGTCGAAGTGCCCGAATCGAGCTCCCTCACTGCTTGCCATTTTCAGGACGTCGGCGAGGGCTTCTCGTAGGTCCTCGGGTGTGGTGTCCGGGAACACGCCCGCGACGACGGGATCATCGATGAGCAGTCGACGAACCATCGGCTGGACACGATGCTCGTACAGGGCAGCGAAACTGGTGTAGAAGTCGCGGGTGCCGTGCTTGCCGCCGTGTAGGAACGCGACGAGGCACCACAACAGGTCGGCTTGGCAGAGCGAGTCCAACAAGGTGTCGCCGCGTTGTGGTGTTTCGCCGACTACGAACGCGCCGACCGGTGCGGCGACGTCGCGGCGAAGTGCTGGGACTCGGCTGATGATCTCGCGGGCTTGGGCGATCAGAACCCCGGGGATGGGGTGCCCGTCGGCGTTGGTGGGGGCAGTGTTCCACCGAGAGTTCCATACCATCGCGTGTCGGAGCCAGGAAGCCCGCTCGTACGCGCCAGGCTCGGTGCCGACTGGTTGCAGCGTGAGGGGCCGGACTGCCCACCATGCCTCGATGCGCACGGCGAGCGCGATGGCCGCCAGTACGCGCGCCACGATGGTGAGTTGGATGGCGGCGGCGGCATCGGTACGGGGTTGATCCATGATCAGCCCATGGGTGTAGATCTGGTGTAGTGCGCGGGTGAGTCGTTCGGCCAGGTTCCTGTCATCGAGGACGATGCCGTAGGCGAGCGCGGATACGGCCCGGTCCAGGAGATCTTGCAGCCGGCCCGGTGCGTCGTCGCTGGGGTCGTCGAGCAACGCACAGCCATCCCGAGCAATGTCGAAGCCGAGGAGCCGGATCGGTGCCTGATCATGTCGGCGGGACAGTTCGATGACGGCGGTGTCGAAGTCGTCTTGGCCGAGTTGCCAGGTTAGTGCGGTGGCTGGACCGAGCGCGGCCTCCAGGCCGCGGTACTGCTGCCGGACTGCTGCCACGATGTCGTCTACTCGGGCGCGTTCCTCGCGGCGAGCGGCTTCGACGTACGGGGTCAGCAGCGACGGGAGGTCAGCCGATCTCCAGCGGCGGGTGCTGGTTCCGTCGCGGACGTACACGTCGCCGGCCCGTAGAGCGGTCCTCTGGGTGCCGCCCGGCTCGGTGTAGGTGAAGTCCGATTTGACGATCGGGAACAGTCCGTCGGTTCGTCGTGCGAGGTAGATCAGCGCGATTGGAATGTTGTCGACCTCATGGACGGCGCTGCGCACGTCAATGCTGCCTTCGAGGTGCTTGGCGAGCATGTCCCGTAGCCGGCTGGAGTCGAAGTCCGCGGCGCGCAGGCCGGAGGCGACCGGTTGGCCTCGGTCGTCGACTCCGACGACGAGGTACCCGCCGTGTGGGCGGCTGAGCATGGCCGCGCAGTCCTTGACGAAGTCGAACCTTGACTTGCCGGCCGTCCCGAGGTCGTACTTCTGCTTGTAGTCCAGCGACGGCAACTCGGTCTGCAGCCCCAGCAGGTAGTGCAAGCGCTCATCGTCAACAGCGCCGTCGTTCGGCACGGAATCCATCAGGCGGACGTTCCTATCTTGATCTTCGATGTGCTTCGCGGTTCCCCGGGGAGAGGGCCCGCTCGGGGGCTGCTGTCGTTGATTCGTTGCCTCGAAACCGTAGGTGGGGCTGGTGTGTCGGCTCAACCTGGTTGTAGCGAGGAACGGCAGCGTTACTCGAACGGATGTCCGATCCGGTAGTGAAGTAGACCCGTCCGGCGCTGCGCCGCTACGGTCGGGCGTCGTGACGGTTCCCATGCACCGGGTCGACGTGCTGCTCCTGCTTGCTGACGGCGATCGTGTCCTGCTCGGTCTTCGGCAGGGGACGGGGTATGCCGACGGTCGATGGGTGCTGCCGAGCGGAAAACTCGAAGCCGGTGAGGACGTGGTCACCGCAGTCGTGCGCGAGACGTCGGAGGAGATCGGTGCGTGGCTGGACCGCGGCATGGTGCGACTCGCCGCCACGGTCATCACCGCAGCCGGGCCGGCCAGGGTCGCGTGGGGCTGGTCTTCGCCGCTGTGTACGAGCCCGCACGCTACGGCCGACCGGTCAACGCCGAACCGCACAAGTGCGCGGAGATCGGATGGGTTCCGGCGTCCCGCTTGCCGACGAACACGTACGCATCATCGGCGGCTGCCTTCGCGGCGTGGCGAGATGGCGCTGCGCTGCGCCTCAGTGAGTAGGCCCGCATGGAGTCAGTTAGAAGTCACGCCACTCGTCGAACCACTGGTCGGCCAGATGCGCTGGGACCTCAGCCCGGGTGGCGAGTTCCACGAACGCGTCGAAGGCTTCCTCTCGGCGCAGCGTGTCGATGATCTCGTACTTCTGGTCGATCGTGTTGAGCGCCTCAACCAGGGTGCGCAAAGCCAATTCAGCTTCGTCGGCTCGCCGATCACGGTCCTGCAGAAGCTTGTCAAGGGTGCGGACCGCGCTGGCGTATGCCTTGCAGGCGGCGGCTCCACCTCGGGCGTCGTCGTCGACCCAGTCCCGGAACGGGTGTTCAGGTTGGCGGCCAGCCACGTGTCGGGCTTCGCGCCCTCGATGACCAGGCGCACCCCGGTGCCGCGGTAGCGGGCCTTAAAGTCGGGCACGATCGATCGGCGTAGACCGCTGATGCTCAGCTGCGTCAGCGAGGTCAGCTCAGGCAGTGTGTCCGCGTCCAGGCCGTAGCCATCGACAAGCTCGATGACAGCCAGACGAGTCAGACTGGCCAGAGCAGCGGCGTCGATCAGCTGACCCGGTGGCTTGCGCCAGTGGATCCGGACGCTCTCCAGCTTCTTCAGTTCCCGCACGGCATTGACGAACATGGTGCCGCCACCGTCCAGGGCGACCTCTCGAACACCGTGCAGGCCTGCAGGAACCGTCGTTTCCGCATCAGCACCGGTCAGGATGAGATGAAGCCATCGGCCACCGTCCGCCGCGTACACGGCCAGACCCGGGTCCGCTGCCGCCAGCTCAAGGCCGTGCAGGCCACGGGGCAGCCGCACCTCGCGAACATCCGCACCGGACAGCGACAGGTGCTGCAGACCGGTGTCGGTCAGATCCACGACCGGCGGGGCGTCCCGCCACGTCAGTGACGAGACAATCGGGTGGTCTGCCAACGCGCGGGCGAGGCCCCGGTCCGGGCCGGCCCACGTCAATGCCGTACAGCGGGGCAGCTGATCGAGAGCGGACCATCGCACCGGCCCGGACGTAGGCACCGGCATCGACCCTGCACCGCTCAGGTCCAGTAGTCGAGGCGTGGCCGCGCCGAGCGTCGCGGTCCCGGCGCCGAAGTCGACGTCGACCTCACCGCGAGTGGCGGCCGCACGGTAGGCGGCCTTCGCTGCCGCCGGTAGCTCTCGGTCCCAGCGGCGCTGCCTGACCACATCGTCGGCAAGTGACTGCCAGCCCGAGTACGTGTTCGACAACGCCGGCACACCCTCAGGAACGGGCAGGTTGCCGATCCACGCGAACCCCGGCGGCACCGCATGCCAGCTGCCAATCGACAAGTGAGCAAGGCGCCCGTGATGGGCATGATGGTCAAGCATCAGCGGCTCGACGCCACGCAGCTCGTCCAGGCTCGGCCGATCCACCGAGTGCCAGCGCAGCGCATACGCCGAGGTCACACGGCCATCGACGCCTGTGACCTGACATGCCCCGAATCCGCCGTCTGACAACCTCATCACGGCGACATCGCCGGGTCGCACCGCTCGATCAACCACCCGGCGAAGCTACCCGACCAGGACGACCACCGCGCTCCCCCGACCTGCAAGCCGCGGAGCCGGTGGTGATGATCTCGGAGTACGAGCGACTCTGCCCCGCCGCCCGCACGCCGACCCGCCCGCCATAGCGATCGTGGCTCCTCGCCGCAGGCGTCCCATCACCCGCAGCTCGTCGCCCTACTGAGAGCGCTGCGACCGGCGCATCCGGCCGTGGCGCTTGTTGGGCGCCGTCGTCGCGGCACCGGTCGCACCACCACCTGTGTGCCGGTGCCGCCACGACCTTTCCAGCGATCGCCCTACCATCACCGCCGTCCGCGGCTACCGGGCCGGCCCCGGTAGCCCAACGGGGGGTGCGCGCCCGTGGGCCGCCGTTAGCGGTAGGAACGGGGCTGCGGCGGGGTCGTCCGTCCCGTCATGATCTACATCGTGAGCGGCGTCTTCCCGTGTCCGTGCTGCGGGCACTTGACCTTCGCTGAAGGACCGGGCTCGTATGAAATCTGCCCGGTGTGCTTCTGGGAAGACGATCAGATCCAGCTGCGCTGGCCGGACTGGTCCGGCGGTGCGAACAAGCCGTCGCTGATCGAGGCCCAGGCCACGTTCGCCCGGATCGGGGCGTCCGAGGAACGCCTCGTGCGGCATGTTCGCCAGCCGCTGCCTGACGAGCCGGTCGAGCCGGGCTGGCGGCCCGTCGAACCCGGGGTGGATCAGTTCGAGCCCACCGGCGTTCAGGAGACTGGATGGCCAACGGACCGCACCGCCTTGTACTGGTGGCGTGCGACGTTCTGGCGGCGGAGGTAGACACGGTGGCCAAGTCCAAGTCCGCCCGGCGCAGCGTGCGGTTGCGCTCCCACGGACAGATGAGGCCCATCGACCGCGGCGACGCGTTGGTGACGGTGTCGGTGGGGCCGCACAACGAGGCGATCGCCATGTGGTCCACCGCGTCCGGCCGCAGAACGTTGCAGGCGCGCACGACTCGGCCAGGCTGGTCGTCGTTCCCCGACCCGACCACAGATGCCGGTGTGCCGGTTCACGTGGCGACGTATGCCCCGCAGCTCACCTCGGCGGTCCGTATCGCCGACCTGACGCTCGCGCACTGTCATGTCCAGCCGCTGCCGGAGGGTCGGATCCTGGTGGTCGGGTCCCGCTGCCGGTGGCGACCCGAAGGCGCCGACCGCAACGCGATCATCGTCGACGCCGACGGTACGGTTACTCGCCGCGGCACCCTCGGCGACGGCATCGAACACGTGCTCGCCACCGTCTCCGGGAAGATCTGGGTCGGCTACTTCGACGAAGGTGTGTGCGGCAACTTCGGTTGGGGTGGACCGGGGCCCGCACCGGTCGGGGCGACCGGCATCGTCCGGTTCACCGAGAACCTGCACCCCGAGTGGCACTTCCCCACCGACGACCTCGACCCGATCGACGACTGCTACGCGCTCAACGTCGCCGGTGAAACCGCCTGGAGTTCGTACTACTCTGGCTTCCCGGTCGTACGCATCGAAAACACCGTCCGATCATGGCCCGGCAGCGGCTCCGCCGCCAACGCCCTGATCACCGACGGCACCCGGTGCGCGCTCGTCGGCGGATACCGGGAACACCACGGCCGGATGCTCGTCGGTGACCTCGACCAAGGCCACTTCAAGCCGTACCGACTCACGCTGCCCGACGACCGACCACTGCCGGACCGCGCCCGCATCGTTGGCCGCGGCGCCGACCTGCATGTCTTCATCGACAGTGCGTGGTACCGGCTGAACCTGACCGACCTACCGTGACGGTTCCCACCCACCGCGCCCACTCCGGTTCGTTCGCGTGTTAACGCTGGTCGACCCGGACTTCTGGCCAAGGAACTGAAGCAGGGTGGAGATCAGGCACTGCACGATGCAGCGATCCCTGCCGGCATCGGCCTGACATCCCCGACCCAGCCCTCGGGCTTCACGTTGACGTGCTCGCGCGGCGGCCCCGACGACCTCAGGTGTACCCGACGACCGTTCGCGGAAGCCGTCCGCACCGAACTTGTCCCCCATGTCGGCCACAACCAAGTCAAGATTCGAGCCAGAACGGCCAGCTTATTCTTCCATGATCGACAGGACACGCCCTACACACCAACACCAGCCTCGCGCCCGACTCGGTCAGAGCTCCCAGGTGAACCTCAGGTCACGGCCCGCGGTCGGGGCCGAACCGGTCGGCGAGTTCCGCCAGCACCGCGGACCGATGCTGCTCATGCTGGGCGGCCGTCTCGTCGGATAGGGCCGATGGTCGCAACGCCCAGCAGAAGCGCCGCGAGGACCCGCTGCTCGTCGCGTTCGACCGCGTACATCAACGCCGGCCGCCGCCCTCGCCCGTCGCGGGCGTCCACGTCGGCACCCGCCAGCAGGAGCACGTAGCCCACCACACCGAGCCCTCGGCTCGCTGAACCTCAGTCCCGCGGTCCCGGGTCGAGCATCCAGTGCCCCGTCGTGGTCCAGCCGAGCAGCCGTCGGCCGGTGCCGGCCCTGCCGTCCGCGTCGAACTTTCCACCGCTGATCACGTGCGCGAGTCCGGTCACGGCGGGCGCAATCCGGGTCCGCACGTGGTTTGGCTGGGTGGTCAGCCGCTGCTCGGCGTAGGCCGGGAAGCCGGTCTGCTCCTCCCAGGAGGACAGCGACAGGAAGAACAGCATTTGTCGCCACGAGTACGCGGTGTTCTTGACGGTGCCCAGCGGCCGGGGGTTGTGGTGGATGCGCGCCGTCAGCCGCAGCACAGTGTCCATGCACTGCTTCGCTAGGTCCGTCGAGGGCAGGTCGATGCCGAGCTCGGCGATCGTGGCCAGGTTGTGCGTGGTCAGGATCTGCGCCTGTTCGATGATGATCCCGTTGGCCGCGACGTTGAACCACGACCGCTTGCCTGAGGCGCCGGCCCGGTCGCGGCACAGCTGATCGAATGCGTCCGAAGTCCGGGTACGCCGAAGCAGCCGCCGGCTGGTGTCGTCGATCGCGGCGATGGACGGGTAGTCGATGTCGTAGTACCGCGCGTACAGGCTGTCCGCGAGCCGCCGGCCAGCGAGTGTGGCCGCCTGGAGGAACTTCGCCGAGAACGTGCCCATGAAGATGTCGGCGGCGAGTTCCTCGACCCACGGCAGCTGCAGGCTCGCCTGCTTCGACAGCGTCGACAGTTCCCCGACGAGCGGGTTGGGCAGCACCGTGGCCGGGAACCCGCAGACCGCGGCGGTTGCCAGCCGGACCAGGGTGCGCCTCGCCTGGTCGCGGGTGTCGCTGGTGTCGATCTGGGCGGACGCGACCGCCTGGACCCAGGGCAGCTCGGCCAGGCGTACCTGGTGCTCCAGGTTCAGCAGCAACAGGGAGCGGCGATTGCGGAAGGTACGGTAGGTGGCGTCCATCAGGATGCGCAGGGCCGGGTCCGGGTATGCCGAAGCTGCGGTCGCCGCCGCCAACCGCGGGGTGAGCCGCGCCAGTTCCTCCGCCGAGGCGATGACGCCGCGCTCGATCAGCTGCTCCAGGGTTCCGGCGGCGGCGCGCGCGACCACCCGGGCGACCGGGCGGGGCGTCGGCCAGCCCGCCACCACACCCGCCAGGTGGGCCTCGTCAGCGTCGGCTGGGCGCAGCACGTGGTCGACATTGCTGATACCGCTGTCCTTCGGCAGGCTGGCCAGCCGGGCCGCGACCAGCTGCGCGAGCTGATGGTGGCGGGGCAGCGCCGCCTCGCGGGCCTGCTGCCGGCGTACCGCAGTGTGCTCGGCGCTGCCCGGACGGCCGCGCTTGCGCAGCATCCCATCCACCACGCTCTGGACCAGGCCACGCTCGCGCGGCCTCAGCTCTGCTCCGGCCACGCGTCGCTCCAGCCCGGTTCGCAGTACGCCGATGCTGCCCTTCGGGTTGCAATGCTTGCTGCAGAGGGTGTGCTCGGCGGCGAGGTGCTGGTAGCGGGCCAGCAGCTGTACGGCTCGCGGCAGCCAGCCGTCCGGCGTCACCGCGCCGATCCGGCCGCCGTCGGTGGTCTCGCACCACAACGTCAGCAACTCGTCGGCGAACGGATTCCACACCGTCAGCGCCTCACGCATCGTCTCGATCTGCGCATTCGGCTGCCGCTGCTCCAGGATCCGGCGCACGTCGCCCGCCGTCTGCCGATACACGACGTCCGGGTCGCCGGCGCGCTGATCGCTCGGAGCCGGGGTGAACCGCAGCCGGTCGGCGAACGGTTCGATCTCCTCCAGAACGCCCAGGGCGCCGTCGCGGTCGCCGGCGCGCAGCAGCCACGCCACCACCGGCAGCGCCGCCTCCTCCGCGTACTCCACCCGGTAGCGGCCGCTGTCGAGCAGCTCGCCCAGCTCTTCCAATCCCGCGTCGGTCAACCAGGACCAATACAACGCCCGGCGGTCGGCGGGCAGGCCCAGCCGCTGCGCCCGGTCGGTCTCGTCCGGGCGCAGCGGACCGTCCGCCGCCGGCGCCCCGGTCGCGAACCCGCCGTGGACCACCTCCGGCGTCACCCATGCCGGCAGACCTCTCACCGGGGTACGCGAACCGATGTCCAGCCGTCCTGCGGCCATCCCGGTCACGACCTGCTGCCAGCGGCGTACCCGCAGCTCCGCCCGCTGACGGGTGGCCGCATCCTCATGCGTCCCGGCGGTCGTCAGGGCACGCGCCAGCTGGCCCAGTGGGAAGCCCATGCCGACGCGGATGTCGTTGTCGCTCACGCCAGCGTGGCGGGCCCTGCCCCCGCGCCCTCCGGGATTACAGCCCGGTGCTCTCTCTGGCTGAGCTACACGCTGATGCCGCGACACTCTACGCAGGTCACCGCCGCCTACGCAGCTGAGATCCGAAGCAGTGATCACCGACTGCCGCCTGTCCAGCCCTCGCCAGTGCTGAAGCTGTCGCGGCGGAAACTATCACCCACATTTGCGAAGATCGGCGCGCGATTTGTCACGGAGGTGAGCGTGCCTCTGGTCAGGGTCGGACTGCCGAAACGTGGTGGCGCTACCCAGCATTGTCCAGCATCCTGGTCGCCGTGCTCGTCGTGCAACGTGTCCGGGTCCGCTGGGGTGCCCACGCCCGCGGGGCGGCGCACGCTGTGCGACGTCGGTCGGTCGCGGAGGCGTATGAACTTCCGCCGCTACCGGCGGGCGAGACGTTCGTCGTGCACGATGTTCTGGCTGACGAGGCTGACGGCTACCGGCGGGCGTCGTCCGTCGGTTCGGGTGTTCAGGCGGTGCAGGCGGTCGGGCTGCATGTCGACCTCACCGCAGACGGAGCGGTCATTGAGCGTCTCCCAGCCGGGGCCGCGTACCCGGCTTGGCGCACGTCCTACCGGATGTACACGCTCCAGCCTGGTCAGTACGGCCGCTACCGGGCCAATTTCCGGTTCACCGGTTGCGCCTGCGCCGCCCGCTGGTACTACGAGGCCTGGACGGTGCACGTCGCGTCCGCGTCACCTCGACCGGACCTGTTCCTCAGCGCCGTCGCTGACCGTGACGTTGATCAGCGTGTGCATCTGTACGGCGGTCCGGCCCGCCGATCGGCAAGACAACGGCCAGCATGATGCGGTCACAGCTGATCAGTTGGCCGGACCTCGCAGGTTCTCGCCGACAGGCGCTCCCATGACAAGCCACCCACGGGGGCGCAGGACCGATCAAGCAGGGACGCTCGCCGATGAGGAGCGACTGCGGGACTTGCGCTGCGGCCTGGCCCGTAACCCTGCCCTGCCCGCCTCCCTTGTTGACCAGCTGACTGCGCTGGGCGACGCGGGAGTTGCCCCCTGGTCCTGGACACTTGAGCCTTGGATCGTGATGGTCCGGGGAGATCAGGAGTCCCTGACAGATGGTGAACAAGCACTACCCCGCCGAGTTCAAGGCTGACGCGGTCGCGTTGTACCGGTCTCGGCCTGGGGCGACGATCGCGCAGATCGCTGATGATCTCGGGGTCAACCGGGAGACGTTGCGCAGTTGGGTCCGCGCCGATGATCAGCGTCGAGGTGCGGCGGCCGGGCCGGCGGCGCCGCCGGCGGCCGGGTCGGTGGAGGACGAGAACGCCGCGTTGCGGCGCAGGGTCCGCGAGTTGGAGGAGGAACGGGACATTCTGCGGAGGGCGGCCCGGTATTTCGCCGGGGAGACGCGCTGGTGAACCGCTTCCAGTTCGTCGCCGACCATCAGCAGCGCTACGGCGTGAAGCGGTTGTGTCAGGTCATCGGGGTGTCCCGCTCGAGCTTCTACTACTGGCGCTCGGGCGCCGAAGCGCGGGCCGCCCGGGATGCCGCGGACGTCGCTTTGGTGGGCCGGATCCGGGCGGTGCACGCCGAGCATGACGGCACCTACGGAGCACCACGGATCACCGCTGAACTCCGTGATGCCGGTCTGGCGGTCAACCGTAAGCGGGTCGCCCGGGTGATGCGCCGCTTCGGCGTGCAAGGGCTGCGCCTACGGCGGCGCACACGTACGACGGTGCCGGATCCGGCCGCGGCGAAGGCTGCGGACCTGATCGGCCGGGACTTCACCGCCGGCGCCGTCAACCAGCGCTACGTCGGTGACATCACATACATCCCGGTCGGGGAGCGCGGCTTCCTCTACCTGGCCACCGTCCTGGACCTGCACTCCCGGCGCCTGGCCGGCTGGGCGATCGCGGATCACATGCGCACCGACCTGGTCATCGACGCCCTCCGCGCCGCCCAGCGCACCCGGGGCAGCCTGCACGGGGCCATCATCCACACCGATCACGGAGCCCAATACACCTCCCGGGCCTTCGCCGAGGCCTGCACCACGGCAGGGGTCCGGCAGTCGATGAGCGCGGTCGGCAGCTCCGCCGACAACGCCGCCGCAGAGTCGTTCAACGCCACCTTCAAACGCGAAACCCTACAAGGCCGCCGCGCCTTCACCGACGAACGCGAAGCACGACTGACCACGTTCCGCTGGCTGCACCGCTACAACACCCTCCGACGCCACTCCCGCCTCGGACAACAACCACCGATCACCTACGAGAAGAACACCCGGCCAGCGCCAGCTACGCTGGCCCCGGCCGCATAAACCCGTGTCCAGGATCAGGGGTCAAGCCCCCTCGGCCAACAGCACCCAACAGGGGCCTTGAGCTGCGCTGTTGGGCCGCCGCGCCCTACGATGCCGGGCGGCGTACTCCTGTTGGCTGTTGGGTGGACATACCCCCTGAGCAGGCCCAACAGGTCCCCGGACCCATTCGCGTGATCCTGGGCTGTTCGGTAGCCATGCGCGGATTGAGGTCTCGCACCGCCGTCAAGGTGCGGTGCCAACGCCTCGCAAGGGATGCCATGTCCACACGATCCTGGCCGTCGTCGCCGCTGGCCGCGGCCAACCGTGCCTTCACCCTGCTGGTCCAGCCGCCCACCCACGTCGGATTCGACGGCCGAGGGTTCGACGGCCTACCCGATGAGATCCTGCCGCTGGAACGGCTCCGCACGCTGCTGCTGGCACCGCAGGCCAGCGTCGAGGTCCGCGACGCGGTGTGGCGTGAGCTGGTCATCCGCGCCCGCCGCGACGGCCCGGCCTGGGTCGTGGCCGCGGTGGGTATCGCCATGCCGGGCCTGCGTCACGTCGCCGGGATGCTCGCTGCGGGGTGGCGCGGCGACACCCGTGACCTGGACGCGGAACTGCTGGTCGGGTTCGTCGAACGGCTCAAGACCATCGACCTGGAGCCGCCGCGGGTGGTCGGCCGGCTCATCGACGCCGGCCTGCGCGCCGCCCGCAAGGCCCGCGACGCCGACTCCGACGCCCAGCTCATCCACACCGACGCGACCGGGCCGATCGCGCCTATCCAGCCGTGGGACCACCCGGACCTGGTCCTCGCCAGGGCGGTCGCGGCCGGCGTCATCGACGCCGACGAGGCGAACCTGATCGCCGCGACCCGGCTGGAACACGCCACTCTCGCCCAGGCGGCGGCGCGGATCGGCATCACGTCCAGCCTGGCCTCGTCGTGGCGGTTGAAGGCCGAACGCCGCCTGGTGGAGGCGATCCGCGAGGGCTCCCTCGCGTTCGTGCCGCTACGGCCCCGCCGCCGCGGTGTCGCGACCCAACAACGGGTCGCCGCGACCCAACAGCGAATGGCAGCCGCCCAACAGCGAGTCGGTGCTGCGGGTGCGACCCACCAGCGACGGGCTGTTGGGTCGCTGTTGGGTGGCCCCGCGGCGGCGGACGTCGTGTTGGCTACCCAACAGCAGGCATTCGTGGGCAAGACATCGGACCGAGAAGCGGCCGGCGTCGGCGCCCCGGGGATCGGGGCGCGGCCGGCCTGAGTGGCCGTGTTCGCACCCGATCACCTCATGGCTGGAAGGAGCGACGCTCCCACGGCCGGCCCCGGTCCCCGGTGGCGCACCCCAAATCCGACTCGAGCCCCGCACGCGGGGCGGGAGGTGCCCATCATGTTCCGCCGCATCATCTACCGCATCACCGCGGTCACGGTCGCACTCCTGGCGACCGTGACCGCGGCGGCTCCGGCGTACGCGGCCGAGCCGCAGATCCTGGCCGCCAATTCGCTGCCGGTCATCATCAGCAACATCACGAACTGGATCATCGGGCTGCTGGTCGGCGTCGCGACCCTGTTCTTGACCATCGGCGGCCTGCGCCGGCTGGCCGCCGGCGGCGACCCGACCGAGATCGAAAAGTCCAACTCCGCGTTCAAGAACGCCCTCATCGGCTACGCCCTGGCAGTTCTCGCCCCGATCCTGCTCGCGGTCGTGCAGGGCTGGATCGGGGGCTGAGATGGGCGGCTGGCTCGCCGACCAGATCATCGGCCCCATCCTCACCTGGTTCGCCGAGACCGTGATCGGCGCGCTGAACGCCCTATGGGAGCTGCTGGCGGTCACCGCGTTCGTCAGCCCCGACGTGACCGTGCTGCCGCAGGTCACCGCGTTCGCCAGCACGTCGCTGGGCATCGTGAACGTCTGCTACGTGCTGGCGTTCCTGTGGACGGCCATCCTGGTGATGGGCCGCGACACCATCCAGTCCCAGGTCGGGCCAGGCGAGCTGATCCCTCGCCTGGTCATCGGCCTGATCGCCGCCAACTTCGCCATCCCCGTGTGCTCCACCGTCATCGGGCTGGCCAACGCATTCACGGCCGCGTTGACCAGCCAGGACATCACCGCACCCGGCTCGATGCAACAGCTTCGCGCCACCACGGTCAGCGCGTTGGACGGCCAAGTCGGCGCCAACCCAGTCAGCTTTCTGCTGCTGCTGATCGGCCTGCTGATCGCGGTGCTCACCGGCACCCTCCTCGTGCAGTGGATCATCCGGCTCGGGGTGCTCGTCGTCGCCGTCGGCATCTCACCCATCGCCCTTGCTTTGCACGGCACACCGCAGACCGAAGGCGCCGCCAAACTGTGGTGGCGCACGATCCTCGGCACGCTCGGCATCGTCGTGATCCAGGCGGTCGCCCTGCACACCACGCTGAGGGTCTTCCTCAACCCGGACAGCAACCTGCGCGTGCTCGGCCTGCCGATACCTGGCGGCGAACCAGCCGCGATCATGAACCTGCTCATCGTCGTCTGCCTGTTGTGGGGCGTCGTCAAGATCCCCGGATTGATGCGCCGCTATATCACGCAAACCCGGCCGAACGCGATGGGCATGATCCTGCGCGTCGTGCTCGTGCAGCAGCTGACCCGCGGGATCTCCCGCGCGTTCAGCGGCGGTCGGAGCGCCACGGGGGCCGCCGACCGCGCCGGACGCGCGGGCCGCGCCGGCGGCGGCGGTGCGGGCGCCGGTGGGGCCAATCGGCCGTGGCCGGTGAACTGAGGCGGAGGCGGGGCCGCACTCGCCCCGCCGTGCCCTCCGCGCCGTCCCCGACACCTCGCTCGGGGGCGGCGCCCCGGCCGTTGCCGCGGCCGGCGGGTGCCGGTCCCGGCCGGACCGGCACCGCCTCTCCGACTGGCCGGCCCGTACGCCCATACACCCGTGACGAACTCGCGGGCGGCGTCGACCTCTACACCCGCGCCATGAAAGCCCGCGCCGGCGCGCCCTCCCGAAAGGCACCCTGATGACAGCCGATCGCCACACCTCGCGCCTTCACGACGAGGTCACTGAACTGTTCGACGCTGCGCACGAAACCTCCACCATCGTCGCCATCGCTTGGCCCACCGGTCGGCCTATCCACCCGTACACCGCCGCCGAGATCGCCGACGGTGTTGACCTCTACACCCGGGCGATGAACGCCCGTGCCGCTGGCACCACACGGGGAGACGACGATGCGCCCGAGTGATGACATCACCCCACACGCCCGAATTCCTGCCGACGTCGACACCCCCGACAAGATCGTCTACGGGTTGACTGCCCGGCAGTTGGCCATCCTGGCCGTGGCCGGAGTGATCGGCTACGGCATCTTCCGAGCGGTCGGGACTCTGCTGCCACAGCCGGTGCTCATCGCGATCCTCACCCCCCTCGCAGGGGCGGCGATCGTCCTCGCCTTGGGCCGCCGCGACGGGCTGTCCATGGACGCCTGGCTGCTGTCGGCGGTGCGGCACACCCGCAGCCCCAAGCGGCTGGCCCCGGCCGCGGCCGGCCGGCCCACAGCGGCACCGGCCTGGGCGCCGAGCACTGAGACGCCCGCTACGGCGGTGCCGGTGCCGGTGCTGAGGCTGCCGGCCAAGGCGATCAGCGACACCGGCGTCGTCGACGCCGGGTCGCACGCGGTGGCGCTGGTCGCCTGCACGACCGTGAACATCGGGCTGCGCACCGGCGATGAGCAGGCCGCCCTGATCGGCAGCTACGGCAGGTGGCTCAACTCCCTGTCCGGACCGGTGCAGATCGTGATCTCCGCCCAGCGGGTCGACCTGTCCAGCCACGCCCAGCGCATCACCGACAACGCCGAGACGATCGCCAACCCGGCCCTGGCCGACGCCGCCCGCGACTACGCCGACTTCCTCGACGACCTCGCGGCACGGCGGGACCCGCTGTGGCGCACCGTCACCGTCGCGGTCACCGCCACCGGGAACAAGGGCCGCGACACGGAGGTCCTGCGCCGGGCCGAACACGCCGCGTCCGCGCTGTCCGCGCTCGGGGCGCAGACCGCCGTCCTCGACGGCGGGCGGGCCGCCGCCGTGTTGACCTGCGCCACCGACCCGTACACCCCGGCCGACGTCACCTGGGCCCGTGCCCTGCCCGACGCGGCCATCACCGGACCAGGAGACTGACATGCCCCTACTGAAACGGCGAAACCCGACCACCACTGACGCGAGCCCGGCCGATTCGGCCGGGCTCGCCGCCGTTCTGGGCCCGGCCGCGATCGAACACACCCCCCGCTACCTACGGGTCGGTGACGGGTACGCAGCCACGCTGATCGTGACCGGCTACCCCGCCGAAGTCGGCCCGGCCTGGCTGGACCCGCTGCTGGCCTGGCCGGGCCGGCTCGACGTCGTCGTCTACATCGACCCCCTGGCGCCGCAGATCGCCGCCGCCCGGCTGCGCAAACAGCGGGCCAGGTTGGAGTCCAACAGGCGCACCGACGCGGAGAAGGGCCGCCTCGTCGACCCGATCACCGAGGCCGCCGCCGACGACGCCGCCGAGTTGGCCGACCGGATCGCCCGCGGCCAGTCGAAGCTGTTCCGGGTTGGCCTGTACCTGTGCGTGCACGCCACCACACTGGACGAGCTCGACGAGGCGGTCGCGCATGTGCGGGCCACCGCCGCCTCCGTGCTGTTGGACACGCAACCGGCAACCTGGCGGCAGCTGCAGGGCTGGACCGCGACGCTGCCCCTCGCGACCGATGGGCTCGGCATGCGCCGGGTGATGGACACCGACGCGATCGCGTCGGCGTTCCCGCTCGCCTCGTCGGATCTGCCGGCGCCGCTGCCCGGTGAGCCCGGCGCCACCGGCGGCATGCTCTACGGCCTCAACCCCGACAGCAACGGCATCGTGTGGTGGGACCGGTGGGCGCAACACAACGCCAACAGCGTCGTCCTCGCCAGATCCGGTGCCGGCAAGAGCTACTTCGTCAAGCTCGAAGTGCTCCGCTCCCTGGCCGACGCGGTGCACGTGGCGGTGATCGACCCCGACAACGAGTACATCCGCCTCGCCGACGCCGTCGGCGGCGTCACCATCGCGCTCGGCGCCGGCGGGGTACGGCTCAACCCGCTCGACATCCCACCCGGAGACCGCCGGCCCCAGGCCCGCACCTACCGTGC
Organism: Micromonospora sp. WMMC415; assembly: GCF_009707425.1. Taxonomy (GTDB): domain Bacteria; phylum Actinomycetota; class Actinomycetes; order Mycobacteriales; family Micromonosporaceae; genus Micromonospora. The sequence goes on along the minus strand of NZ_CP046104.1, from coordinate 3,131,166 downwards.
CCTGTTCCTGCACACGCTGATCTCGGTGCTGTTGGGGCAGCAGCCGCCGCCGTCGGAGCGGGCCGCCCTCGATAAGGCGATCAACGACGCCTACGACCAGGCCGGAATCTCCAACGACCCCGACACCTGGCGCCGGCAGGCACCCCTGCTGCGCGACGTCGCCGCCGCGCTCACCGCCCAGCACACGGAAGCCGCCGACACCCTCGCGGCGCGGCTCACCCCGTGGACCACCGGGTCATTCAAGGACCTCTTCGACGGGCCCACCACAACCGTCCCCACGGGGCAGCTGGTGTGCTGGTCCACGCGGCAGCTCGCCGACGAACTCCGCGCCCCCGGCATGCTCCTCGCGCTGGACGCGATCTGGCGCGAGGTGGACACCCCGGCCATCCGGTCGGCGCACACACCCCGGCGGCTGGTCGTCGTCGACGAGGCCTGGACCCTGCTACGCGACGGCGAGGGCGCCAAGTTCCTCTCCCGCCTCGCGAAGTCCGCCCGCAAGCGACGCGCCGGGCTGGCCGTCATCACCCAGGACGTCGGGGACCTGCTCGGCTCCGACCTCGGACAGGTCGTCATCGCCAACGCCGCCACCCAGATCCTGCTACGGCAAGCACCACAGGCGATCGACATCGTCGCCGACGTGTTCGGCCTGACCGCAGGCGAAGCCCGGCTACTGCTCGGCGCCCGCCGCGGCGAAGGCCTGCTGATGTCGGGCACCCACAGGGTGAGTTTCCAGGCTGTGGCCTCCAAAAAGGAGCACCGGCTGTGTATAGGTGACCTGGAGCTGCCCGACGACGAGTGAACTACCACACGCCTGTCGGTGTACAGGCTAACTCTCCGAGCCGGTACAAGGTCATTTTCAGAACTGGCCGGTAGCAGAGCGCCGACCAGTTCTGGAGTGACGGTCACGGGTGGGTAGCCGTCGTCGGTCGGTCGGGCTCCGACGAGTACGTGCTCAACGCAGAAGAGTGCACCTGATCACGCGGCGGTTTACCGTCCCGAATCGCGGCAGTAGGCGCGCTGACTAGCAGGTACGTTGCTGCGACACCAGCTGCCGCCTCCCCCCGCCGTCTGCAGGCCGACGTTGAAGGATGGCTGCCGGCATGGCCATATCGGCCTCCGCGATAGCCCCTGTCCGAGAGCCAGCGTCCGCCAAAACCGTTACGGCACGGCCTGCGTCGGGAAAGTGACAGAAGGCAACATCATCGATGCTGCCGCACGCAGTTTCGTGATAGCACCAAGACATGACCACCGAGGCGGTACCCGCAGACCTTCCCCCGAAGCTCCGCTTCAACTGCTACCTGCTCCGCCCGGATCTCGAGACGCCCGAGCACGCGCTGCGCGCACCGTACCGGCCGAAGGGCCGTACCCCGATGAACGCGGTGGCGCCGAGTTCAGCTGCTCCGGACGGCACCATCGGCTACTTCAGCGAGCCTAAGCAGAAGGTGCCACCGTGGGCGAAGGCATTGGCACCGTTATTTCCGGACTTGAAGCGGGTCCAGAATCTGTCAAACCGCTTTGTGATCATCCTACCGGTCGCAGGGCGGCACTTCGCCGTGTGCTTCGGCTACGGCAGTTCGACACTGGAGTGGAGCGCGGTAGAGGCGAACTTCGGGCTCCGCTTCGCGGCGCGCCGGATGAGCCCCAAGACTCTGCGCGAGTTCAGGAGCCGTCGCGTCGGTGCATCCAACCGAACGCAGGCGATCCAGATACCGATGGGAGGTGACATCAAGGACCTCGATGTGACGCTGGAGGGTGAGTTTGTCCGGCGACTGGCCGGAACCCTCGAAGAGGGGGACGGCGCACAGTTCGACGACGTGGACGCCGTAGCGGCCACGGACGCCATATCCTTCCGCGCACGAACCGACCTGTCCAAGGTGCAGGAGACTCTCGCCGCCATGCTGGCGGAGGTCGAGCAGAAGACCGCGGCGGAGGGCTTGAAGTTCGTCGACTCCTTGGAGCCTCTACGCGCCAAGAGTGAACGCACGGCCGAGCTCGACCGCCGCCTGGCCGAGTCACTCTTCGCCAGCCTGCGGGGCTACGCCGCCGGCGACGACGTGCTGTCCGATCTCCAGGAACATCTTCTCGAGTTCTCGTACCCGGACGCGTTGACCACGGACGAGATCGACAAGATCTTCGTCTACCGCGGAGAGCGCAGCGTGGAGCTTCCCGCGACAACCGTCGAGGGTGTCCGGCAGGCGATCTCCGAACTGAAGGGGCGCCTCACGGCTCGCTCCCTCGACGGCATCAAGCTCATGGCATTCGACGCCGACGGCGAACCGCGTAGCCCATACCTGCCGCTGCGGCACTGGCTGATCTACGAGGCCGGCGACGCCGACAAGCGCTACATCCTCACGCTCGGCAGATGGTTCTCACTGCTGGAGTCATACACCAGGAAACTCGACGAAGACCTGCGCCGTATTGAGGACCTGACCGGGTCATTGAAGCCACCGTCCTGGATCGCGAGCCAGGGAGAGGGCGACTACAACGGCCTCCTCAGCACATCAACACCTGGACGGTCCGTGGTCTTGGACACGGTCGACATCAGGTCGGAGGACGGCGACGAGATCGAGGCCTGCGACGTCTTCCACGAGAGCGGCTACCTTCTGCACGTCAAACGCTTCGAGAGGAGTCAGACGCTCAGCCACCTGTTCTCCCAGGGGCTGGTGTCGGCGCTCTCGCTCCGGAGAGACGACAAATATCGCGAACAGTTCCTCCGCGAGGTCGAGAATCGGGACCCGAGTTTGAAGGCGGCTGCCGAGGCCGCGCCACAGGTTGTCGTGTACGGCATCGGTGTGCGCAAGAACAAGGCCGTCCCGCTCGAGCTTCCCAGCTTCAGCAAGGTGAACCTAAGGGACTTCGCGAATCGGCTGAAGGTGACGGGAGCGCAGGCGGCGTTGTGCCGGATTCAAATGACGGATCCCGCCAGCTGAGGCAGAAGCGATCGATGCAGGCCGTGCTTACTGGCGCGCATTGGTACCTGACCACCGATGTACCCCCGTCCTTCACTCCTCCGGTCCGGCTGGATGACCGAAGCCGACCGTTCCCGCGTATAGCGCGGACTGCGCGGCGACGGAGCGAGCTCACCGTGTCCCACGCACTCCAACACTGAAAGACTGTTGCGGGGTAGTCCAGGACGCGGAGTCCCGGCGGACTGCGTGCGTTTGGAGTGCTAGTACCCCGACAACACCGACACGGCCTGAACCGGCCGTGACCTGACCAAACCACCCGAGGGCCGTGGGCCGCCAGCAATGGCGGCCCACGGCCCTTTTCGTCTTTCTGAAGGGCACAATCGTGATCAGCACCGTTGTCGCGCTCATCCCCCCGCTCGCTCCCACGCCCACACCACCTCCGACCCCACCTCCGACCCCACCGCCGACACCGTCGGCACCGCCGCTGCCCGGCCCCTCGCAATGGCTGCTCGACACCATCACCGCCGCTGGCGGGTGGTGCCGGGACCGGCCCTGGCTCGCGCTCGTCGCCGTCCTACTCCTCGCTGCTGGCTACGCCGCGTGCATCGTCGTGGCCGCCCGCCGGCACCGCCGGATGGCCCGGCACGCGCAGCTGATCACCGTGTCGCCGCCGCCGGAGGTCGACCCCGCCGGTGGTGCCACCGTCTGGGCCACCCTCGCCGAAATCCTGCACACCGGCTGGCGGCGCCGCCTGCGGGACGGCCGGGCCCACATCGCCGTCGAGTACCGGTGGAGCGGCCGGGAACTGACCATCGCGGTCTGGGTGCCGCGCACCATCCAGCACGGCCCGATCCAGGCCGCGATCCGCGGCGCCTGGCCCGGTGCCGCGTGCACCGTCACCGACGCCGACCCGCCGCTCCCACCAGGCGCGCTCGACGTCGGCGGCGCGCTCGCCCCCACCCTGCCGGCCTGGTACCCCCTGCAGACCGACCACGACAACGACCCGATGCGCACCCTGATCGCCGCCGCGTCCGGGCTGCACGCCGCCGAGTCGGCCTGCGTGCAGGTCCTCGCCCGGCCCGCCACCAACCGACAGATCCGGCGAGTGCGACGGGGCGTGCAGGGCCTGCGCACCGGCCGGCCGCCGCGCGACCTGCTCGACCCCGCCACCTGGCTGCGGGTCGCTCTCGACCTCGGCCTGGAGCTGTTCAGCACGGGCCGGCGCACCTATCCGGCCGCACGCCACACCCCGGTTACCGGCACCGACCCGCAGCGCGAACGCGACGGCCGCGCCGGCGTCGACAAGCTCGCCGGCACCCAGTGGGAGGTCGCGCTGCGCTTCGGCGTCGCGCACACCAACCCCCGCGGCAGCGACCCCGCCGACCTCAGGCCACGGCTGGTCACCCTCGCCCACGGCATCGCCTCGGCGTTCGGGTCCTGGACCGGCCGCAACCGGCTACGTCGGCTGACCATCAAGCATCCGGCCCGGGTCCTGGCCGCCCGGTTGCTGCGCCGCGGGTTCCTGCTTTCGGCCGCCGAGCTGGCCACGATTGCGGCGCTGCCGCAGGACATTGCCGTGCCGGGTCTGGACCGGGCCCGCGCCAAGCCGATGCCCGCGCCCGTCGCCGTCGCCTCCGGCGGGCGCGGCACGAAGGTGCTCGGCAAGGCAGACGTCGGTGGCCACTCCGTCGCCGTGAACGTCGCCGACGCGCGCCAGCACCTGCACGTGCTCGGCTCCACCGGCTCCGGCAAGAGCACCCTGCTACTGAACATGATCCTCGACGACATCCACGCCCGCCGCGGCGTTGTCGTCATCGACCCCAAGGGCGACTTGGTCCTCGACCTGCTCGACCGGATCCCGACCAGCCACGCCAAACGGCTGGCGATCATCGACCCGGATCAGCCCGCCGGGACCACCCTCAACCCCTTGCAGGGCGCCGATCACGACCTGGTGGTGGACAACATCGTCTCGATTTTCGGGCGGATCTTCGCCAAGCACTGGGGGCCGCGGATCGATGACACGCTCCGCGTGGCGTGCCTGACTCTGTTGCGCAAGGCCAACGCCACGCTGACGCTGATCCCGCCGCTGCTCAACGACAAGCAGTTCCGGTACGCCTTCACCCGGGACCTCGACGACCCCGAGGGCTTGCGCGGCTACTGGGAGTGGTTCGAGTCAACCCCGCCACCGCTGCGGGCTCAGGTCATCGGCCCGGTGCTCTCCCGGCTGCGCGCTTTCCTTCTGCGTGACTTCGTCCGCCGCACCCTCGGCGCGCCGCAGTCGAGCTTCGACATGCGCCGCGTCCTTGACGGCGGCATCCTGCTCGCCCGGCTGCCGAAAGGGCAGATCGGTGAGGAGACCGCTCGACTGATGGGCAGCTTCGTCCTCGCCTCCGCCTGGCAGACCGCAACCGGCCGGGCCCGGCTACCCGAACCACAGCGCCGGGACTCCTTCGCCTACATCGACGAGGCGCACAACTTCCTGAACCTGCCCGGCTCGGTGGGCGACATGCTCGCCGAGGCCCGCGGTTATCACTTCGGCCTCGTTTTGGCCCATCAAAATTTGTCGCAGATGCCGCGGGAGACGCAGCTGGCCATCTCCGCGAACGCGCGCAACAAGGTGTTCTTCTCCTGCGCTCCGGAGGATGCCCACCAGTTGGCCCGGCACACGATGCCCGAGCTGGACGAGCACGACCTGTCCCATCTGGACGCCTACCGGGCGGCGTGCCGGCTGGTCGTCAACAGCCGCGAGACCGCGGCGTTCACCCTGCGCACCAACCCGCCACGGGCGCTGGTCGGGGAGGCGACGGCGGTTCGGCAGGCCGCCGCGGCCGTATCCGGCCCGTCCGGGAACCGGACGGCGATCGCCCAACTCGGCGGGGTGGCCGACCCACCGGACGGCGATGACCCCGATCCGGGCAACCCAACAGCCACCCAACAGGACGATGCGTAACAGCCACGCCAAGCAACGAACGTGCTGGCAGTCGATCGGGGACCTCAACTGCTCGGGGGCGCGGTCTCCGCGCAAGGCATGGCGGAACGCAACGTCCCTCAGCGGCCACGGGGGGAGCCGCTGAGGGACACCGCGAGCGTACGCCTGCCACTGGCGTGTAGCCAGATCGAAGCCTCTCTGAGGCGATCAGTCCGGTCAGGGTCTGCCCACTCGGCCCAGACCCGGTCGCCGCAACAGCCACCGACCCGGCCGACACCCGGGCGCCGTACTGCCGGGGCCAGGCCGACCCCATCCACCCAACAGCCCAGCTAGGAGCCGTCATGTCCGCTCACACCGAATCCCGACACATCCCCGAGGGGGAACTCTCGACGGGGGACACGCCCCTGGTCGTGCTTCGCACGACCGACCTGCGTCGAACCTCCACCCACACCCTCATCGACATCTCCCACCGCCTGCGACCTCGCGACTACACCATCGCCTCACTCCTCGACGAGCACACCACCCTGACCACCGAGCACCTGACCTCGATCCTGTTCGCCAACCCCACCACCTGCCGTCACCGCCTGCAGCTGCTGCGCCGGCTCGGCTTCATCGACCGGTTCATCCGCAACCGGCCCGGCGCACCCAACCCGGTCTGCTGGCTGCCCGGCCTGCTCTCCTCCCGGTACACGGCGCTGGCCCGCGACGACAGCCCGCCCACGGCCAGGGCCCTGCGGGAACGCCAGGATCGGGTCTACTCCAGCCCAACCCTGGAACACATCCTCGCGGTCAACGACGTCTTCGTCTCCCTGCTCGTGCACGCCCGCCGTCATCCCGGCGCGGCGCTGACCCGCTGGTGGTCCGAACGCACCACGGCGGCGGCGTTCGGCCACCGGATCAAACCCGACGGCCACGGCGTCTGGACCGACGGCAACGAGGAAACGGGATTCTTCATCGAGCTCGATCGCGGCACCGAGCCGATCGGTCGGTTGATCGACAAGTTGGCCTCCCACCGGAAGCTGCGCGCCGAGGGCGGTCCGCAGTACCCGATCGTGTTCGTCCTGCCCAGCCGGCTGCGGGAGCAGAACCTGCACCGCAAGCTCACCGACCGGCCCGAACCGAGCCTCGTTGTCGCCACAACCTCGCCGGAGTCCGGGCTCGATCTGGCCGGCCCAGTGTGGCGGCTGGCCGGCAACGGCCGCCACCGGCTCACCCTGGCCGACCTGCCCAGCAGCCACGGCCAGCCCGGCCCACTCGCTCCTGGGCCGGCGCAGCCCGCCGACCACCCGCTCCGGTTGGTCCTCGGCTCCGCCGCCTGACGTCCCGGCAGCGGCCCAGCCGACCGGTGGCTGCTCTCGTCACGTTCAACCGACCTCGGGCCCGTCTCCCAGCGCACGGCAGGAGACGGGCCCGAGGTCCCTGCCGTTCGGCGGGACACCGCGACGCGGCCGAACACCGCCGCAGGCGGCTGGGAAGCCGCCATGATCATCGAGCTGGGCGTCGGCGAGTTCGAGGGCGGCGCCGACCCGCAGGAACCGGGCCAACCTGCCGCCGTTACGCGCACGCTGCGCGGTGCGCCGGACCGCGATGGCGAGTGCGAGGAAATGCGCCGAGTGCGGCGACGTGGGCCCGCGAAGTCACGTCGGTTACCCAACAGACACCCGGTGGCCGTTGGCGTTGGCCAACAGCGCGCCGCGCCAACCCAACAGTGGCCTTGACCGCCAGCACCGTCAGGCGAGCGGCCGTACTCAACAGTGTAGGTCAGCAGGGGTTTCCGGCCGATCCGCACGGCCGGTGGACTGTTGGGTGACACGGCTACGGTAAGGGCTCATTCATTGAAACCCCCCAAGCACCACCATCCGGGCCACGCCGCCCACGACCGCGGTCGCAACCGCCCACCCGCCATTCGGCCGGTCGGCCTGCCCCGCCCGTCGGCGCCCCGCCCACCCCACAGCACCACCACGCGCCTTCAGGCGCCCGCCGCGGGATCTCCCGCGCGCTGCTGACCGCGTCGCGGTCAAGCCCTCACCTTCCTTCCCACCGGGAAGCCGACTTCGGCATGCCCATCCCCACATCGCAAACGCCTTGAGGAGGAACTCGTGCCCAACACGTCCCTGACCATCGTGTGCCTGCCCAACGGCACCCCCACCGACCAGCTGGCCACCACCGCCGCAACCTGCCTCGCGGCCACGCGGCTGACCAGTCTCGGCAGCGCCGGGCACTTCATCGTCAACACCCGCCTTCGCCGTGGAAGCCTTCTGCAGCCTTGGAAGGACACCGCCGCCGGCGGACCCGTCCGCCTCCTCGACCTCGACGCCATGCGCGCCGCCGCCCGGCGGACCTACTGGTACCGCTGGCACATCTGGAACCAGGTCGTCGCCGGCACCCGGCCCGCCCAGCCCTACTGGACCTTCCTCGAACGGCACCGCGCCGACCCGGCCAAGTACCCGATCGCCAAGGCCCAGCAGCACTACCTCGCCCAACCCCGCCTCGCGAACATGCTCACCTACAACGCACTGCCGAACAGGATCATGGATCTGCCCACCAGCCACCTGGAGGCATTCCAGACCGGCGCGCACGCCTACGCCCACTTCGGCTGGCTCTGCGCCGTCCCCGGCGACAGCCTGCTCTGCCTCGACGGCACCCACCTGGCGGCCACCAGCGACTTGTACGCCACCCGCATGGCCTACCTGGCCGAAGCCAACCGACGCATCACCGCGCTCAACAACCGCGACATCCTCGTCGCGCTCCGCACCCGCTAAACCCCACAGCACCCACCCGCACAGGCGAACCGGTCGGATCCGGTTCGCCTGCCGGCGCTTGCAGCCTCAACCCATCCCCGGAAGGAGGCTCCTTCATGCACCTCGCTCCATTGGTGACGGCCATGCGCTGGATCGCGATCGCCGCCACGACGCTCGTCCAGTCCGTCGTTGTCTGCCTACTGGTCACCGACCGCGGCGAGTTGGCGGGCGTCATCGCTGCGCTCGGCATCGCCCTGCAGGCGCTCCTGCTGGCCGGCTACAACCACATCGCCGTGCGCGCCACGGACCGCATCGCCGAGCTGGCGAAGGACCTCGCGGTCGCGGACATGGACCCCGTCACCGGGCTCGCGGTCCGCCGCGTCGCGGAACGGCACCTCTTCGACGCCGCCGGCACCGACGTGACCGTCGCCCTCATCGACGTCGACGGCATGCACGACATCAACACCGCCCACACCCACGACGGCGGCGACCTGTACCTCGCCGCACTCGCCGAACGGCTCGTCCACGCCGCCGAACCCGGCGAACTCGTCGCCCGCCTCGGCGGCGACGAGTTCATCGTCGTCACGCCGCGGGACCCCCACACCCTCGCCTGGTCTCTGGCCGCCGCGGTCGCGCTGCCCGTCACGATCGACACGATCACGCGGCCGATGCGCGTCAGTATCGGCATCTGCCGCACCCCCGGCGGTGACCCGCACACCGCCCTCGGCCAGGCCGACCGGGCCATGTACACCGCGAAGCAGCGCGGCAGCGGAATCGAGCACTACGACCCCGCCCGCGACGGCGAGCCGCTCTCGCACGGCGTCCGCCCGGCGGTCCGGCACCGCAACCGGCGCGCCGCCCGCAACACCGCCCACAACACCTGACCCACCCACCAGGCTGCCGGACTCGACCCGGCCCGGCTCTTCCTACCCACCCATCGACGCACGCTGCAAGAGGAGGCGATCACATGGGCGCCGACATGGCCCTGCGCAGCCTGTACCTGCCCACCGGACACACCATCAACCGCACCGCCGCCACCGACACGATCCGCCAGCTGTGCCGCGAAGCCACCATCGCCGACCTACGCGTCCTGCTCGACCACGGGTGGATCGACGACCAGGTGCCCTATTCCGAAGACACCTGGACCGAGGAGGCGCTGACCGCACGCGCCGCAACCCTGCGGCAGGCCGCCGAAACCGAACTGATCCAGCTGTTCGATCGGTTCGCCCGCTCACTGGGACACCGCGACGTCACCCGGCACCGCTTCGACAACGGCGACGAAGGCATCGACGCATACGAAACCGGAGGGCTCAGCTGGGGCGACGGGCCCACCGAGGCGTACGACGCCTGGGACGTCGTCCACGACACCGGCAGGCTGCCCGCCACCTGGTCCGACCAGTTCGGGGCCGCCGCCGGGCTGCTGCACCCCGTGGGGCGGCGGCCCGGCCGTCACCACCGTCACCTTCCGAGCCTGGGCCTGACCAGGCCCACGACCAAGGGAGCGCTGATGAGCAGAGTTATCCGCCGCATCGACCGCGGCGCCCGCACGATCGACGGCATCGACCTGCACCTGACCGAACTCGTCTGGGACGACGGTGGCCGCAGCTTCGAGGTCCGTCGCACCGACACCGACCTCGACCTCACCGAGGACGGCTGCCTCGACACGTGGCCTACCGACGAGCACCTGGCCAACCTGCTGCGCGACCACGCCGGCAGCTGGTCGTGCCTCGGCTGCGGCGCCGCCATCGGCGGCCGTCAGACCGACCTCATCACCGACCACGTCCGCGACTGCGACGCGGCCGACCGGTCCCCGGCAGGCCCACGTGACCGGTGAACCTGCAAGCACCACCAGACGGCGCGAGCCGATGCCGGTGTGCCAGCGGTGCGGGACGCCCAGCGACACGGTCCGCGGCGGCCACCCGTGGTGCAGCCCGTGTGCCATCTACCTCGTGCTCGATCCCGAGCACGGCGACTGGGTCAGTTTCGCCGAACGCGACCACCGCCGGCGTGCGGCCGCCAACCAGCGGCGCATCGCCGCCAGCGCATGCCAGGTCCACCGAGCGATGTCGGCGGTTCACGGCCGGATGCCCGACGGCTGGCACGCGGTCGCCCGTCAGCACGTCGACGGCGCTCTCCACACCCTCGACGTCGAACCGGCCCCGGGACAGGCCGGCGTCGACGCGATCGCCTACCTGATCCCACCCACCGGCGGATGCCGCGAATGGCGGGTGCGGGTCCACAACCGCACCCGCCGGATCAACTTCCCGCTGTACCGCGACGGCGGCGCCCAAGCGGCCTTGTTCGACACCGCCGGCGACGCCCTCGACGCCGCCATCTGCGCGTTGCGCGTCGAGATCGCCAGCGCCGCACATCGCTGACCGGCCACTGATCGGCCGTCCACCATTCCGTTCCTAGGCCGTCGCCCGGCCTGCACACGCGCATCCCCTGCGCACACCGGGCACGGCCACCCGCCGTGCCCGGATTCCCAGCCCATTCACAAAGGAGTCCGGCATGACCGAGCTGTTCGCTCCCCGCGCCGCCGTCGTCCCGCCCGCCGACCTGCACCTCGGGCAGGCCGTGCACGTCAACGCCCGCACGGTATGGCTACTTGCCACCGTCACGTCGATCACGCACACCCGCATCGGTGTCGCCTACGGCGCCCAACTCCACGCAAGCAGTCCCCTCGCGGACGCGGTCGCGCCGTGGGTGGTCCGGCCCGCCGACGGGGTCCGTCTGCAAGCGGTGCACGAGTTGCGCGCCGGCGATGACGTGGTCGCTTTCGACGGCACGACGCTCACGATCGCCGCGGTGTGGCAGGGCCGCGACGGGTGGTGGGTCATCGACTACATCACCGGCGAGCGCGCCAGCGTGCCGCCGAACGCGATCCTGCGGCTGACCGATCCGTCGCCGACGGTCAGCGTCAACGGCATCCCCCTGTGACGCCACCCCACCGCGGGCCCGGCGTCATCGCCGAGCCGTACCCGGCGCCGAGCGCCGCCGAGCTCAGACGACGCGGCCAGCCCGCGAACCCCCATCTCGCGCCGTTCGGCGCGAATCTCCGATCCCGCGTCCTGGCGACCCACCGGGCCGCTGTTCCTCCCGAAAGGCAACGTCATGACCAACACCATGCAGCAGTGTGTCGTGGCTTCCGGCCGCCCCAGCGCGCAACTCGCCCTCACTGCGCACCCGCACCGGCATTCGGAGCCGCTCGCCGCGCTCGCCGTGTCGCCCGGCCAGGCGGTCACCATCGTCCACACCGACCGCCGGGAGAACGCCGTCGTCCTGGCTCAGCCCGCCGTGACGGGCACGGTCCGTGTCCTGGTGGACGGACACGCCCGCAGCCTTCGCGCCGACGTCGCCGCCGTACCGGTGATCGACCCCGCCACCGCGCTCGGGTTGGCGCAGCAGGCCGTCGCCTGGGCCTTGGCGGCCCAGCACACCGCTGCCGACCGCGCCCGCGCTCTGGCCGAAGAGCTCGACGAGCAGCGGCGGTTGCATGTGCGCCGGCTCGCGGAGATCCGGTCCTACGCCATCGACCGGCACCGCGACGGCGACATCTGCCGGGACGGGCTCGACAAGTTCCTCGCCCATTTCGACCTCGATCCATACGACCCGCGCCATCGGGTCCGGTTCACCATCAGCGGCAGCTTCGACGTGACCCCGGAGGACGGCCGCGACGCGGGGGACACCGAGTACGACGTTCGCGAGTACCTGCGAATCGGCACCGATCAGGTCGACGGTGTCGACGAGGACACCCTCACGTTCGACGTCACGGTCAACGGCGTGGAGGCCCGCGGCGAATGACCAACAGCGAGCAGCCGCCCGGCGTGCGCAGCACCCAAGCGTCCTCGCCGTCGAGCACGAAGAAGGACCACTTGACGGGCGGGCGTGCCGTCACCGTCGCCGTCGCCGAGCAGATGGGCGCCAACCCCGCCTGTCGGGCCAGCTGGGCCAGCACGCCTCGACATCCGTAACCGCTCTCGGCACGAATCTCGCCGCCCACCGCGCTTCGGCGACGTTTGACGTGCCCCACCGTCGATCCAGGTGGCCGGTGTCTGGGTCTGCGCCTTCGCCGGCCCAGCCCCAGCCCCGCCGCCGGCCTGCTCGTCGCCCGCCTCGGCGGCGGCCGGCAGCCGCTGGTCGGACCGATCGTCGTCACCGGCCGTCGGGACACCACCGCCATCAGCCTCACCACCGCCCAGATCCACGCGGTGCTGGCCGCACTCACTTCCTGCCGCTGATCCCCAACCGGCGGCTTCACGCCGCCGGCCCCATCCCCATCGCTCATTGAAGGAGGACCAACCTGTGGTCGCACCCCGCAAGCTTCGGCTCACCAGCCGCGAAGACATCGTCGTCGCGGTGCCCTACCTTCTCGGCTTCCACCCACAGGACAGCCTGGTCTGCGTCGTCCTGGACAAGCAGCGGATCCGGTTCGTCGCCCGGCTCGACCTTCCCCAGCCGTCCGAGGTCCACCAGCTGTCGGCGCCGGCCGCGCAGACCGCCGCGATGATCTCTCGGTACGGCTCGGCGGCGATCATCGCCGGCTACGGCCCGGCCGATCGCGTCGAACCCGCGGCTGAGGTGTTCACCGCGGCGCTGCTCGCTGCCGCCGTCGACGTGCTCGAAGTCCTTCGGGTGGACGATGGCAGCTACTGGTGCCTGTGCGGTGACACCGGCTGCGCCGACGGAGTCGGGTACGACCCGTCGGCCAGCATCCTCCCGGCGGAGGCGGTCTATCTCGGCATCGCCCCGCTGCCGGACCGCGCTGCGCTGAAGCAGCTGATCACGCCGGTGACCGGGCCGGAGCGCGACCGGATGCGCGCGGCGAGCGACACCGCGCTGCGGCGGCTCACCGACATGCTGTCCGACGGCGGCATCTCGATCGACGGCGGGCAGCCATCCCCACCCGAGCACGTCGTGCGCGCCGGAATCGCGGCGGTGCGGCAGGCGTACGAGTCCGCTGCTCGCGGCGAAACCTTGTCCGACGATGACGTGGCATGGCTGACCGCCGTGCTCCTGGTGCCGCAGGTCCGCGACCACGCCTGGACGACCTGCGACGGCAGCGACGAACAGCGGCGACTGTGGATCGACGTCACCCGCCGCGCCATCCCAGAGACGACAGCCGCGCCGGCCTGCCTGCTCGCCATCACCGCCTACCTCGCCGGTGACGGCGCGCTGGCGAACGTCGCCGTGGACCGGTCTTTGCGCGCCGACCCGGACTACCACCTCGCGCAGCTGCTCGGCCACGCCCTGCAGGCCGGCCTGCCGCCGCACCTGTGGCAGGCCGCCACCACCGGCACGCCCAACGACTAACACGCACGTCCGGTGCCCCGCGCGGGCGCCGCCGGCATCCCCGCGAACCCCACGAACGGGGGTTTCGCGCACCGCTTGAGGTGAGGGCAGCCGGTGGCACCCGGCTGCCCTCGACACCTCCCCAATCCAGGGATTGGAGGTGTGGGCACCAGTGTCCACCCCCGCGCGGATCACCGCAGTTCTCGCGGCGATAGCAATCACCGCCGCCATCACCTACCACCTGGCCCGGCGCCGCACCGCCGCCTACCACCGCGCGGCGCTGACCGCCGTCGTGCACGCCGCGCGCCGCGACGACCTGACCGGCCTGGGCAACCGCACCGGCCTCCACGCGGCCCTGGCCGACGTCGCCGGACGCCCGGTCTCCGTGATCCTGATCAACCTCGACGGAACCCGGGCGTTCGTGAACCGTTTCGGCCACCGTGCGCTCGACCAGCTGCTCGTCCTGACCGCCGGCCGTCTCCGGCACGTCGCGTCCGCCGCCGGCGGGTCGGCGTTCCGGCTGCGGCGCGACGAGTTCGCCGTCATCCTCGACGCCCGCGTCGATGCCGCCGGTCACGCCGCACGCCTCGTCGCGGCCGTCGCCGAGCCCACCGAGATCCAACTCTTCGGCGTGTCCACCACGGTCACCGTGACCGGCTGCGCCGGCGTCGCCGCCTTCTCGCCGTACGCCGACGGCGATCAGCGGCTCGCGCTCATCCGCGCCGACCGCGCGATGCGCGTGGCGAAACGGGCCGGCCGCGGGCAGACCACCGTATTCGACCCCGCGGCCATGCGCGGCCTCGACGGCTCGCATGCCTCCCACGCTGATGGCGGGGAGGCACGATGACGACCCGCAGGTTGATCATCTGCAGGGTCGGGCGGTGGCCCGCGACGACCGGCGGGGACGTGTACGGGCTGATCGACGCGCCGATCCTGATCGGCGCCGACGCGGTCAAGCGGGAAGCCATCCGGATCTTCGCCAGCACCCTCGCCAGCGCCGGGAACCTGGCCGGGGACGACCCGGACTTCACGCGCCGCCATCTCTTTCCATCAGCCTGACCGCCCTTGCCGGGCGGCGGCCTCACCTCGTGCCTACGGGCAGGTTGGGGCCGCAGCGGGTCCCAACCTGTCCGCCGCCACGAGGCGGGGATAGGAGGGCCACACTGATGGCCAAGAACAACCCAACGGCCAAGAAGCCGAAGAACAACCGCCCGCAGGCCGGGCGGGTGGGCCGCGGCGGCGACGATCGGGCCGATCTGCTGGCGAAGATCAAAGCCGACTTCGATGCTCGGCTGGCCCGGATGGCGGCCGAGCCCGCGCAGTGGGTCGAGTTCATCGACCACGTGGCCACGTTCGGCGCCCGCTACAGCCTGGGCAACCAGATCCTGCTGCTGGTCCAGGCCGAGGAGCGCGGCGTCGAGCCCCGCTACTTCCTGCCCTACGGCCGAAAGGACGGGTCGACCGGCTGGAAGGCCCACAAGCGGTACGTGCGCGCCGGGGAGACCGCGTTCAAGATTTGGGCGCCGATCAAGCGGCGGCCGACCGAGGAACAGGTCGCCGAGTGGGAGGCGGCCGGGCGCACGGTGAAGCGGGAGCTGTCCGGTCGGCCTGCCGTGCAGGTGGTGGGCTTCGGGCTGGCCAACACCTTCGAGTTGTCGCAGACCGACGGTGAACCGTTCAAACCGCCGACCGTCATGGTGCGCCGACGGGTGCACAAGCGCGGGAGCGGCCCGCAGTTGCTCGTCGGCGACGACCCGACCGGTGTCTTCGACGACCTGGTCAAGCTCATCAAGAACGAGGGGTACACGTTCGAGCTCGCCGCACCACGCACCGGTCACCTGGGCGGCGCGAACGGGGTCACGGTCCGTGGCCCGGGCGTGCAAATCGTGCAGGTCCGCGACGATGTCGACCCGGCCCAACGGACCAAGACCACCCTGCACGAGCTGGCGCACATCCGCTGCGGGCACCTCGACACCGCCGCTGCGGTCGTCGGTGAGGACGTGCACCGCGGCCGGAACGAGACAGAGGCCGAGAGCGTCGCGCACATCGTGCTGCGGGCCCTCGGTATGGACAGCGCGGCCTACAGCGATGCCTACGTGTTCGGGTGGGCAGGCGGCGACATGGACCTGGTCAAGGAATGCGCCGAAACGGTGCTGCGCGTGGCCAAGCAGATCCTGACCGACCTCACCCCGGCCGACGACGCCACCGAGGAGACCGACTTGATGCAGGCCGGACCCGACGAACCGGACCCGGCCGCGTTCGAGCTGGCCAGCGCGGCGGTCGAAAGGAGGGCCGCGTGATGGACACCTACTCCGACGAGCGGATTGCGCGGGCCACGCTCGGATGGCTGTGTGAGCCGGGCGATTCCGGCCTGCGAAAGCTGCTGGCCGACCACGGCCCGGTCGAGACGTTCGACATGTTGTCGGTGCGTGGTGTGCCGTTCGTTGCCCGGTTGGAGATCCGGCATCTGCCCCCGTCCTGGCTGTGGGGCGAGGCGGTCGTCGCCGTGGACGGGGCCCAGCGGGGCGGCGGTCGGGTGGTGATCCCGACCGATCCCGACTGGCCGACCGGACTGCGTGACCTCGACGGCGGGGAGCCGGTGTGTCTGTGGGCGCGCGGGACGGCCCCGATCCCGCGGCAGGCGGCCTCGGTCACCATCGTCGGGTCGCGGGCCAGCAGCAACTACGGCAACCACGTGGCAGCCGACCTCGCCGCCCAGCTCGCGGGCCAGCACCGGACGGTGGTGTCCTCCGGCGCGCTCGGGATCGACGGCACAGCCCTGCGGGCCGCGCTGGCCGCCGAGGGCGACGCGGTCGCGGTCCTGCCCTGCGGACTCGACCAACTCCACCCGCACCAGCATCGCGGGCTGTTCGAACGCCTCGCCGTCGACGGCCTGCTGCTCAGCGTCTGGCCCCCAGGCGCCCGGCCGACCCTGTGGCGGACGGCGGCCACCCAGATGCTGCTGGCGGCGCTCACGGCCGGCACGGTTGTAGTCGAAGCGTCGCTGCGCAGCCGGGCGTTGCAGGTGCTCCGGCAGGCCATCGACTTGGGCCGTGTCGGCATGGTCGTGCCCGGTCCGGTCACGTCCGGCGTGTCGGCCGGCTGCCACGAACTGTTGCGCACCGACCCGCGGGTCCGACCGGTCGCCCATGGTGGCCACGTCCTAGCCGACCTCGCACCGCAGCCCGGGAGCGCGCCGGACGAAGGTGGTGGTGCCGGTGACGGCGACGCATGACATCCCGGTGCACCTGGCCGGGCGGCCCCGCACCGGCGGGCTCGTCGTCCCGTGGAGCACCCCGGCCACCTCAACTAAGCTGCATCTGTTCGGGAAGCTCACCGACCTGTCGCAGTATCGCTGCCTGACCCGGACCCTGTGCCAGGTCTGCGGCAATCGGCTGGGCCAGCTGGCGGTGCTGTTCGCCCGGGAGTCCGACTTGACCTGTCAGTGCACCGCGCCGGCTGTTTGCCCGCCGTGCGCGTCCTACAGCAGCCGGGCCTGCCCGATGCCCGGGTAGCCGGGCAGCGTTCTCGGTACCGGGCCAGCGAACACCCGCCCTGGCCGGAATTCCGGTCAGCGGCGATCAGCTGCTGCGGCAAGCGGCACCGGCGGAGCCCTGGTACGCGGTCTGGGTCCGCGACTACGACGTGATCCGGCACCCGGCGCAGCCCGCCACACTCGCCGCGTCGTGGCGGCGGATCCCGCCGCTACGCATCCGACCCCTGACCACCGCCGGCTGACGGCGTAGCAGCGCAGCCGTTCCCCGGCGCGCTCGCCCTAGCTGCACCACCTACCGGCCGATGCCCGGCCACCGCTGTGCGACCTCGCACACCCCGGGCACGGCCAGCAGGCCGTGCCCGGGGTTCCCCACCTTCCCTTTCTGGAGGAACCCTGACCATGCGCAGCCCACACCAGCAGCACCGCACCGGCCCCCAGCCCGACCGGCCCGCCACGGCACGGTCATCCACCGGACCGCGGATCGCTGTCATCGGCGGATCGCTGACCGGTCCCGCCGCAGCTTTGCTGCTCACCCAGGCCGGCTTCGCACATGTCACCCTCTACGAGGCCACGCCGGCCAGCACCACGCTCGGCGGCGGCCTGATCTCCCTGGAACACTCCAGCCTCGGCATCCTCGACCAGCTCGGCCTCGGACAGGACGAATACGTCCACGTCCCGTCGGGGACGATCTGGCAGACCCCGGTCCACGCCCGAGCCCTCGGCGACCCGAGACGCCGCGCCTACCCCCGGCCGGTTCACCACCTGGACCCAGCTCAACCGAGCCCTGACCACCCGGATCCCCGCCGGCATGGCGCAGACCGGCGCGCGGCTGACCGGGCTCACCGCATACCGCGGGCGCCCGCTGCTGCACTTCGCCGACGGTCGCACCACACCCGCCGACATCGTCGTGCTCGCCGACGGGCGGGCATCCACCGGCCGCAAAATCCTCGACCCGTACCGGCGCCTGCGCTACGCCGGCTACATCGGCCACCGCGGCACCGTCGCATACAACCCAACCAACATGGTCGACTTCTGGCGGCTGGAGCCCAGCCCCGGCGTGCAGTTCAACATCGCCCCGATCCCCGGCGGCGTCGACTGGACCCTCTACCTCAACGCCACCACCGTCGAGTACACGAACATGTTCGGTTCGACACCGCACCGGCGGCTGTTCGCCCAACCCCGCCACGTCACCGACGCCGCTCGGGCGCACGTCGATGGCCAGGCGCTGTGGCACCTGCCCGAGCCCTGCGCGACCGCCGTGCACTGCACCACCACCCGGAGCGCGTTTCCGGTCATGGACATCGACCCGCCCATCCAGATGGTCTGGCCGGTCGGAGACGGCTTCGCCGTCCTGCTCGGCGACGCGCTCGCCCCCGGTCCGGGCGCACACCGCCCGCGGTGCGCTCCGTCGTGATTGAATGACACGCTGACGAGCAGCGGCAAGCGCATCCGTGTCACGGGGAGCGGGGAGGAGCGGCATGGTCCGCCGAGGCTGGTGGCTCAAGATCCTGGCGGGCCTAGTCGTTGGTGCGGCCGTGGGCGTGGCGGTATATTACGCGAGCCTGCTCGACGGGCAGAACCTATTCATACTCGCTGGAGCCACCGCAGGCGCCGTGGCGGCGGTGATCGTGCACGCGTACAGCGTCGGCGGCATCCGGCTGACCGACGTGAAGGTGACCGTGCCTCAGCTCAGTGAGCTGAATTTCGTGCTCACCCGCGACACACAGCAGGTCGCCTGGCGGCTGTTCAAGGAGATGACCAGCCGTGTGGCCATACGACCCCTGGCCCCGGGCACCGGGCGGCTTCGTGAGGCGCTGTCGTCGCTACACGCGCTGGTGCTGCTCACGCGGCAGATCCTCGACGAGGTGAAGCCGAGCCGGTTCGTCGGCGCGGCACCGTCGGTCGAGCACCTCGCGCTCGCGATGGTGAACAACGAGCTCGCGCCATTCCTCTCGCGTTGGCACCCGGAGCTGCACGCATGGGAGCAGGAGTCGTCCGACCGGCCCGAGCAGGAGTGGCCGGGAAACGCCGAGTGCCGGGCCGATCTCGCGGCCATGCAGTCGCGGCTGAGGCCGTACGTGCTGGGCTTCGGGAAGCTCGCCGGCATGAGTGACGAGACCGTCAAGGCGCTGCTGCATGCGCAGCTCGACCTCGACAACGCGGGAGCGAAGGGCTCGGGCTCGCTGCCGTACCAGCGCAACACCGCGTGAGCGCCCGACCGCGCCGGGCCCGGCGGCACGTGTCGACCGGGTCACGGCGGGGCTGACGGCGTCCCTTGCCGGCCGATAGGATCTGCGATCTGCCCACCACTGAGGACAGTGATGCGGAGGTGCGCTCGTCAGACGGGACGTGTTCATCTCGTACAGCCACCAGCGCGACAAGCAGTTGGCCAAGGCCCTCGAACACGGTCTTAAGAACCTGGCCCGCCCCTGGGCCAGGCGTGTTCCGATAGCGTTGTCCGACAGGTTCGCGGCAGTCACGATTACGGCGAGGATGATGCCGAGAGCGTCGGTGATGATCCCTCGTTTCCGACCCACGATCTTCCTGCCCGCATCTGTTCCTTGGCTGGTCACGGGCACGTTGGTGGACGTCTTCACGCTCTGCGTGTCGAGCACGGCAGCCGTCGGATCCCTCCGTGTCAGGATCCCGTGAGACATCGGGGTGCCAGATTTTGTGAAGTAGGGCGAGACGGGATCATCAACGATCGTGACCTTGAGCATCGCTGACATCGGCTTGGGCGAGGATGGGCTGATGGGTTCAGCCTCCTCACCGCGGGCGGACCGGCCGAAGCGCCGGACGTTCACACCTGAGTACAAGCTCGCCATCGTGGCCGAGTACGACGCGTTGACCGAGGCCGGCGCGCGGGGTGCGCTGCTGCGCCGCGAAGGGCTGTACCACTCACACATCATCGAGTGGCGTCGCGCCCGCGACGCCGGAACCCTTTCCGGGCCGGCACCGAGGCCGGGCCGCCGGCCTGGCAAGACTGCTGAGCAGGTGGAGAACGAACGGCTGCGGCGGGAGAACGAACGCCTGCAAGCCGAGCTGGCGAAGACCAGGGCCGCGCTGGACGTGGTGGGAAACGCACACGCGCTCTTGGGGCTGCTCTCCGAGAGCGCGGAGCAGACACGCGACGGCAGGCCGCGCAGGTGATCGACGACGCCTTCACCGCCCTGGCGCCGTTGACGTCGATCAAGCGGGCCTGCGCGCTGTTGGGCAAGTCGAGGGCCGGCCACTACCGGCGGGCCAAGCCCACACCGCCGGGGACGCCGTCGCCGCGGCCGCGGCCGGCCAACGCCCTGTCCGAGGCCGAACAGGCGAAGGTGCTTGCGGTGCTGCGCTCACCTCGCTTGAGCTTGGCGCGTAGACCTTCGGTGTCCTTGGCGACGCGGAATGGGCGCAGGTAGCCGACTTGCGAGATCGGTTTCAGTCCAGCGGGCGGCCACATGACAAGTCCTCAGGCGGATCGATGGCTGCAACGGATCGCCATTCAGACACCGTCAGGTTCCGACCTGCTGTCTGACAAGCGATCTGCAGCCATACATGATCGTTCATCGGCCATCGGACGAGGCTGCCACCTGAAGTCGCGGTCAGCAGTTCAACAGTGCCTGCGGCGCCGACCATGGAAGTCGCGTGCCATGGACTGGCTGTTGAGCCTCGCGTCATCGGCGGCAACTGCAAGGACCCGAGCACGACACCAGATGGGATGTCGATCACTACTGCTCGCCCGTCCGAACGCAGGCGAACTACTAGCCCCGTGCCAGGCACCACCGCAATTGCTACTGCATACCCGGCATCGCCTGCCACCGTACGCTGCCTCGCCGTTCCCTCCTGATCCCACACCTCAAGATCGCCGTTCTCGCGCACCACCAAAAGGTAGCCCTCGCCGAAGGTGACGGCTTGGGCGGGCGGACCGGCCAGTTCGTGAGAGCGAAGCGATTCAACGTCAGTTACAACGACACGTCGGGTCGTATCAGACTGAACCACCGCGGCGTTCCGCGCGTCCGCGCTCACGGCAGCCGCTACGGTTAGATCAGCACTGCTCAAACCATTAGCTAAAGAGGGATTCTCCGGTGCACCGGGCGTCTGCTTAAGCACCGCGCCGTCGGAGGTGCGACGCACCTGCAGCCCACCACCGGCCTCGACGAAGACAGCCCGACGGCCATCGGCGGATACACCCGCAGCTAGAATGCCCGCATCGCTCGCCGCGGGCCAAACGCCAACATCGGGTCCGGAGCCTAGGAGAACGCGGGTCGCCCCACCCGCCCCAACCAGCCAGAGCCATTTTCCGTCGGCGCTCCACAGCGGGATTCGATTGTGCTCAACGTAGAAGGGAAGGATAGGCTCGCTACGCACCAACGAGTCGTCTAGCGTATGGACGGCACCTACATCAGAGTTTCCGCCTAGCACGGCGACGCGTTTGCCATCGCGCGTCACAGCAATGCGTGGCGGGGGTCCGACGTTAGCAACCTCTGGAACGTCGACCCACGATGCGCGGCTCAAGCGCGAATGCTGGCTGATATCCCACAACGCGAGGGAGTCGGCCGCCGCCGACACTAGCTTGGTCGAGTTGCCGACAAATGCCATAGCGTCGATCCGGCCGCTACCTGTCAACTGAATCGGCGCGCCAGGATCATCAGCCGTACTGGCGATCCAAAGTGTTCCGCCACCCGAGGCTGCCACGTACTTGCCATCGTTTCGGATCGTGAGCAGTTCTGGCTGGGCAACCGGCACTTCAGCGCCCTTGATCTCGCCAGAGGAGGTGTTGTTGTTGACTTGAAGGACTACCTGTCGGTACTTGATGTATCCGAAGTAGGACGCCTCCGCCGATCCGCCACCAGCGTAGTCACCGGCTGGAGTGGTGGTGTCATCCGAGTATGACGACACAGACAGGTCGCTGGTACGCATACGCTCCCAAGCGCCTGTACCGCCGGCAAGGATGACCGTCGACTCGTTCGGCATCCCGACGTCAGACCAATATTTGCGCGATCGTGTGGCGCGTATGCGGCTACCGGTGGCCGGGTCATATAGGGCCACGGCCAGGTCAGCACCGTTGCCATTTTTCACGATCATCGCTGCTAATGCGCCTGATGGTGACACTGCAATGGAAACCGCACCCTTGGCTTCGAAACTCAAGGGAGAAGAAGGGCCGGTGGCCTTCCACGTTACCGCAACTGTCCCATCTACAGCTAATGTGGTGCCGCCGTCCGCACTGATCGCGACACTGAGGATCTCATCGTGGCCTAGCCGAATCTCATCCAACGTCCAGGTATCCAGCCTCCATCGGAGGAGGCGACCATCGTCGGTGCCGGCAACAACCGTGTTTCCATCGGCCGATCCGGATACAGCCGTGACCGTTGCGCCCACTGGCACCTGCCGTACAAGGTGAGGGCTTGCTGTCAAAACGTCCAATAACGCGGCTGCGGTGCGGGGATTGCGCTGCATCCGGTAGCCTTCGACGGCGAGGAGCTGTGCGCGGTCGGCCTGTACCTCCATTTCGGCAATGGCCGTGGCGGCGAGCAGCTGAGCCGTCGCAGTTCGGGTCTGGCTCTGTGCCTCCTCACTCTGGATGACGGCGTAAACTGTCGCGGCAAGAAGGAACACAAGCAGGGTGGCCAGGCTTCCTATCGCCAACCGCGCATGCCGCATCGCCTGCCGGTGCCTTCTCACGTGCTCGCCGATGAGGAGGTCCTTCGGCATGTCTCGGATAGCCGACCCTAGCTCCGTAACACTCTCACGCAAGCGCGGATTCGAGGCGTCTGCCAGGTCGGCATCACGCAGCCATCGTAGGTCAATCCAACGCGGCTCCTCAGCCAACACACCCCGAAGCGCGGGCGGGACGGCGGTACTCGTCTTGAAATCCACATCCCCTACGTCCTTGTCCCAGACGAAATCGCCGCTGGTTACCGCTAGGAGCAGCCGATTGGGTGAACGGTTTGCCACCCACCAGGCCACCTCCCGGTTGACCCACTCGGAGCGTGCGGCTTCTGGCGAGGCCATTAGCACGAACCACTCGGATGAAGCCAGCGCACGTTCGATGGCAGACCACAGACCCGGCGATGCGGATAGGTTGGCAGCATCCCTGAAGACGCGTAGTGCGCGCATTCGATACCAGGGCTTTGCGAATCGCTCAAGCTCACCTTGCACAACGGGGGCGAGCTTTCCGTCGAGCGCATGGCTGTACGAGACAAACGCGTCAAACTTGTCTTTCGGCACTGACATGTCCATCCTCCCCTGTCATAGGACAGTCAGTTGTAGACAAATGTTGCCTACCTGTCAATAGACAAGACGTGACACCAGGTCGCAGGGCTGTTGCGTAGTCGTTTGATAGGTGTTGAGCTGGGAGTTTGTAAACATTCAGCTGTGGGTCGGTGGTTGGGCTGATCTGCCACCGCAGCTACTGTGGCCTGCGTGAGCATCGCCGACGCCCGTGTGATCGCCGCGCTGGCGGAGCCGGAAGTGTTGCTGGTGTTCAGCGCGGTCGTCACCGCCACGTCGACGGCGCGGGCCGCTGGACAACTTCAGGCCCCCTGTATCAGGAACGTCTTATATCACGCCCTTTGGCCTGGCGAAGAAGACGTCGCTGCCACGGGACGTGATCGAGAAGGCGCTGAGACTCAGCGGATACCCGAGGCCGCTGGTGTTGGAACGCAACGAGCGGGCCGGTGGCGCTTTCGCTATGACCGCGCGGCCGACGTTCTACCTCAACTCCCGTAACCGCGGGAAGTGCAGGACTGGCAGGCTACCAGCGGGCAAGCCTGAACTACCTACCGGGCGCACCGATCCAGGCAGCCAATGTGTCCATGGCGAGTACGGCCCTGGCGCGCACAGTGGGCGGCTAGCCGGATCGCCGACGGTCCCGCGGTGACGTTCGACCCGGAGGCCTGCCGGGCCTGGCTGGCCGACGGCGTCGCCGACGAGCACGGCATCGACGCTACCTTCCGTACCACCGAGCTGACGATCCCGGCCGGTTTGGAAGCGCTGCTCGCCGCCCTCGACGACGACCCGCAGCCGCAGGTGTGGCACCTGCATCCCGCGCTGCGGCAGGTGCAGGTCTGGCGCACCGCCGACGGCGACGGCGTGGACGGCGGCGCCATCATCACCGCCGACCTGGCCATCGACGGCGAACGGGTCCGGTTGGCCAGCCTGCACTAGGGCTTCGACGACTTCACCACCGACAGCGCGACCGCCGGCATCGACGCCGCCGTAGAAGCTCTCGACCACGTCGCCCGACTCGTCAGCGCCGAACTCGCCGCCTACCAGCGCAACACCGCAGCCCCCAACGGCCACGCGTCATCGGCGGCTGGACAGCGACCAGCCCACGCCGATGGTGGTCGTCGTCGCCCGGCTGCCCAGGTTCAGCGCCGGCACGGCGGTGATCCAGCAGCCCGGCTGGTGGGCCGTGGCCGTCAGCACCGACGGACCCGACGAGGCCGAACAGGCCGCCATCGCCGCGCCGCGGACCACCGCAACCAGCTGACCCAGCCGCAGCCCGACCGGTCGGCTCGCCGAGCCCGCCGGCGCCCACCACGTCGCCGGTCTCGACACCGCTGCACCTGGTAGTCGCCCGGCCACCGACACCACCTCCGGCCACGGCAGCCAGGCCGGGCTCCGCCCCCGCGTCGGGCGGCGACTACCTGATGTTCAACGCCGACGCCGACCAGGGTCGGCGATCTGCCCACCTGGGACTGGTAACCGCCAGACCCAGCGACCCACCCGTTTGACCCTTCCGGGGATCGTGCCGGCCGCGTGCCGCGACCCCGGGGTGCCCCGGGGTGGGTACGCGGCCCGGCGCGATGCCCCGGTGACCGAGGAAAGGATGCGGGGCCATGTTCGAGCCATCCGCGCAGATCGAGTCCCTTCTCACCACCGTCGCCTTGAGGCAATCTGCCGCTGAGGGAATGCGGGCGATGACGCAACGGGAGTCTGAGTTCCCGAGCCCGTGGCAGGCGAAGCTCACCGGTATTGCCCTGGACCCCTACGGTCGCGACTTCGCTGACCAGGTCTTGGACGCCTACTGGTCGGACGAGCCGCGTCAGCAGGACACGCTCGGTTCCAGCGGCACCGACCGTGAGGTCATCATCGGTAGCGGCTTCCACGCAGCGACGTACGCGGCAGTTCGCGTCCTCAGTGGGTACCCGAAGCCGCTGGTGTTGGAACGCCACGAGCGGGTTGGTGGCACGTTCGCCATGACCGCGCGGCCGACGTTCTACCTCAACTCCCGCAACCGGGCGGGAAGCGCCGGACTGGCAGGCGACCAGGGGGCAAGCCTCAACTATTTGCCGGGCGCACCGATCCAGGCAGCGAATGTGTCCATGGTCGAGTACCAGACGAACACGGACATGGCGTTCGTGATTCGCCTCGCGTTGGCGCAGTTCGCCGACGTGGTGACCAACGCCAAGGTCCTGTCGGTCGCTCGTGACGGAACCGGGGTGCAGATCGAGATTGAGGATCGCGACCCGCTGCCCGCCGGGCGGGTCATCGACGCCCGAGGCGTGGGTGACCCGGACGACCAGGACGTTGCCAACGGCACCACGATCCTCACCTTCCCGCAATTCATGCGGCGCATGGCCGACATGTGGCCGCTGCGCGGTGTGCATCGTGTCGCGGTTGTCGGTGGTGGTGACTCCGCCAAGTGCGCCGTCGAGTCGTGCCTGGGTATCGCGCCGCAACCGTTCATGGCCGCTGCCGCGCTGGACCGAGTGGACCGGATCGACTGGTACGCCGACGACCTGCCAACCACGTGCGAGGCGTGGCAGGAAGACATCCGTGGCAGGTATCAGGCCATCGGTCGCTACCTGCGCCCGGACGGGTTCGGCGTCCGGCGACTCAACGTGCTGGGTCGCCGGGCACGGCCCGTCGCGCTGCCCGGCGCGGCACTCATCGATGGCCGCACATACGACCTCGTCGTCGTCTGCACCGGCAACCGAGAGACGGACATCGACGGGCTCGACCTCGGGTCCTTCGACGAGTACACCACTACCGACGGGAACGTCGTTGCTCGTGAGCACTACAACCTGCCCGCGTTCCGCGTCGGTCCGCACGCAAGATTGCCCTTCACCCAGCGGGAGAGGGTAGACGGCGTCGCGGACATCGCCGCCAACGCCGTCTCGATCTTCCGAACGGCGACCAAGACAGCCGCATTGGCAGCAACGCTTCCTGCCGTGACACGGGACTAATACTCCAACGTCACTTGGCTTCGGCGTTGGGCGTGGCGTGGGCATGAAGACGGCCACCGCGTTGATCATCGATGGTTTGTGAGGACAACCGAAGATCGTGCGGTGGCCGCGTGCCACAGCGTAGACCCGCCCGGTGGCGGGTCATCCTGGACAAGGCGGTGACGCGTGTCGCTGACCGGTTCGTGCGGGCCGAGCCACGCCGGACGGCCGGGCAGTTCGTGGAAGGGCTGCTGTCGGACGCGGAACGTAAGACCTGCTGGTCGCTTGCGGAGCGGGCGGGGCACGGTGATCCGCAGGCGATGCAGCGGCTGCTGCGCACGGCGGTGTGGGACGCCGATGCCGTGCGCGATGACGTGCGTGACTGGCTGATCGAGCAGCTCGGCCATCCCGATGGTGTGCTGGTCTGCGACGAGACCGGCTTCCTGAAGAAGGGCGTGTGCTCGGTCGGGGTGGTGAGGTGGGGCGTTGACGAGGTGCCTGCCGGGGCAGGTCCTTTTCCAACGCCCTCCTCCCGAACCGGACGGGCCCGTTTCCGAGCATCCGGCTCTCCGGTGACTACTGCGTGAGTGCGGCGCTGTTCCCGGAGTGGATCTGGTGGTGACAGTCGGCGCAGACGATGAGCGTCTTGCGTCGCCGCTTGACCATGATCTTTGTCCAGGTGTTCTTGCGTGACTGCCCGGCCTGGTCGAGGTCGGCGAGTTTGCGGACGTGGTGGACCTGGATGTCCACTGATCCGCCGCAGACCTCGCACCTGCCTGCGAGGAGCCGATTGATCAACTCCTTGCGGGCGACGGCTGGGGTGGGACTGCGGTCGATGGGGGCCGCTGTCTTCTGCCGTTTGAGTGGGATGCCGCCGAACCGGGCGACCAGTGGTGGCCTGCCCTCGCGTTCGATGCGGGCCTCGAAACACCGTCGCTTGCCGTGCTGGGTGTCGATGGAGGTCCGGTATTTCCGGGCCATCTTCGACACCGCTGAGCGGTGCTTGAGGGCCAGCGTCTTGAGCATGGAGGTCTCCATGACCCAACGCAGCCGGCTCAGCCGCCAGACATCTCCGGCGGGCAGGTAGTACTGGACGATGCCTCGGTACTCGGCCCCGTAGGTCGCGATGATGGTGTGGTCATCGTGGTTGACCAGCCGGGTCCGATGCGCGGGTTCACCACGCTGTAGGTACCGAGCGCACTTGGCCTTGATCACCGTTTTCGGCACGCGTAACCCGATCGTGCCGTTGACCGTCCGGTTCCCACGATGGTGCATGTGGTCGCCGTGCTGGACGGTGATCTCGTAGCCGAGGAATCTCGCCGCGCCTGTGCGGGCGTGCGTGATCAGCGTTTTGTCCTCGGACAGTTCCAGCTTGAGATCGTCGCGCAGGAACTGAGCGAGACGCCGTTTGATGTCCTCGGCTTCGGCTCGTGGTCCGACGAACCCGAGCAGGGTGTCATCGGCGTAGCGCACGTAGCGCAGCCGCCGGTAGCCGGGATCGTTCGGGTCCCGGCTGGGCAGGCTGTGTAACTGCTGGCGCAGTTTCCGGGCCGTGGTGCGGTCACCACGGACACGGGCACGTGCGGCCGCGTCTTGCACCCGGCAGTAGGCACGGTTCTTCGCCCTGCGTTCGCCTCGGGTGTACTCGGGGATGAGAACGTTCTCGACGAACGTGTCCAACCGGTGCAGATAGATGTTCGACAGGATCGGGGAAACTACGCCGCCCTGCGGTGCCCCGCTGAGCGTGGCGTTCCAGACCCAGTCTTCCAGATACCCGGCGGTGAGCATGTTGCGCACCAGCCGCAGAAACCGGTTGTCGTGGATGTGCTCCGCCAGCGTCGACAGCATGACCTTGTGGTCGAGCGTGCCGAAGCAGTCGGAGATGTCACCCTCGATGAACCAGGCCGTCGCCGTCCAGGTGGTCGCCACCTCGCGTAACGCGGTGTGGCAGCCCCGGCCGGGACGGAACCCGTGGGACCGGGCGGAAAACCGCGGCTCGTAGTACGCCTCCAACAGCAGGCGCATCACCTCGCCGACGAGTTTGTCCGACCAGGTGGGCAGGCCAAGCGGTCGCCGTTTCCCGTTCTTCTTCGGGATCCACGCCCGCTTCACCGGGCTGAACCGGTAGCGCTCCTGGCGCATCGCATCGATGATGCGGCCGATCTTGCCCAGCGACATGCCGTCCACGGTTTCTGCGCTGGCCCCCGGTGTCATCGCGCCCTGGTTGGCGTAGATGCGCCCGTAGGCCAGCAGATACAACTGCGGGTTGAACATCTGTCGATACAACTCATCCAGCGGCAGACCACGCTTGCCGCGTTCACGCAGGACACCCAGCACCGTTTCGGCGCTCTGCATTTCGCATACCTCCCGAGTCCTGTGGTGTCCGAATCACCTGCGCTCCTTCGCCCTGCGGACGGCTTTCCCGTCCTCCTCGGCCGGACGTGACCCCGGCGACTACTACGAGCGCTCCGTCGCCGTAGGGCTCGCGCCCCGTAGGCGATCCCGCGTTCGTCTCTGTTGCACGTGACAGCACGACGTAGGCGACCCACTCATCTCCTTGAATGCCCTCGCTGGGCATCGCCCTGCGCCCCAGAGGTTGCCCCGACCACGCTGTAAAGCCAGAGCAGAGCGCGGCGCCGGTTCCAGGCGTCATTTCCGGCGGATGGTACTTTTCATCGTCTGGAGATTGGGTTTCAAGCAATCCAGCCTTCGCCATATCGCGCGGGTCCCACGACGCATCACGTCAGA
This sequence comes from Micromonospora sp. WMMC415, assembly GCF_009707425.1. GTDB lineage: Bacteria > Actinomycetota > Actinomycetes > Mycobacteriales > Micromonosporaceae > Micromonospora. The sequence continues at coordinate 3,101,896 of NZ_CP046104.1, read as the reverse complement.
CGCCTGACCATGACCGCCGGTTTCCTGGCATGCTCTTGTCCCCATCGCCTTTCAGCTCCGGGTAAGCCATCAGACCCAAGAACCTCCCTCCAAGTTCCTCCCAGCTGAGCTGGGGATACAACAGAGCGCCTCGCGGCGCACCAGCGGCAGTACACGGGCACCGCCGGCCGTGTTGAGAACAGCCAGGTCGGGGTGTTCCTGGCCTACGTCACCCCGCACGGTCGGGCGATGATCGATCGCCGGCTCTACCTGCCGGAGGCGACCTGGTGCGACCAGCCCGATCGTCTCGCTGCCGCCGGTGTCCCCGACCAGGTCGGGTTCGCTACCAAGCCTGCCCTGGCCCGCCAGATGATCGCCACCGCGATCGAGGCTGGTGTCCCGGTCGGGTGGGTGACCGGTGACGAGGTCTACGGCGCCGACCCGGGCCTGCGTGCTGACCTGGAACACCGCGAGATCGGCTACGTCCTGGCGGTCGGTTGCGACCGGCGCGTGGCGGTCAACGACGGCCGCACCCTGATCCGCGTCGACGACCTCGCCGACCGGATCCCCACCCGCGAGTGGCAGCAGCACAGCTGCGGCCCCGGAGCGAAAGGACCCCGCGACTACCTGTGGGCCTGGATCACCACCGCCACCCGGCCCGGGGAGCACCGGTGGCTGCTCATCCGCCGCAATCGCACCACCAGCGAGCTGGCCTTCTACCTGTGCTGGTCACCCCGCCCCGCGCCGCTGCACACCCTCGTCACCGTGGCCGGCTCCCGCTGGAGCATTGAGGAGCTGTTCCAAACCGGCAAAGGCCAGGTCGGCCTCGACCACTACCAGGTCCGCGGCTGGACCGGCTGGCACCGGTTCATCACCCTGGCCATGCTCGCCCTGGCCGTCCTGACCATCCTCGCCGCCACCGCGCAGCAGCCCGACGCTGAACCGGAAATCATCGCGCTGACCGTCGCCGAGATCCGCCGACTCTTCAACGCCTTCGTCCTCAACCTGCCACTCCCACCAGCGCACACCCTGCACTGGTCAACCTGGCGACGAACATCCCAAGCCCGAGCCCGACGATCTCACTACCAGCGCAGACAGGCCAAGTGACGTTGGAGTACTAACGCACTGACGTCGTCCGGCTCGCCAACGCCGAGCTCACCGCGGATAGGGAGAACCAGCTCGCCCTCACGGCTACGCCGTCATTGGCAACTGGCACAACGATCAGCCCCTACCGGTCGCGGGTCGTGGTCGTCGACTGCCCAGCGTCAGCGTGACCCACCAACGCGCCTGGTGGGCCGTCGCCGTCAACGCGGATGACCTGCGCCGAGGCCGAACAGGCCCTCGCCTGAATGCGGGCCACCGCACCCAGCGGACCTAACCGGGACCTGACCAGTCCAATCGCCGAGGCCCCAGGCACCCACCATCTCGTCATCGCGACACCGCTTCACCTGGCCGTCGCCCGGCCACCGGCACCACCTCCGGGCACGGCCAACACGCCGTGCCCGGACCCAAATTTCGATCGTGAGAAATGGAGCTCCGTCATGGCACACACCCGCCGCCCCGCGCGGCGCCGCCGCGAGACCTCGCCGGCCACCCTCGACCTGCTGCGCCGCGCCCAGAACGGCGACCGCGACGCGTTCGGCCGGCTCCACGCCCAGCACCTCGACCTGGTCACCCGGTACCTGGCCGTCCGGCTGCGTGACCGCGACGCGATCCCCGACGTCGTGCACGACGCCTTCGCCGACGCGCTCACCGAACTGGCGTCCGCACCGCAGGACGTGACCGGCCGAATCCTCCGGCTGACCGCTCGCGCCTGTACCCGGCACGGCTGGGCCGCCCGCCGCTACCTGCGCGCCGCCCACGAGATCAACGACCGAGCCGCCATCGCCCCGGCGCCGGTGCCTCGCACGCTCACCGTGAGCAGGAGGATGGCGTTCGTGGCCGGCATGGCCCGCCTGACTAACAACCAGCGAACGGCGATCCGGCTGCGCTACCTCGACGGCTACCCCCGCGATCTCGCCGCCGCCGTCATGGGCCGCAGCTCGCAGACCATCCGGGACTTGGAACGGCGCGGGCTGCGCCGGCTCAACGCCGCACTGACCCGTTCGTCGGCCGGAGCCACGGCGGTGGCGCGATGAGCACGAGCCGCCCCACGCACGTTTTCAGCGGTGACTGGTTGGAGAACACCGACCTGTCCTGCCAGCACCGCTACCGGGAAGGGTTCGCCGGCATCCCGGCCGGGAGGTGGAACGGCTGGGAGGTCTTCACGGTGACGCTGCAGGTGATGCGCGCGATCGTCGACAGCCACCACGCCGAGATGACGGCGGCGATCGCCGCGTCGGTCGCCGCCGGCGCCCATCTCGACGAGGCGTGGCTCGACGCGCTACAGCGCATGGCGTCGGTGTCGTGGCTGGGCAGCCTGGTCGTGGTCGACAGCCGCGTCCTGCACAGCGACCCCGCGCTCGTCGATGTCATCGCCCCGGACAAGGACGGCCGCTACCGCGTCGGCTTCGGCTGGAAGTGGGACGTCGTCGACCCCGTCGATATCCACACTATCCACCACACCGCCGACGACGGACCGTCGCCGCACCACCAGTGCCCGGATGGGACGCCGGCGCAGCCGGGCTCGACGCGGCGGGAGGCGTGATGCTGCGCCTGCTGTACGTCTCGGTTCGGGGCCACAAGTGCCTGCACGGCGGGCCGACCCTCGATGCCGACGCGGACGTCCCTGCCGGGGTGGGAACCCCGTTCATCAGCGTTGACCAGATCGAGCGACTCGTGCTTCGGGAACTACGCGGTCTCGGCGTGTACTGGCAGGTCCAGATCGTCGACGAGGCCGGCACGGTGGTGCGCCGCGGGTTCCGCAGCGGCTACAACGGCACCGGCGAGCACTGGACGTGGCGGGACGCGTCGTGACCGCCCACACCTTCATGTCCGACAACGCCGTCATCGCCACCATCGACGCGATGCGGGCCAGCGAAGGACACCTGATCCACCATCCCCGCTTCTCGACGGACACCGGCTGCTGGTGACCGTCCCCGGCGGGACGCACACGCCCACGTGGCCCAGCGTCCCGCACCGTGGCGCTGGGCCTCTTCGCATACGCAGGAGGAACCCCATGGCCCTCACGTCCACGACGACCCCGCCGGCGGCGGGCGAGCGATGAACCTCACCGCCAAGCTCGGCGACGGCCCGCACGGCCGAGCCGCTGAGCACGCCGCGTGGATCTTCTACGTCATCGCCGCCCTCGGCTCCACCATCGGCCAGATCTGGGTCGGCGTGCAGACCCCGCCCTGGCCGGACGGCCTCGATTGGTGGTGGCGAGCCGCCCTCGTTGCCCCGTTCGCCGCTGTGATCGACCTTGGCGGTGTCGTCACGGCCGTGCTCGCCGACTGGCGGCAGCGCCTCGGCGAGGCCGCCTACGGGTGGCGAGTCCTGTCCGCCGTGTCGGTGACCGTCGGTGTCGCTATCAACGTCATCGGCCACCACGATGTGCCCTACCTGGCCGCCGTCTTCGGCGGCCTCGGCGTCTTCGCCTACTCGGTGTGGCAGATGCACAGCGCCGCCCGCCGCCGCGACGCGCTGAGGGCCGCCGGGAAACTCGCCGACACCGCGCCGGTCTACGGCCTCGCCCAATGGTGGCGCGAGCCGGCCGTCACCCGCCGCGCCCGCTCCCTCGCCCTCGCACACCGCCTCCCGCTGCACGAATCCCTCGACGCCGCCCGTCAGCAACTACGCGACGAAAAGCGCCGCGTCGCCCTCGCCACCCACGTCGAGACGCTGATCCGGTCCCGGCACGACGACCCGGTCCGCGCCGACATCGCCGCCACCACCCTCGACCTCGACGCGGTCGCCGCCGCCCTCGAAGCCCAGGCCGACGTGCCTGGCTGGGCCCGCGTCATCGGCGCCGACCTGCTACCCCCAGCTTCGCCCGACGGCGACGCCGACCCGGACGTCAAACGGAAACCTGCGGCGCCGCGCGCGTTGGCCGGGCCGATGCCGCCCGCCGACGTGCTGCGCCGCGTGCCGCAGGACCAGGCGTCCTACGACCGGTGGCGGCAACTGTGGGCCGAACTCAAGGCCGACCCAGATATCGAGCCGGCCGAGTTCGCGCAGCGGCACGGCATCTCCCTGCGGCAGGTCCAGTGGATCCGCCGCACCGGGAACAGCGGCCTGCTCGACTCGCCGCTGACCTTGATCGACCGGATCGCCCAGCTGGCCACCACCACCAACGGCCACGTACCGCACCATCCGGCATCCGCCTCGTAGACCATCCGCCGCCGGTGGCGGAACACACCCGTGTCCCGCCACCGGCGCACCCCTTCGAGGCCCGTGCCGGAACCGTCCGGCGTCCGCGGCAGATCGCCGCCGGCGCACCATTTCGAAGGGAAACTGCCATGTCCGCACTCACGCTCCGGCGCCGGCCATGAACAGCCGCGCCATCGCCACCATCGGCGCCGTCGTCCTCGCCGTCGCGTTCCTGTGCGTCGCCGCAGTGGCCACCCTCACCGGTGCCGCGTCGGCCTGCTCGGTCATCACCACCCCGAGCGGCACCACCGGCCGCTACGACGCCGAGCAACTGCACCACGCCCAGATCATCGTCACCGTCGGCGTCCAGGACGGCATCCCCGTCCGCGGACAGATCATCGCCGTCGCCACCGCGCTACAGGAATCCGGACTACGCAACCTCGGCAACCTCGGCGAGAACAACGACCACGACTCGCTCGGCCTGTTCCAGCAACGGCCCAGCCAGGGCTGGGGCACCCCCGCGCAGATCATGAACCCTGAGTACGCGGCGGGCGCGTTCTACCGCAAGCTTGCCACCGTTCCCGGCTGGCAGGCAATGCCGCTGACCGTTGCCGCGCAACGGGTTCAGCTTTCGGCCTACCCCGACGCCTACGACAAGTGGGAGGGCGACGCGAGCATCCTCGTCGGGCTCGCCTCCGGCCAACCCGGCGGCGGTACGGCCGGCCCAGGTGAGCAGTGCATCAGCGTCGGCGGCTGGATGAAACCGGTCCAGGGAACCCTGGTGTCCGGCTTCCGTAGCGCGCAGCGGCCCGGCCACGACGGCGTCGACATCGCCGCACCCAAGGGCACCCCGATCCACGCCGCAGCGTCCGGCCTGGTCATCCGCGTGGTCTGCAACGCCCACCTGCTCGACGGAGACCCGTACTCCTGCGACGTGGACGGCGATCCGGTCAATGTCCGTGGCTGTGGCTGGTATGTCGAGCTGTTGCATCCCGACTCGACCGTTACCCGCTACTGCCACATGGTCCGCCGCCCGTCGGTCGACGTGGGCCAACAGGTTGCCGTCGGCCAGGTCGTCGGGCAGGTCGGCAGCAGCGGCCACTCCTCTGGACCACACCTGCACCTGGAAACCCACACTGGCCAGCCCGCGACCGAGTCCAACGCTGTTGACCCCGTTGGGTTCTTCGCCCTGCGCGGCCTCGATCTGACTGCCACGTAAGAAGGTGGAGGTTCTCACGACGCGGTGGCCGTCTCTCATCTACGCAACACCCCCATCGGGGCCAGGTCGTACACCACTTCCGTGGACGCGACCGATCGTGAGAAGGTCTGGACGAAAATTTCTCGGCAAGCATTTCGCCGGGGAGTTGGCGACGCGTTCGCGCCGTGACGGGCCTGTCAGCGGAAAGTGATGACGAGTTGACGACAGAGGTGGTGTCGCTCGAGGAGGCCGTTCGATCGGCCGTCGAGCAGGGACACGCGGAACTGACGCGCCTGGATGACATCACGGACGACCTGGTCGGCGCATTTGCGCAAGGGCAGCGCGTCGCGCCGTCCTCATCCGGCCTGATCACCCGGCTGGACGACTTCGCTCGTGGGTTTCCGGCGGGGCTACGGCGTCACCTCGATCGTGAGCGCGAGTCGCTCGGGTCGTTCAACATCGCATTCTTCGGGCGTTCCGGTGTCGGAAAGAGCACCCTGCTGTCGGTGTTCGGCCGGCTCGACGGGGAGTATGTCTCCCCATGGGGTGCCAGCGACTGGACCACCGAGGCGCGCCCCATTGAGTGGCGGGATTGCCGGCTGTTCGACACACCTGGGATCAATGGCTGGGGACGGACCGAGAGCCGCGACGTTCTCGAGGACAGGGCTCGCAATGCAGTCGAGATCGCCGACATCGTGCTTCTGTGCTTCGACAGCCTGAATCAGCAGGCGATGGAGTTCGAGAAGATCGCCGCCTGGGTCCGCGACCACGGAAAGCCGGCAGTGGCGGTCCTCAACGTCCGCAACGCGCGCTGGCGCCACCCCGCCAAGGTTCCCGAGGCTCGCCGCAGGAATCTGTCCGAATCGGTTCGCCAACACGCCGACAATATTCGGACCCAGTTCGTACAGATCGGGTTGCCCGACACACCGGTCGTTGCGATCCACAGCCGGCGGGCCTTGTTCGCGCGCGCCGCGACCCCCTTCCGCGGCCCAGCCCAGGAGGGCTTCCACCACGAGCGGGAGGAGTTCGGGAAGGACTACCTCGATCGCTGGTCGAACTTCGGGACGCTCGAGCGCCTGATAGTCGCCTCGATCGCGGAAGGCGGAGCCGAGCTCCGGTTGACCGCGCTGCGCGAGGACATCCGATCACGGTGCCGCCGAGGGGTCGGCGAGCTCGAAGACCTGGCGGTCGAGATCGAGCAGGAAGTGGAATCCCTCGAACGCGAGGTCGAGTCGCTGTTCGCCGTGTTGGGCTATCCGGAAGACACCGAACGTGCCGAGTGGCTGCATGATGCGGCTCTCAGCGCGGATCTGGTTGACGTGTCCGAGCAGGCGCGGGGCCGCCCGTACACGCCGCCGGTCAACGGGGCACTGGACCGCTTCGTCCGGCACCTCGCTGCCTCGCACTTTGCGGGATGCCGCCGGCAGGCGAAGGCCAACGTGGATGACCTGATCCGGAGGGCCTTCGAGGCAGGGCCCCGGCAAAGTCGTCAGGTGATGCCGAGTAGGGCCAAGGGGCGGGTGCTGTCGCGGGCGTGATGCCGGTTTGCGGCGGCGATGTTGGTGACGCCGGCGGTGCGGAGTGCGCCGATGGCGGCGTTGCGGAGGGCGGCCATGACTTGGGGTCCGGTGCCGGTGCGGATCTGGGAGCGGTCTTCGTCGTAGGTGACGTCTCGTACCCAGTGGACCTTGTTCTCGATCGACCAGTGATCGCGGATCCAGCCGGCCAGCTGGGCGGGTTTGGCCTGGTGGACGCGGAGGTCGGTGATCGCGTAGACGGTTTCGGTGGTGAAGCGTTTCGGCTGGTCGAGGCGGTGTCTGCGGCGGCGGATCTGTAGGGCCTGGGCGGCGTGTGGGAAGTCGATCCCGGTGGAGATCGTGAGGATCTTGAGGGTGCGGATCTCGCGTCGGCCGTGTCCACGGTCGGTGTCGCGGGTGGCGTCGGGGACGGCTCGCCAGGGCAGGCCGGCGAGTTGGGCGTGCAGGCTGGGCTGGTTGGCCTTGACGGTCAGGATCCAGTGGGCGCCGCGTTGCGCGAGGTAGGCGACGTGGTCGCGCTGGCAGTGCAACGCGTCGACGGTGATCACCGCGTCGCGGAGGTCGCTGATCTGGTCCAGCAGTGGCTGGAACCGGGTGATCTCGTTCGTCTTGCCGTCCACGTCCGTGCTGGCCAGGACCACTCCGGTGGCCTGGTCGCAGGCCGCGAGGACATGCCGGGCCGGGGCGTCGGTGGTGCGGGAGCCGCGTAGCGTTTTGCCGTCCACGGCGATCGCTCGCCTGCCCGCCGGTGGCGTGGCTGCGCTCCGGCTGGCGAGCCAGCCGCTGATAGCGGCGGTGAGCAGGTCCGGGTCCAGTACCTGCAACAACCGACGGATCATCGCCTCCGACGGGCGCCGGTCCGGGGCGATACCCAAAGCGAGTGCGGTCGCGGCCGGCACGTCAGCGATCCACTCGGCGATCGCGGCGTACGAGCGGTAGCCGGCCACCATGGCACACACGGCCGCAGTGACGACGACCGTCAACCGGTGCCGCACCCCGCGGCGGGCACGGGGATCCGGCAACTCCGCCAACGCGGCGGGCAGCCCAGCAGCGGCTTCGGCCACGGTCACAGCCGGTGCATCGGACACAGACGAGATCAGCGATGATGGCAGGGCGGGCATGACTCACTTCGGACGATCAACAAGGCGTAGAGAACCTCGATGATCATCTGAACCGGTCATGCCCGCCCTGCTACCACCAGCAAAGGCGCGTCTACACCAACCCCATCAAGCCGGACACCCCGCGACTTTGCCGGGGCCCTGGCAACAACACCGCCAGGTGACGGAGTTGTCCGCCGGAGAACGCTCGCGCGTACTCGCCGATCACGATCGCCTCGAAACCACGATCAGGGTCGGCTACCGCGGCGAGTAGTGCCGCCGCCTGCGGCCGGGCGGCCTATGACAGATCGCGGGTGTAGCCGACGTCGAAGAACTGCGCCACGATCCGTCCACGGCCGGCGACGAGTTCGGCGGCGACGTGTCGAGTTGCCAGCGGCGCGAGGACACCGCGTCTTGGTAGTCATTGGTCGAGACCCGCCCGTAGAACGCGAACCGCAGCCCAGCCTCCACACCGCGACCACGACGGCGAACCCTCGGCGTCTTTCCATCGATTCACGCCGCGAGTAGAGCCTCGTCGCGGGCATTCCGCACAGATGGCGTGTCGATCACTGGCTGTCCTGGCGTAGCTGATCGCGGGCGTCCATGAGCGCGAGGCCGAGCAGGTTCTTGCCCTGCCACTGTGCCGGATCGCCGGCCCGCGGATCGTCAGCGGCGAGCCCGATTCCCCAGATCCGGTCCACCGGGCTGGCTTCCACGAGGATCCGGTCGCCTGTGCCGAGCAGGTACGACCGCAGGTCGGCATGGTGTCCGAACTTGGCGACGCTGCCGGTGACCACGATCGCGTACCGCCGAGCCTCCCACACGGCCTGATCGAAGCCGCGGACCTGCCGTCCCAGCGTCTTGGCCCGGTGCGGGTGCGATGCGGTCAGGACCTGTTCGGCCACGTCAGTGTCGCCGAACAGCGTCGCTTTGGACCACATCATGTAGTGCTCGGCGGTGGCGAACTCGCGCCCGCCGACGGTGAATGGGGCGTGCCACCACTGGCTCAAGCAGCCGGCGCCGATGCTGCCATCCCGCTGCGGTTTGTGGCCCCAGAAGTGCAGGAACTTCACCCTCTCGCCGGAGGCGACGAGGTCGGACAGCTCGGCGACGGTACGTGCATGCACGGCGGCCAGTTTGCCCGACCGGTCGATGCGCTCGCCGCCCATATTTCCACCGACGACGGTCGACTGCCTGTCGGCGTCACGGAGCCGATGACGCTGATGATCGCGGCGTAGCCGGTCCACCCGCCGCGAGGTCGTGCACTACTGCTTTGGGGAGTGTCGGATTGGCTGCCGCAGCAGCGGCAACGATGGTGTCGGCGTCGGTGAGCAACTGGGTGATCGTCTGTGCGGGCAGTGCGGGGTGGCTCGCGGCGATCCGGCGTGCCTGCTCGTCGGCCAGGCAGGCAAGTAGGGCCTCGGCTGGCGCGTTCGGGTGCGCGGCGATGCAGCGGAGCGCCTTGTGCATCGGTGATGTCTGCTGGGCAAGCTGTATCAGCAGGTCTGGCGGACAGGACGGGTTGCTGGCGGCTTTCGCGGCGACCCGCGGACCGTGCGCCGCGACAATCGTCCGTAGCTGGGCTTCGCTCAAGGCTGGGTTCGTAGCGAGGGATGTGAGCACTTTGGCGTCGTGGTCGTCGGCGAGTTGATCGATGATCTGGCTGGGAAGGTCGTGTCGCGCGGCGAGGAGCATCCGCACGGCCGGGACCGTCGAAGCAGCGAGTTCGCTGATCTCGGCGGGTGTGGCTGCCGCGATGCGCGGCAGCAGGGTGGGGCCGATCTTCGCCGATGCGGCCAGCTCGGCGAGGACATCGAGGGGCACGGCTGGGTTGTGAGCGAGGCGCCGGCGTACGTCGTAGGTGGTGTCGCCGGCCATGGCCCGGATGAGTGCTTCGTCGATGGCGGGGTTCGCGGCTACGTCGCCGCGGATGCCGGGAGTCGGATCCTGCGCGAGGGCTCGGTAGGCGTCCTGCGGCAGGTCGGTTCGGACGGCAAGCCGCCAGCGCACGTGTATCGACGGATGCGCGGTGAAGCGGCTGACGGTCTCGGCGGGCGTGCGGATTGAGTGTGAGGGCGTAGTCCAGGTCGTGCAGTGCGTCCTGGTGCCTGCCGTCACAGCTCCAATGCTCTGCCAGCCAATGGCCGGAGCCGTCACATGCCGGGCACTGTTCTGCGGCCGGCGCGCGGCGCTCGGCCAGCGCGACGAAGAGGTGACTCGGTGCGTGTTCGTTGCAGGCCAGTGCTCGGCGCACGCTCAGATGCGGGTGGGTTGCGAGCCGGTCCGCCAAGGTGTCGCTGATCTTCGGCGATCTGGCGGCTTCGGCGACCACCTCCAGGTCCGGGTCGTCGGCGAGGGCGGCAACAACGTCGGCTGGTAGATGCGTGGTCGCGGCGAGAGCCCCACGGATGGCCGGGTCTGGGCTGGCGGCGAGCCGCCGTGCCCAGTCCTCGGGGATCGGCGCGATGCCCGCCATGGCGACCACGACCGGTGGGTCGAAGCTGTCGACCTCGTCCGGCGGCAACAGCCCGCGCGACAGCAGACGAATCACGACCTGGGGGTCACCGCGATGGGCCAGGAGGCGGATATGGTTTCCGCTGAGATCGTCACGGTCGGCCAGCTCAAGCCACACCGAGGCGGGGGCTTGACCCCTGATCCTGGACACGGGTTTATGCGGCCGGGGCCAGCGTAGCTGGCGCTGACCGGGTGTTCTTCTCGTAGGTGATCGGTGGTTGTTGTCCGAGGCGGGAGTGGCGTCGGAGGGTGTTGTAGCGGTGCAGCCAGCGGAACGTGGTCAGTCGTGCTTCGCGTTCGTCGGTGAAGGCGCGGCGGCCTTGTAGGGTTTCGCGTTTGAAGGTGGCGTTGAACGACTCTGCGGCGGCGTTGTCGGCGGAGCTGCCGACCGCGCTCATCGACTGCCGGACCCCTGCCGTGGTGCAGGCCTCGGCGAAGGCCCGGGAGGTGTATTGGGCTCCGTGATCGGTGTGGATGATGGCCCCGTGCAGGCTGCCCCGGGTGCGCTGGGCGGCGCGGAGGGCGTCGATGACCAGGTCGGTGCGCATGTGATCCGCGATCGCCCAGCCGGCCAGGCGCCGGGAGTGCAGGTCCAGGACGGTGGCCAGGTAGAGGAAGCCGCGCTCCCCGACCGGGATGTATGTGATGTCACCGACGTAGCGCTGGTTGACGGCGCCGGCGGTGAAGTCCCGGCCGATCAGGTCCGCAGCCTTCGCCGCGGCCGGATCCGGCACCGTCGTACGTGTGCGCCGCCGTAGGCGCAGCCCTTGCACGCCGAAGCGGCGCATCACCCGGGCGACCCGCTTACGGTTGACCGCCAGACCGGCATCACGGAGTTCAGCGGTGATCCGTGGTGCTCCGTAGGTGCCGTCATGCTCGGCGTGCACCGCCCGGATCCGGCCCACCAAAGCGACGTCCGCGGCATCCCGGGCGGCCCGCGCTTCGGCGCCCGAGCGCCAGTAGTAGAAGCTCGAGCGGGACACCCCGATGACCTGACACAACCGCTTCACGCCGTAGCGCTGCTGATGGTCGGCGACGAACTGGAAGCGGTTCACCAGCGCGTCTCCCCGGCGAAATACCGGGCCGCCCTCCGCAGAATGTCCCGTTCCTCCTCCAACTCGCGGACCCTGCGCCGCAACGCGGCGTTCTCGTCCTCCACCGACCCGGCCGCCGGCGGCGCCGCCGGCCCGGCCGCCGCACCTCGACGCTGATCATCGGCGCGGACCCAACTGCGCAACGTCTCCCGGTTGACCCCGAGATCATCAGCGATCTGCGCGATCGTCGCCCCAGGCCGAGACCGGTACAACGCGACCGCGTCAGCCTTGAACTCGGCGGGGTAGTGCTTGTTCACCATCTGTCAGGGACTCCTGATCTCCCCGGACCATCACGATCCAAGGCTCAAGTGTCCAGGACCAGGGGGCAACTCCCGAGAATATCCGCGGGTCCACGAACTCTCGGCCTCGGCAGCCACGGGTGGTCGCTCCCGGGAAAGCTGCGGGGACACATCGAGCATGTGTCCCCGTGCGCCTACAACCCCGATCACACCGTCCACATTCGGGCGCGGCTCAAAGCGCCTGACCGGCATGGGCGTGTTCGGCCTGGTCCACACCGCTGTGGCAGGCGGCGCTGCCGTGGTGGTCGGCACGTAGCACCCGAGCCGCCGCATGCCGGGCTGATCCGGGCGGTCTAGATCGCGGAGTCGCTCCGGCCGGCGATCTCCCTACTCGGACCCGGCCGTCGTCGCCGTGCTCCGGGCCAGGTACCAGCTGAAACACGCTGACCTGAACGCGGAGGGCGCCGAAGCCGCCGGTGAGCTCAAGGCGCGCGTCGCGAATGCCCGCCGCATCGATCCCTGATACCAAGGGGACCCTGGCCGTCCTACCGCCGCCGCGCGGACCTCGCCCACCGCCGGCTTCACCACGAGAAGCCGGTTGTTGGCTACCCCAACAGCATGCACGGAACCGCTGTTGGGCAACGCCCAACACTGTTGTCCAACGCCGAAAACTGTTGGGTCAACGCCGAGAAGCTGTTGGGCGAATCCCCTCGAACTGTTGGGTAGCGCCGCCCAACAGGCCTGGACGCGTTGTTGGGCGCTGTTGGGTACCCGGCCATCGGATTCGGTGGTCTGCCCCGGGCCGCGGAGGCCATTCGTAGGTGCGAACACGGCCAGTCAGCGCGGGAGCTACCCGCACATGACTGCTCAGCCCAACCCCACGCCGAACGGCGCGACACGCCCGAACCCCTCCAACAACGACGCACCGACACACCACGGCGACGCAGTCCTCATCGGCGGCGATGTCCCGATCGCAGTCTGGCGGCTCGACGACCGCGACGACACCGGACCCGCCGTCGCCCCGGACTCCCGCCTTGCGTCGCGCCTGGCACAGCGACTCGTCCTCGTGTACACCCGACGCGGCGACGCGGTCATCGACTTCGACAACGACCCACAGCTGGAGCACGCCAGCGCCCACACGTCCCGCTCGTACCTGTCCATCACCGACCCCAGCGCAGTCGCAGACCTCGACACGCTCACCGCACCCGTCAGCCTCGTCGTCCTGCGGTGGCCGCCCCGACACACCACCCAGACGCCGGCCAGCATCACCGACCTGGTCGCCGCCTGCCGGCTCATCATGACCGCCGACACCTGCGCGATCGCCGCCGTCAGCTCCGCAGCGCCCGGCGAACCCGGCACGACCTACGCCGAGCACCTCAGCGAACTCCTGCCCGCTGCCCGCGCCGCGGGCCTGACCCACATCCTGCAAATCGTCGCGGTCACCGGCCCCGGCGACGGCGACGGCGACGAGTTCCTGTACTACGCCACCCGGGCCGACGCCGAGGCGGCACGGCACGGCTGGCCGGTCGGCGACAACGGTCCGAGCTACAGCGTCGACCTCCTGGTCTTCACCAACGGGAGTCGCCATGACTGACCGCGACTCGCGTCAGGTCGGGGGTGGCGCGTCGCGACGCGCCACCCCCCGCCGCAGCTACAGCGACGACTCGGCACGAGTCGCCGACAACGCGGCAACGACTTCGTGGCGTCACGGCACTGAGTCAAGCTGCGGTGCCGCCGCTCCAGCGAAAGGCCGCCCCTCCGCCTGGCGCGATGTCGACGATGCGCCGCTTGAGGTGAGTACCCAGCCGGCCCCGCTGCGGCACACGGGCATCGGCGCGGAGCTGCGGCCCATGCCGGGGCTGCCGATACTGGTGCCGCCAGCTGCTGCGCACGGTGCTGGGATTCGCTGCGTGGTCACACCGGTTGACCGCGATGGGCGGCTGGCCGATCGGTCAGTGTTGACGTTCATGGGTTGGTCCGCCGGGCAGGCGGTGGAGTTGGCGGTTAAGCCTGGCCCGATTGTGGTCGCCCGCACCGGTCGTACCGTCCACATCAACCCGCGGGGCCATCTGCGGCTTCCCCTGTCGGTACGCCGCAGGTGCCGGATCGCCGCCGGAGATCGGGTCCTGGTCGCCGCGAACCGGCGACGGGGCGAGCTGCTGGTGATTCCGATGGCCACGGTGGACGACATGGCCGTCCTCTACCGCCAGTCAGACGACGGCGGGGCCGGGCGATGACCGGGCCGATGGATCAGCACGCGCAGATGGAGACGCTGCGCAGCCTGCTCAAGCAGCTTGGTGTCGCCCCTGAGCAGTTGCTCACCGACACGACGGCGGCGCCGGTGGCGGTGCCGACGTTCGACGACTACGTGTGGCAGGTTGCCGAGGCGGTCTCACCCGGCACCCGCCGGGTCTACAGCTCGTACTGGCAACGTATCTGCCAGCACTGGGGCACCCGGCGTATCACCGAGCCGACGCCCCTGGAGATCAAGCGGCTGGCCGAGGAGATCCGCGGCGCGGTGGTAGTGCGCCGCAACACGCGCGGTGGCCGCACCGCGGCCGAACACTTGATCGCCGCCATGCGCTGCATCTACCGGCACGCCGTCATGGATGGGCTGATCCGGGAGGCCGACAACCCCGCCGCCAGGGTCGCCAAGCCCCGCCGGCTGGCCAGCACCCGCCGCGCCCTCCCCGAGGCGCAGCTGGCCGCAATCAGCCATATCGCCGCGACTACCGGTAACGACCCGCACCTGGACAGCTTGCTAATCCGGCTGCACCTGGAGACCGCCTGCCGCCGCGGCGGGGCGCTGGCGCTGCGCCCGCGAGACCTGGATCCAGACCAGTGCCTCATCTACCTGCGGGAAAAGGGCGGCACGTCCCGATGGCAGCCGGTGTCCCCGACCCTGATGCGGCACCTGCTGGACCACCATGCCGAGCGGGGCGACAGCGACCGCAACGGCAGCCTGCTGCGCTACCGTGACGGTCGGCCACTGACCTACCGCCGCTACGACCACCTGTGGCACCGCATCGGCACCCACCTGCCCTGGGTCGCGGCGCAGCAGGTCAGCACCCACTGGCTGCGCCACACCACTCTGACCTGGGTCGAACGCACCTGCAGCTACGCTGTGGCCCGCGCCTACGCCGGACACAGCGGCAAGAACGACGTCGGCACGACCATGACCTACGTGCGCGCCGAAGTCCAAGAAGTCGCCGCCGCCCTAGCCGGGCTCACCGGCGAGCCGCACCCCCTGGCCGGGCCCGACACCAGCAAGCACGATCATCCGCCGCGGGCAGACTGGCTACGTTCATAAGACCCAACGCCGTTTGCGCCAGCTTTCGCGCCCGCTCAGCCAGCCTTCCTGCTCTCACACGTCGATGGAAATGTCGTCGCTCACGGAATTCCTCGGGGCTGACGGCGCGTCTGGCAGATCGTCGCGCCCTCGCCGACGACCTGCACGGGCAGGGCCGCCGGGACAACTGCCCGCCAGCGCCCGACGGCGAAGGGCTGTCCGACAAGCTCACGGTTAGGCGATGGTGAACCGATAGCGGACGCCGTCGCCGATCGGCCGGTAGACGCCGCTGTGTGCTGGGTCGAACGGGTTGGGCAGAAGATGGATCCGCCGCTCGACGCCTCGGAAGACGTTCGTGATGAAGAGGATCGTGTAGCGTTCATTCTTTCTTAGGCCCCGTGCTCGAGTGATCTCCGCAGGGGTGAGCAGGAACTCGGACGCTTCGCTCTCGGATGCCTTGACCTCAAACATCAGACGCCGGCGGCCCTGCTCGACCAGGATGTCGTACCCGAGGGTGTCGTCCCCGCCGTCGTCGCCGAGCAGTTGGTTGCGATAGCCGGAATGCCAGCACTGCAGCTCGTTCAGGCTCGGGTAGCGCTCCTTGAGCCACTCCAGCGCCGCGATCTCGCCGGCCAGACCGATTGCAGCCAATTTGGCCTCCGGCGGCCGGCTCTGCCGGGCGGCGGTCGTTCCGGGGCCGCCCCACCCGGGTGCACGGCGCGACGGGCGTTCGGCGGCCTCCAGTGAGGTGCGACCATTGGCGGCGCGGAACTCGGGCGTGATGCTCGCCCGGACGGCCGTGGCGATCTGTGCGTAGTTCGTCTCGTCGGCTACCAGCAGAACCCCGTCGATCTGGACGGTCCGGCGTTCCAGCTCGCGGCGGTCGCGGATTTCCCGCTGCTGCTTTCGGGCCAGGTCGAGGGCGTCGGCGGGCAGGCCGAGCGTGCCCAGGTCGGTGGAGCGGGGCATGCCGGCCGGCCAGAGCTTGGTGTCCGCGGCCCAGGTCAGCAAGCGGTCCGCGTCGACTGGCTCGAAGTCCAGGACGCCTGCGCTACTAGCCGCGTCGGCGACCGCGGTTGGCTCACCCGGCAGGCCGGACGGGGTAAGGCCGCGCTGGGTTTCGTACGCCCGGACGACCCGGGCGGCCTCGGCGGCCCAGCTCAATGCCGCAGTGCGGTTGACAATCCGCAGCCGGTCGAGCGGCTCGAGCACGGCATCAACGCCGAGATCACCGGCGCCGGACGCGGCCAGCCAGGCGTTGACTCGCTCGATCATCCGGGCAACGGGGACGGCGGGAAAGTAGTCCAGCGCCCACTCCGGATCGGGGCCGAGGGTTGCCAGCGTCCGCTGCGCGACGTACCGGTCCAGCGGGCGGCCGGCCCGAAAGTCGGCGAGGAAGGCCGCCCGCAGGGCATCGAGCATCGGCCCGGTGCGCTCGGCGACGAAGGCCCGAAACTGCTGGGCGATCCCCTCCGGGTCGGTCAGAGGATGGTACGGCGCCCCGAGCGCCCGAATCGCCGCATTCAACGGGCGCAGTTCGATGCCCAGCAACCGCCGAGCCGCGTCCAGGCCCTCGGTGGCGGCCTGGAGCAGCGCGTCCGGTGTGGCCGTGGCGTCGCTGCGGTCGCACAGCCATGCCGCGATCTCGCCGGGGGTGACCGTCGTGTCGTCGCCGTCCAGATCGTGCGCGCGGGCCGGGTCGAGGGTGGCGACCAGCGGGACGAGAACCTCGAGGGTGACCTCGTCGGGCCGGCGGATCGCGGCGCGCACCTCTTCCACCCTGGCGACCGTTTCGCGGAGGACGTCGGCGATCGCGGCCGGCGACGGAGACTGGTCGGGTCCGTAGCCGTCCCGGGCCAGCTCGATCAGGGCGAGCCGGAGGGACTCGTCCAGCGACGGATGACCGAGCAGTTCGCCGACGGCCGGGGTGGCGCGTTCCAGTAGCCGCTGGCGGTCGGGCGAGCGCAGTAGCAGGACAGTCGGATGGGCGTCGTCTGGCACGGCCAAGTGCCGCGCTTCGGTCGTAGCCCCGCCGAAGCCCGCCTCGATCCGGTCGGCCTCTACGACGCGGATCCGGCGGAGCATTGTGTTCGCCCGGCGCAGCACGTCGGTTCGACTGGCCCGGACGCTGCGCCCTCGCAGGTCGATCACAGCGGCAACCAGGTCAGCGAACCAGTCCTGGTCCGGCTGCATCAGCAGCGGCGGCGTGTCCGACGGGGTGAACGGGATGCCGTCGACGGTGACCGTCGGGTGCACGCCGGAGACCCGGTGCACCCGAGCGCCGAACGCCGCGACCAGCCGGTCGGCGACGGCGGACGCCTCCGGGCGGCGCAGGCGGAGTACTGGGAGTCCGCACTGCTCGAGCATCCGGAGTCGTTGCCGCTCGTCCGTGTCCTGCACGAACACAGGATCGGTGGCCGCCTCGGCGGCGAGGTCGATCACGTCGATGGTGGTGCCGCGGGTGACCACCAGCGGTGCTCGGCTCTGGCCCTCGTGGGGCGTTCCGGCGGAGCGGTGGCGGACGAAATCTGTCCAAGCGTCCTCGTACGCGTTGCGGAACGGGGGCACCACCGTATCCGGCACCTGCCCGGTCTCGAGCAGTTGGGCCAGCAGCAGGACCCGGTCGGCCGCGGTGGCCGGGTCGTCCCAGGTGCGGATGCCGAGGTGGGCAGCCCGTGCCTCAGCGACCGGGTGGGCGTGGATCAGGCTGCGGACCCTGGGCGCGATGACGGCTGCGAACGGCAGCGCGTCCCCCCGATCTGACCAGGCCTCTCGTGCCTTGCGATAGGTGACGTTGCTGCGGTCGCGCGGGGCGGTGACCGGCAGCCAGTCCGCTTCACTCAGGAAGGCCGCGGCCGGCGTCGGCAGATCGAAGGCGTCCGTGCCGTCGTTGTACCGCCGCACCGTCACCGTGAGCGTCTCGTCTGGCCAGGTGGCGAGGCCGTGGGCGATCAGCCGCGCGTACGCCATCCGGGCGGGACCGGGAAAGCGCGCGTGGTCGTCCTGGCCCGCCAGGCGATAGAGCGCGCTGCGGCTGAGATATGTGGTCTGCGGCCGGCGTCCCTGCGGTCGAGCGCGGCCCGTCGCCCGGCGCCAAACCTCCCTGGTCTCGACGGTTAGAGCGCGCGGGACGGCGAAGTAGTTCCCCTCGAAGGCGCCGCCGTACCCGTTCATCTGCGAATCCGGCACGGGATCTGGGACCAGGCCGGCATGCACGCCGATGCGACCAAGGAACTCCCGCCACCGCTCTCGGGGGTGGCCGGCGAACGGCGGAGCGTCCGGCCCGGCGAGGATCCGGCGTCGCAGGGCGGCCATCTCGGGGAACTCGTCGGCGGTGTGGCGCAGCAGGTCGTCGAGCAGCGCGGGCTCGGGGCCGCCCCAGTCCTTGGACAGGTGGGCCTCAGCCGCGGGGAGCCAATCGCCGTCGCGGCACGGCACGCGGAGATCCATCTCGCGGATCTCGCGCCAGGGTGGATCGGCGAGGCCAGTAGCGAAATGGTACGTCCACAGCAGCACATCGGCGGCCAGGTCCGGCCTGCGCTTCAGCTCCTCCCCGATGGTCCGGAGCAGCGTGGCGGCCCGGTACTCCCGGACCAGACCGGCTTCCAGCAGCGTGCGACCGGGCCGCTTGGCGATGGCGCTTCCGGTGCGGGTGTTCCAGGGCAGCGCCGACGTGACGTAGAACAGCCGGTGGCGCAGCGACTCCGGCGGCTTGAGGTCGTCGCCGACGGCATCCGGCGGGTCGGCGTCCGAGCGCGGGGAGAAGAACGCGGTCGGGCCGCCGCGGTCGCTGTTGCAGGCGCGCAGCCGGCCGTCGTCATCGATCAGGATCGTACGGCCGCGCAGGACCGTACGCTGCCGCACCGCGCCGGCCAGGTCGTCGTAGAAGGCCATCCAGACGTCTGGGTCGAACGGCGCCGACGCCAGGCCCTGGGCAATGCGCTCCGCCCAGGCGGCGATCTCCTCATCCGGCGCGGTCAGAGTCCGGCCGGCAAGCGTCCGGGCGGTCGCGCCGATGCTGGCCCGGCGTCTCTTCGACAGTGCGGCCGGGAGCAACGGGACGTGCGCGCGCCGGGCCAGCCGCTCGGTTGTCAGCACCTTGCGCCCGCCGTCATCCCAGGCGAAAACCTGCGACAGCGAGGCTCGCGCGCCCGAGTCACCCTCGATCGGCACCACCGGCACGGTAGCGGCGTCGTGGCCGAGGGCGCCGAACGCGTCCCGCAGCCGCCCGGCGTCCTCGGCCGTCCAGGAGAGCAGGTCAGCGAGGGTGTCCACATCGATCGGCACGTCGCCGCTGCGCGCCGCGAGCAGCAGCCGGGCGCACAACATCGCGACTTCGTCGAGCAAGGTGTCGTTCAGCGGCACCGACTGTTCGAGAGCGACCCTGGCAAGCTTGGCGAAGAACGGCGCGTTGACGTGCGCGGCCAGCGGCGCCCGAGCGTCCCGCCCCATCGGCAGATGGGTGTAGAGGCGGTGGTCGCCGGGCTCGTCGCCGAGGGTCGCGGCGATCGACACGTGGGCGTCGCCGCGCCAGTCCCGCCAGCCCTCGCTAATGTGGTCGCCCTCGATGCTCCGCCGGATCGCCTCGGCCAGCGTCGCCTCGGGGACCAGCTTATCGGCCACGAAGTACCGACCTGCCGGGCCCAGATCCACGATCGATGCCGAGACCCCGCCGTCGAAGCCGGCCAGCGGCGTCTCGCGCCGGCGCAGGGTCTCGCGGACCGGCTGAAGGCCGCCGATCTCGACGGTCAGCTCGGCGATCCGGCGCAAGAACAGCAGCGTCGGTGGTGTCCCGCCAAGCAGGCGCATCTGCGCCATCGCGTCCGCGCGGGCGTCGTCGCTCTTGAGCGGCAGTCGCACTACTGTGGAGTACTCCTCGGCAAGCAGCCCGACCACCGCCGCCGGCCGGTGCGGCTGAGGGAGTGGCAGACACAGGTGGAAGACATCGCGTTCGATGTCGCGACCTCGCCGGCAATGTCGGGGCCGGCGATGCCGATCAGCTGCTTGCGCAGCTCCGGGCCTGTGGCGAAGCGGAAAGAGTAGGCGTCGTCAAGGTCTGTCGAGGTCGAATAGACCTCGGGCGAGCGGGACAGCTGCAGGACCGATTTGAACCCGATGCCCTTGTTGCCGATGCCCTCATCGGGCCGCTTGTCCGACCGGGCAACGTCGCTGATCGCGTCGAAGTTGCTGTCGCCGAAGCCGTTGCCGGTGTTCGCCACGTACAGCACGCCGTGCTCGCCCTCTTCGGGATCGAGCCGGACCAGGATCCGTCCGGTCCGCTCTTCGCCATCGTGCGCATCGTGTGCGTTCTGCACCAGCTCGACCACGGCTCGGTGCTCGTAGTCGCGGACCGCCTGCTCGGTCAGGTTCTTCAAGCCGCGGGCCGGGTTCCAATCGTCCTTCGAACGCAGGTACGACCGGATGCGGCCACGTGTGGTGTCCTCGATCCGTCGCTGGCGCGATCCGATCGAGGAGGGCTGGACCTGAGTCACGCCTTGAGGATGTCACCCAGGTGCGACACAGGCCGCAGTGCGCCACAGCGGACATGCGGTGTTCGAAACCCGGCGCCGAACCCCTCAACGATGCGCTGGTACACACTCATATCGCTGTGGGCGCCATCAAGCGTGTCTTAGACAGCGGCCAGACGCGGCCGGAAGATGGCATCGACACTCACGGCAACCGCCCGGCCACTGACGGAGGACTAAGGGCCGCCTGCGCAGGTGATCAAGTAGGGTGGGCGGACGTGAAGGTTCTCGGTATCCGATGCACGAAAGACAGTCTCGACTGGGTTGTGCTGGACGGGTCTTGCCGGTCGGACGCTCACCGGGTGGAACAACGCCGGGTGACCGCGCCGGATGAAGATCGAGGAAAGCAGCTCGCGTGGGTGCGCCGCGAGGTGACCGCAGTTCTGGACAAACACGCTCCGCAGGGTGCGGCACTGAGGGCGTCCGAACCAGGCGGTCAATCCGTGAGCATCGGACGAGCAGAGGTCGAGGGAGTTGTTCAGGAATGCCTCGCCACAAGGAGTGTGCCATGCACGCGAACTCTCTCAGCAACACTACGCGGCGCTTTCAAGGCACGAAGTAAGGCTGAGCTGACTGAACGCGAAGTGGAAATTCCGTGCGTGGCCAAGACAGCTCAGACGAGGCGGGAACCGGTCGTCGCCGCCGTCGCGTTGCTGCCCGCGTAGGCGACCCATGCCGTACCACAAGATTAGGCGCCTGGGCGGTGGCGCCAAGGCGATTAGCGTCGGCCGACGAGTGCCCTGAGCTGGGAGTCTACGGGGTGAAAGGCCTCTGTGGAGGCGGGAAGAGCGGGTGAGATCACGTCGGGGAGGCCGGCGGATCACTGCCGTGTAGGGCCACAGCTCTCGCCAGTCAAACTGGTACCCGGCCTCACGCTCGTCGTTCGCGTACCGATAGACCAGCTCCGCCTCGAACAGCCAGGCGTGGCGAACCAGCGCACATCCCCAACACCCGTGACGCCCCACTTGCCAACACGTGGCGTTGAGCATCAACGCTGCGAACGAGATTCAGCTTTCGGGTGGCTCCACCGGGGTGGCTCGTACATTCATAACCGGCGCCGGGCACCTCAACGAGGAACGGTGGCCTCCCTCGACACTGTCGAGGGAGGCCATACGGCGGTAATCTCTAGGCTTCCGCGGCGAGGGGATGATCCTCGCCGGTCAGACCGGCCAAAGCCACCGCGACCTCGTGCAAGGTTGCCCGTACGTAGGTGGCTGTCGAGCCGCTCCCACTGCCGCCGTCGGTGTGGCCGGCGTAGGCGCGGGCCACGGCATGGCCGTGGGTGCGCTCGACCCAGGTCAGGGTGGTATGCCGCAGCCAGTGTGTACTGATCTGCTGGGTGTGCACCCACCGCAGATGCTGCCCGATCCGCGCCCACAGATGGTCGTAACGCCGGTAGGTCAGCGGCCGACCATCGCGGTAGCGCAGCAGACTGCCGTTCCGGTCGTCGTCACCCCGCTCGGCGTGATGCGCCAGCAGGTGCCGCATCAGCGTCGGGGAGACCGGCTGCCACCGGGACGTGCCGCCCTTCTCCCGCAAGAAGACCAGACATTGGTCGGTGTCCAGGTCCCGTGGGCGCAGCGCCAGCGCCCCGGCACGACGGCAGGCCGTCTCGGTGTGCAGCCGGATCAGCAAACTGTCCAGACCCGGGTCATCCCCCGTGCTGGCCGCCACCTCGTTGATCTCCGCCAAGCGGACGTCTCCGATCGCTCGCCGGGTGCTGGGCAGCCGGCGCGGTTTGTCCACCTTCAACGCCGGGTTGTCGGCCGCATCCAGGTACCCGTCCGCCACCGCCCGCCGGTACAGGCACCGCAGCGCGGCCACCAAATGTTCGACAGCCGATCGGCCGCCGCGATTGTTGCGTCGCGCCACCACGTTCGCCTGCACCTGGGCGCGCAACTGCTCGATCTCAGACGGGCGCGGTTCGTCGATACGCCGATCCCCCCATGCCTGCACCACCCGATTCCAGTACGAACCGTACGCCCGACGAGTACCCGGCGACACCGCAGCGGCCACCACCGGCACGTACTCGGCGAACGTCGGGGCCAGCGGACGGGCCGGCCGCACCTGCAGCAGATCGGCCGGAGAGATGCCCATCCGCTCGAGTAGTAACCGGGCAGCCTCCAACTCCGGCCGGCCAGCGACGGTCTGGCTCACGCCGCCTCACCCCCCGCCACGGCAGCGTGCACGTCGGCCAGCAGCCGGTCGAGCACGGCAAGGGGATGGGCCACCAGTACACCGGGGGCAGGGTCCGCAGCAAGCAGAACGCGATCCCCCGCCGTCAGCCGGCACCACCGGCGCACCGCCAACGGCAGATGCAGGTGACCACGATCGCCGATGCAGTGGACAGCATCGACTGCCGTCCGGGCCACGATGATTCCCGCCTGCTCGCGGATGTCCAGCCGGGTCCCCGGCCCCCAGCCAAGCACCCGGACGATACTGCGATCGGCGACTCGGCCGCTTTTGTCCACCGCGCTCAACGCGTAGACGGTGTCGGTCGCTCGCGGGGATCTGGATTCCAACGCCGGTACGGGAAGCGGCCGTCGACTCCGACCCATTGGACCAGCACCGGCACCGCCAGGGACCACCTTGGGGATCACCGGCGGCACGAACGAGGCGGTCACCACGACCACCCCCGCCCCGGCAGCGCGGTCGCCCGCAGAGACGCCAGAGGGTAGATGAGGTGTTCAAACGACCTTGAACACGAACACGTGAAACAGCGCATAGATGCGGAAAATCTGTGTCCGAGGGGGGACTTGAACCCCCACGCCCTATACGGGCACTAGCACCTCAAGCTAGCGCGTCTGCCATTCCGCCACCCGGACCTGCACGTCCAGCCTACCGCGCCGGCCGAGGTGATCTTCTCACCGGTCGGCCGCCCGGCGGGCCGCACGGGGAGTTACTGTACACCGCCCCCGTGGATCATGCACATCGACTCCCGGCGGGTGGGCGGAACCGGACGGACGGGCCACTCCGGGTAGCGTCGGAGCACATCGTGCCGGCAGCATGACGACGTGTCGCATCCCTCCCCCCTGGCCGCCGTCCAGCACCGGGCCCTCGCTCTGCGCGACGCGGGTGACCTGACCGCCGCACGCCGGTTGCTGGGCGAGGCCGTCGAGTCCGCCGGTCCGCCTTACGGCCCGGACCACCCCGACGTGCTGAGCACCGCCCACCTGCTGGCCCGGCTCCACCGCGAGGCCGACGACCCGGCCGCCGCCCGCCGGGTCCTGGAGGAGGCGTTCGCGGCCGGCGAGCGCCGCTGGCCGCACGCCGACCCGCTGATGTTGGCGCTCTCCTTCGAGCTGGCCGCCGTGGCCGACGAACTCGGCAACCGGCACGAGGCCCGCCGCAACTACCGCCGCGTCGCCACCGCCGGGCCCGCCGTGCTCGGCGCCGACCATCCGGCGGTACGCGCCGCACGCGCGTACCTCGGCGATGCCGCTCCCGCCCCGGCCGACACCGCGCCGGGTACGCCGGACGCCGTCGATCAGGCCCCCGGCCTCGCCGCGTCGACCGGTCTGAGGCCTCCACCGGACGTGCACCCGGTCGGCCCGCCACCCTCGCCGACTTCCGGCGGCGCGGGCTCCTCCGGGAGCGTGCCCGATCTCGCCGCGCTGACCGCACCCACGGTTTCCCTGGCGGTGCTCAGCACCTCCTGGCGACCGCACGACGGCGCCACGACGGTCGCCCGGTCGACCACCACGGGCCCCGGCCCGTCCTCTGCGCCGCCACCGACCGCTCCGGCACCCGGCCGCCCCGCGCCGCCGTCGGTCACCGCTCCGCTCCACACCCCGCCGGCGCCGTCGCCAGTCCCCTTCCCGCTCCAGGTTCCGCAAGCGCCGCGGCAGGTGGTCGCCCCGACCTCGGGCCCACCGGTGTCGCCGCAGGCTGTCCCCCCGGCTGCCAGCCCATCCACCCGGCCTCCGTCCGCCGAGCCGACCCGGCCGGCCACCACAACCGGGCCGTCCGCCGGGCCATCCCGGCCAGCCACCACAACCGGGCCGGTCGGCGCGACGCCACACCGGGCAGCAGCCACGACCGGCCCATCGGCGTACGTGGCACCGCCCGTCACGCACGCCCCGTCGCAGGGATCACCGCCGTCGGCGTTCCAGGCGACTCGGCCGCATCCCGAGCCGCACCCCTCACCGCCCGCGCCCGACCCCGTCAAGGGCGGGCCGGCAGCCCACGGGACGGCGCCCGGCACCGCCACGCGACAGTCGCCCACCCTGCCTGCTTCCCGGCAGCCGATCAGCGACACGGGCCCGGCCGACGCGGCCGACGGTCGGGGCGGCAGACTGGCCCCCGCCTCCGGGCCGCCGACCTCGGCCGGCCCGTCCGCCGAGGCGGTGCCCGGAACGCGTTGGGACGCCCCGACGGTCCGGGTACGGCAGATCGAACCGCTGCTCGCCGAGGAGGCCACGCGCGGAAGCGCCCGGCCCGGCAAGCAGGCACCGCCGGTGGCTCCTCGGCACGGCGCCGAAGGCGCGGCGGCCGGCGATCCGGACACCGGGCCCGCCTCGAACCACCCGGTGGGCGGTCCACCACCGGGGACGCCTCCGGCCACCGCTTCGCCGGTGAGCACGCCGCCCGGGCCGTCGCAGGTCAGCGAGCCTCCCTGGCCGCACTCCCCCGCCAGCGGGCCCCCGGTCAGTGCGGCACCGGTCCCGCCCTGGGTGATGGCCGAGTCGCGGTGGGACGCCGCTGCACCACCGGCGTTTGCCAGCCGGTATGACGTTCCGTCCGGCGCTGGCGAGCCGGCGATCCTGACCAGCGGCGCACCGGCCACCGGCACCGCCGGCAGCACCCAGCCCGCGTACCCGACCAGCGGCGCACCGACCGCCGGCACCGCCGGCAGCACCCAGCCCGCGTACCCGACCAGCGGCGCACCGACCGCCGGCACCGCCGGCAGCACCCAGCCCGCGTACCCGACCAGCGGCGCACCGACCGCCGGCACCGCCGGCAGCACCCAGCCCGCGTACCCGACCATCGGTCCGCCGGGGGGTGGGCTGTCCGCGTACCCGGTCAGGGAGCCGGAGGGGCGCGGCCGGAACCGCATCGTGGTGATCGGCCTGGTCGCGGCCGTGGGCCTGGCCATCGTGGTGGCCGCCGGAGTGGGCGCGGTGGTGCTCGGCCGCGACGAGCCGGCGCCGGCCGCCGCTCCCCCGCCGGTCACGACGGCGAGCCCGAGCCCGAGCGTGGCGACCGGTGCGCCGCCGACGGACCTGGCGCTGCGGGACGACTCCGCCACGATCACCCTCACCTGGACCGACCCGTCCGGTGGAGCGGTGCCGTTCATGGTGGCCGCCGGTCGTGCGGGTCAGGGCCTGGGCGTGCTGGCCAGGGTGGACCCGGGTGTGACCAGCTACACGGTCAACGGGCTGAACTCCCGGGTGGACTACTGCTTCACGGTGCTCGCCGTGTACTCGACGGACACGTTCGCCACGTCCGGACAGGTCTGCACCGACCGGGCGGGGTGACGGCGGGATCGCACACGCTGTGTGTCCACAGGGGGACGGTACGGGTTCCCCTGGCACGGCCGGGCCCATATGATGGCACCCGGCTTTCGGGGAGGGCCGCCGCTTCCGGCCCCGTCACCTGCTCAAACGACACGGAGAGGCAGCCGGTTGTGGCCACCGCCGACGACACCGTGAACGCCCCGCCCCGCCGGTTCCGGGGCGGGCTGGTCACCGTCGCCACGGTGGCGGCCCTGCTGGCCGCGCTGGGGTTGACGGTGCTGGGTGTCGGCGCCGCCGACAACGCGGTCGCCAGCTACGACGCGAGTTCCTGGCTGTGGAGCACCGCGCGCAGCGAGCTGGCCCGGGTCAACGGGGTGACCGCCCGGGTGGACACCCGGGTGGAGGTTCCGGGCGCGCGGCGGCACCCGATGCAGGTCACCCAGACCGACCGGCTGCTGGTCCTGCGGGATCTGACGACCGGCCAGGTCAGCTCGCTGGACCTGGCCACCCTCCAGATCACGGCCACCTCGCGGACGACCCCCGGACTGGGCGTGAACGTCGCGCTGCACGAGGACGCGGCGTTCGTGGTGGACGCGGTGCAGGGTGTCGTCCGGCAGCTCGACCCGCGCTCGCTGGCGCCGGTGGGCGAGCCGGTCCGCTACCCGCCGGGGATCACCGGGGGGTCGTTCGACGGCGAGGGTCGGCTGTGGATCGCCGTCCCGAGTGAGGGCACGGTCTCGGCGGTCACCGCCGCGCCCCTGCCGTCGGCACCATTGTCCGCCGCACCCGCCGGGGCGGGCCTCAGCCCGAAGCGGGTCGAGACGTACGAGGTGGCCGAGCCGAGCCACGAGCTGGTCGTGTCCGCCCTGGACGACGGGGCGGCGGTGCTCGACCGGACGGCGGGCGTGCTGGTCCTGGTGCGCCGGGGCGACGTGACGCGGACGCCACTGACGACGTCCGCGCCCGCCGCGCTGCCCGCCCGCACCAGCGGGCCGGCGGTGCCGGTCACCGTGCCGGCCGAGCGGCGGGTGCACGTCGTCACCGACGGCGTGGTCCGCAGCTTCACCGTGCCGGGCAGCGGGGCCGGCCTCGGCCCGGCCGTGTCGTGGGCCGGCCGGATCTACTGCGCGGACGAGGCGACCGGCACCGTGTACGCGTTCGACGGTGCCGGCCAGCTGGTCGACACCGTGAAGGGCCGGCCGGCGGGGCCGCTGGAACTGGAGGTCCGGGAGAACCACCTCTTCATCAACGCCCCCGACTCCTCGACCGCCCGGGTGGTGGACGACCGGCACCAGGTGCGCGAGGTCGACAAGTACGCCAACGACGTGCTCGGCGGCGACCCGCCGCCGGCTCCCCCGCCGCCGCCCCCGCCGAAGAAACCGACGGTGGGTAAGCCGGGGCCACCCCGCGCGGTCACCGCCGCGGCCGGCAACGCCCAGGCGCGGGTGAACTGGCGGGCCGCCGCCGCCAACGGCGCCGAGATCACCAGGTACGTGGTGAGCGGGGGCGGCCAGCGCGTCGAGGTGGGCGCCAACCAGCGCGCGGTCGAGGTCAAGGGCCTGACCAACGGCGAGACGTACCGGTTCTCGGTGTTCGCCGTCAACGCCAAGGGCAACGGTCCGGCCCGTACCAGCAACCCGGTGACGCCGACGGCGGCGGTCCCGGACCCGCCGGCAAGCGTCACCGCCGAGGCGCGGCCGGACGGCACGGTGCTGGTGCGCTGGCCGGCGGCGAACGGGCAGGGCAACACGATCGCCCAGTACGCGGTCACCGCCTCCTCGGCCGGCACGAACGCCCCGGCCGGCGAGGCGACGAAGACGGAGCTGGTGGTGCCGGCGGGCGAGCTGGAGTACGGCACGCAGTACGCGTTCACGGTCGTGGCGGTGAACGACAAGGGCGCGGGTTCGGCGGCGTCCCCGGTGAGCAACACCGTCGTGCCGTACGCGGCGCCTGGGCGGCCGGTGGACCTGCGGGCGACGACGGTGGCCGACCAGCCCGGCACGGTCGCGGTGCGGTGGTCCCCGGCCGAGCCGAACGGGCGGCCGGTGACGGGTTACCTGGTCGATGTGGGCGGCCGGCGCAGCGAGGTGACCGACACCCGCACGACGGTGAACGGCCTGGGCGACGGGCAGAACGTGACGGTGACCGTCAAGGCGGTCAACGAGGCCGGGCCCGGTCCGGAGGCGACCGCCACCGCCCGGACGGTGGCTGAGCCCCGGGTGACGGTGACCGGCTCGTCGGCGACGGCCACCGCGGCGACGGTGACGTTCACCGTGGACGCCGGCGGCGGTCAGGCGACCTGCGCGCTCAGCACCGGCGGCGAGCCGGCGAAGGCCGGCCCCTGCTCCCGGATCACC
This sequence comes from Micromonospora sp. WMMC415, assembly GCF_009707425.1. Classification (GTDB taxonomy): domain Bacteria; phylum Actinomycetota; class Actinomycetes; order Mycobacteriales; family Micromonosporaceae; genus Micromonospora. The sequence goes on along the minus strand of NZ_CP046104.1, from coordinate 3,073,362 downwards.
ATGTCCGGGTTGGCGCCGGGCACGGCGTACACGTTCACGGTCACCGCGAGCAACGCGGCCGGCCAGGGCACCGCCACGCGCGCCCAGGCGACCGCCGCGCTCTACGGGACGGCCACCTGCCGTAACGGTGACTCCGGGGCGGAGGCCACGTACTGCGACGCGGACGTCGACGGCCGCAACGGCAACGAGGTCTTCTCCGTTCCCCGGCAGGACAACAACCGGCAGGTCGGGTGGGCGCGGCCGGGGACGCGGCTCAAGGCGTTCTGCAAGAGGCAGGGCGAAGAGGTGTACGCGTACATCTACAACGACCACAAGCGCAGCACCTGGTGGGTGCAGGTCGACTACAAGGGACGCAACTACATCCCCTGGGCCTGGCTGAACCTCGACGGCGGCGACGACATCGGCGTCCTGCCCACCTGCTGACTTCGACGCCAGGCAAGGAGCACCACCGCGTGAATCCCCCCGAGCCGCTCACCCAGCCGGAGGTGCAGGGCTTCGCCGCGCTCGCCGCCCGGCTGGCCGATAACGTCAACGCGGTCGTGCTGGGCAAGCCGCAGGTGGTGCGGCTCGCCCTGACCGCCCTGTTCGCGCAGGGGCACGTGCTGCTGGAGGACGTGCCGGGGGTCGGCAAGACCACCCTGGCCCGGGCGGTGGCGGCCACGGTGAAGGGTGAGTGGCGGCGGATCCAGTTCACGCCGGACCTGCTGCCCTCCGACGTGTCCGGGGTGACCATCTTCAACCAGGCGACCCGGGGGTTCGAGTTCCACCCGGGGCCGGTGTTCGCCAACATCGTCATCGCCGACGAGATCAACCGGGCGTCGCCGAAGACCCAGTCGGCGCTGCTGGAGGTGATGGAGGAGCGCACGGTCACCGTGGACGGCGTCCGCCATCCGGTGCCGCAGCCGTTCCTGGTGGTGGCCACGCAGAACCCGGTGGAGATGGACGGCACGTACCGGCTGCCCGAGGCCCAACTGGACCGCTTCCTGGTGAAGCTCTCCGTCGGGTACCCGGACGAGGCGGTCGAGGTGGAGGTGCTGCGCGGGGCGACGATCCGCTCCCCGGAGGCGCTGACTCCGGTGACCGACACGGCCACCGTCGGGGAGATGGTGCGGATGGCCCGGCGGGTGCACATCGCCGAGCCGTTGTACGCGTACGCGGTCAAGCTCGCGACCGCGACCCGGAACCACCCGCAGGTCCGGGTCGGGGTGAGTCCCCGGGGGGTGATCGCGCTGACCCGGGCGGCGTGCGCGTACGCCCTGATCGACGGGCGGGGCTGGATCATGCCGGAGGACCTGAAGACCCTCGCCGAGCCGGTCTTCGCGCACCGGCTGCTGCTCACCCCGGACGCGCAGGTGCGCGGGGTGACCGCGGCGGAGGTGCTGCGTCAGGCGGTCGCCTCGGTGCCGGTGCCGCTCCCCTCCGGGCAGCCGGCCCCGGCGCGGAGCTGACCGGGGCGCTGCCGTGGGGATCACCGCCCGGGGTGTCGGGCTGCTCGTCGCCGCCGTCGTGCTGCTGGCCGTCGGCTTCCGGTTCGGGTACCCGGAACTGGCGCTGCTCGGCGCGGCGGCCGGGACCGCGGTCGGGTACGCGCTGGTCACCGCGGCGTGGCGGCCCCGGCTGGAGGTGACGCGCCACGCCGAACCGGACCGGGTGGCCCGGGGTGAGCCGGCCGCGATGACGTTGACCGTGCGGAACACGGGCCGGCTGCGCGCGGCGAGCCTGGTGGCCGAGGACCGGTGCGGCGGGGCGGGTGTGCCGGTGCCGCTGCTGCGGCTGCGTCCCGGGCGGGACACCACGGTCCGGTACGACGTGCCGACGGCACGCCGGGGTGTCGTGCCGGTGGGGCCGCTGCGGGTCACCCGGCGGGATCCGCTGGGGCTGGTGGCGCTGTCCCGCCCGTACGGCGGGACGGTTCCGGTGTGGGTGCACCCGCGGATCCACCCGCTGACGGCGGTGCCGACCGGCGCCGGCCGCAGCCTGGACGGGCGGGTGGACGCCGTGCCGCACGGTTCGATCACGTTCGACTCGCTGCGGGAGTACGTGGTCGGCGACGAGTTGCGCCGCGTGCACTGGCGGACCAGCGCCCGGGTGGGTGAGCTGATGGTCCGCGAGAACGTCGACACCAGCCTGCCCCGCCTGGTGGTGCTGCTGGACAACCGGGCGACGGCCCACCCGGATCGGGTGGAGGGGGTGGCGGAGTCGTTCGAGTCGGCGTGCGAGGCGGCGGCGTCGGTGGTCACCGCCGCCGTCCGCGCCGACCTGCCGGTGGTGCTGCTGCTGGTCGCGCCGGAAGCGACCGGCACGACGGGATTCACCGCGGCGGGATCCGGCACGGCCCCGCTGGACCGGCTCGCGGCGGCGCAGCTCGGCGAGAATGCACTCGACGCCACCCTTACCCGGCTGCGGCGGGACCGCCCCGGCGACACGCTGGTGGTTCTCACCGGCCCCGGCGGGCAGGGTTCGCTCGGGCGGATCGGGGCGCTGCGGGGCGCGTACCCGTCGGTGGTGGTCGGTGTGTTCGGGGCCGCGCGGCCGGCGCAGGCGACCGACCTGGTGGTGATCGACGCCGTGGACGGCGCCGCGTTCGCCGCCGAGTGGGACCGGGTGCGGCGCTGGTGACCGCGACGACCCGACCCCCGCACCCGGACCCGGTGGATGCCCGGCCAGAGGTGTTAACAAGGGGCCCTTCTACTACCGCAGGCGTTAAAAGGGGGCCCTTCCTTACCGACATTCCGGTGGTGGTGGCGGTGGGGGGCATGGTGACGCTCGCCGGGGTGGCGTTGGGGCGGGTGTACGCGGGGGGACTGCTCACCGGGTTGGTCGCGGGCGCGGCAGCCGGGTCGGTGCTGGTCGGGATGGCGTGCCGGCGGCTGCCGTCGTGGTTGGTGGCGCCGCTGTCGGTGCTCGGCATGACGGCGTGGACACTGTGGTCGCTGCGGTTGGCCGCAGGCCGGGCCGACCTGCCCGGATCGCTGGTCGAGGTGGCCGCCGACGCCGCCCGCAACGGCATCCCCCGGCTGCTGACCGCGATGATCCCGGTCGAGCCCACGCCGGACACGGTGCTGGTCCCGGTCGTCGCCGCCTGGCTGGCCGGCCTCGCCGCCACGGAGGTGGCGCTGCGGGCGGGCCGGGTGCTGCTCGGCTACCTGCCGCCGGTGCTGCTCTACGCCGGCGCGCTCTACGTGGTCGGGCCGAACGCCGACCCGGCGGTACGGCCGACGCTGGCGTTCGTGGCGGTGGCGGTGCTGGGGCTCGCCGTCCCCCGTGCGGCCGGGACGGCCGCCGACGACCCGGCGCTCGGCCTGCCACCGGCGGCGCGCGCCGCGCTGCGGACCCGGCTCGCCGGGGCGTCGGCGGCCGGGGCGGCGGTGGTGGTCGGGCTGGCCGCGCTGCTCGGTCCGGCGCTCGCCGGGCAGGTCGGGGGGCACCCGGTGGATCCCCGCCGGTACGTGGATCCGCCCCGGGTGGACACCCTCGACGAGAATCCGCTGATCCGCATCTCCGGCTGGGCCCTGAACCCGGACCAGAGGCTGCTGGAGGTGACGACGCGGCCGTCATCCGGCGCGGATTCGACCGACGCCGGCGCCGAACCGCCCGCCGGTGGCGGCCCGACCGCGGGTGCCGGCGGCGACGACGTACGGATCCGGCTGGCGGTGCTCAGCGACTACGACGGTGTGACCTGGCGGGTCGGGGCGACGTACCGCAACGCCGGCCGGATCCTGCCCGCCACGGCGCCCGCCGCCGGCAGCACCGTCGACACGGTACGGCAGGACATCACCGTCGCCGACCTGACCGGGCGGCTGCTGCCCGCCGTCGCCACCCCCCGCGAGGTCACCGGAGCGCGGGTGGCGTACGACCCGGCCACCGGGACGCTGATCCGCCCGGAGGGGCTGACCCCCGGGCTGCGGTACGCGGTGACCTCCGCCCGGGAGCGGCCGGACGCCAACCTCCTGGCCACGGCGAACGTCCCGGCCGGGGAGGAGGTGGCCCGCGTGCTGCGGGTGCCCGACGGGGTACCCGACCCGCTGCGGCGGCTCACCGCCCAGCTCGCCGAGTCCAACGGGGCACCGTACGCGCGGGCCGCCGCCGTCGAGCAGTTCCTCGCCGAGCACTACCGGCTCGTCGCGGACGCGCCGAGCGGGCACGCGTACCCGAATCTGGCCTTCTTCCTGTTCGGTCCCCGCGACGCGGGCGGGCAGCGCGGCACGTCCGAGCAGTTCGCGGCGGCGTTCGCGGTGCTGGGCCGCCTCGCCGGCCTGCCCACCCGGGTGGTGGTCGGCTTCCAGTCGCCGGGCAGCGGCCCGGTGCGGGCCGGTGACGCGTACGCCTGGCCGGAGGTGCTCTTCGACGGGCTCGGCTGGGTGCCGTTCGACCCGCTGCCCCGGCCGGACACCGAGCCGCGCCCGGTGGAGGAGGACTTCCGGCCGCCGCCGGAGGAGCCGCCGCCGTCGGAGGCGCCGCAGCCCACCCCCGAGCCGACGCTCCCGCCGGAGCCGGTGGCCGCGCCGGGCCGGCCGGCCGGGTCCGGCGGCCCGTCCACCCCGGTGCTGGTGGCCGGCGGCACCGGCGGCACGCTGCTGGTGGCGGCGGCGCTGCTGCTGGCCCTGCTGTGGCTGCGCCGCTCGCTCAGCCGGAACCGGTTGTCCCGGGGTGGCCCCGGCGAGCGCGTGGCGGGCGCCTGGCGGGAGGTGACCGACGCGCTGCGCCTCGCCGGTCATCCGGTCTCCGGCGACCTGGCGGCCACCGAGATCGCCGCCCGCGCCCGCGACGTCCTCGCCACCGCACGCCAATCTCCCGCCGGGACCGACGACGAGGCGGTCGGGGCGGGTGTCCGGGAGCTGGCGGGCCTGCTCAACCGGGTGGCGTTCGCACCGGGCACGGTCGCCGAGGAACAGTCGACCCGGGCCGTCGTCGCCGCTCAGGGCTACGTGGCGGCGCTCCGCGCCGCCCGTCCGTGGTGGCGCCGGCTTCTCTGGTCCGTGCATCCCGGTCCCCTGTTCCGGGCCCGGCGTCCCCCCACCGGCCGGGTGAGCGCCCGGGACGGACGACGCCGTGGTGAGCGAATGACGGTGGGCCGGCGTTGAGACCGCGCGTCGACCGGCGGCCGTCATCCGATCACGGCGCGCAGGCGGCCGACAGCGCGGCCAGCAGGCCGGCCGGGTCGTGCACGGCGCGGTGCCCGTCGCTGACGACGCGGCGGGTGCCGGCGTCGACCGGCCCGGTGCGCGCCCAGCTCACCGGAGCGACACCGATCTCGACCTCGAACCCGGACGGGCGCCGTACGCGGATCTCCCGCAGCGGCCCCCACTCGGCGAGCCGGGTCACCTCGCCGCCGAGCAGACCGGCCCAGAGGTCCGCGTCGGCGTACCGCGGGTCGTCGGTGAGGGCCACGATGTCGATGTCGGAGTCCATCCGCGCCGCCCCGCGCGCCCAGGAGCCGACCACCAGCACGCCCCGGACGTCCTCGCGGCCGGCCGCCCACCCGGCCACCCGGTCGACCACCGACCACGCCTCCCGGGCCCGCTCCTCCGTCACCATCCGGGCTCCCGACACCTATCGTTCGCCGTCGACGCAGTTGTTGCTGGTCAGCGTGACCGAGTACTCCCGGTCGTCGGTGGTGACGCCGGACGGCGCGCCGTCGAACCAGGTCTCGACCTTCTCCCAGCCACGCCGCTGCTCGTAGTGCAGGTGCGGCGCGCCGGAGTTGCCGGTGCTGCCGACCCGCCCGATCTGCTCGCCCTGGGCGACGCGCTGGCCGACCTCGACCAGCGGCGGTTCGAGCAGGTGCAGGTACTGCGTCTCCCACCGGCCACCGTGGTCGATCTTCACCCAGTAGCCACCGCCGCGCCCGCGCGGGCCGGTCGGGTTGCCCGGGGTACGACCACCGAGCGACCCGTTGATTCCCGCGACGGTGACCTTCCCGGCGGCGGACGCGAGCACCGGCCGGCCCCACGGGTCGCCCGCCGTCGGGAACAGGTCGACGTCGTAGTCGTCGTGGCCGGGATAGGTACCGAGTCGCCACCTCTCGCCGCAGGCGACGGGGAGTTGGAAGTGCGGGCGCGGGCCCGGCGGGAGCAGCAGCGGCACGACGAGCACGGCGACCGCGACGACGGCCGCGACCGCCGTGACCACCAGGACCAGGCGGAGGGTGGGGCGTCCGGAGAGGCGGTCGGTCGTCATCGTTTCGAGCATCGCAGACGCCGGCAAGCCGCGGGCAGGCCGGTTCCGCCGCCCGGACCCGCTGCGTCAGGCGGTGAGGCGGCGGACCAGTTTCCGCAGGCCGGCCTGCCAGCCGTCGGGGTCCTCGGCGCGGCGGAGGGCGTACGCGGCCACCTCCGGGTGCGGCAGGATCAGGAAGCGCTCCTCGGCGAGCCCGGCCACCACCGAGTCGGCGACCTGGTCCGGGGTGAGCACCGCGCCGGACGCGGCGATCACCTTCGCGCCCAGGTGACCGGCGGTCAGCCCTTCCGAGAGCATCGCAGTGTCGACGCCCTGCGGGCAGAGGGCGCTGACCCGGATGCCCCGGTCCCGGTAGGTGATCGCGAGCCACTCGGCGAAGCCGACCGCCGCGTGCTTGGTCGCCGTGTACGGGGCGTCGCCCACGGCGGTCAGCACGCCCGCCGCCGAGCAGGTCATGAGCAGGTGCCCGCCGCCCCGGGCGAGCATCGCCGGCAGCACCGCCCGGGCGGTGTAGACGTGGGAGAGCACGTTCACCCGCCAGGCCCGGTCCCAGTCGGTGTCCGGCGCGTCGACGCCCCCGCCGGTCGCCACGCCGGCGTTGGCGCAGAACAGGTCGATGCGCCCGTACCGCCGCTCGGTGTCGGCGACCAGCGCGCTCACCTGCTCCTCGTCGGTGACGTCCACGCGCACCGGGTGCGCGACCGGCCCGACGGTCCCGGCGACCGCGCGGGCCGCGTCGCCGTCCAGGTCGGCCACCACGACGGCGGCGGCGCCCTCGGCGGCGAACCGCCGGGCCAGTGCCGACCCGATGCCCCCGGCGCCGCCGGTGACCACCACGACCCGGTCGGTCAGGTTCACCGCGACCCACCCCCGCCCAGCGGCACCGTCATACCCCATCGCGTCGTCACCCGTCGATGATGTCGGCTCCCGACGTCGAGGAGCAAGATCCGGTGCGCGGTCTTCCGCGCGCGCTACCCTCCGTTGCGTGACCTTCTCGCTCGTCGCCCGCTCCGACGACGGCCGGCTGCACGGCGTCGTCGTGGCCAGCAGGTTCCTCGCCGCGGGCGCCCTGGTCCCGGCCGCCGAGGCCGAGGTCGGGGCCCTCGCCACCCAGGCCCACGTGAACCTCGCCTACCGCCCGCAGGGCCTGGCGCTGCTGCGTACCGGTGTGGCCGCCACGGACGTGGTCGCCGGCCTGGTCGCCGCCGATCCGGAGCGCGAGCACCGGCAGCTCGGCGTGGTCGGCGCGAGCGGGGCCGGCGCCTCCTGGACCGGCCCGGCGTGCCATCCCTGGGCGGGTGGCCAGGCCGGGGACGGGTGGGCCGCGCAGGGCAACATCCTCGCCGGCCCCCACGTGATCGACGCGGTGCGCGACGGCTGGCTCGGCGGGTCGACCCTGGCGTTCCCGGACCGCCTGGTCGCCGCCCTGCGCGCCGGTGACCAGGCCGGCGGCGACCGGCGGGGCCGGCAGAGCGCCGGGCTGCTGGTGGTGGAGCGCGGCGGTGGGTACGGCGGCACCGGCGACGTCCTGGTGGACCTCCGGGTGGACGACCATCCCGACCCGGTGGCCGAGCTGGGCCGGCTGCTCGCCGTGCACACGCTGCTGTTCAGCCGGCCCGACCCGGCGACCCTGCTCGACCTCACCGGCGCGGTCGCCGCCGAGGTCGCCGCCCTGCTCACCGCTCTCGGGCACCCCGCCGACCCGGCCGCTCCCGAGGAGGCGCTGTTCTCCTGGGCGGGCCTGGAGAACCTGGAGGAGCGGCTGGTGCCGGGCCGCATCGACCCGGTCGTGCTGGACCAGCTCCGCAAGGCGGTCCCGCACGTCCCGGCGCCGCGACCCGCCGGCGAGGCCCTGCCCGCCGCCTGACGCGGGGCACCACCGACCCGACGGCGGCACGGGCCGCCGCCGGCGCGGCGGTCAGGGCGCGAAGGAGAGCCAGCGGAAGCCGGCGGCGTCGACGACGGCCCGCTCCGCGCCGGTCAGGGGTGTCCGGCCGGTGGCCTTGCGGATCAGCGTGAGCCGGTCCCATCCCAGGGCGTCCGGCGCCGGCCGGCCGCCGGTGAGGAGGTCGGCGACGACCGCGGCCGCGGTCGGGGTCAGCCACGGCGGCCGGTCGAGCGCCGCCGCCAGGTCCAGGCCGTGCACCCCGACCTCCACCACCCGGGTACGCAGGAACTCGACCACGGTCATCGCGTCGCCGTGCCGGGTGCGAACCAGCCGGCCGGCCGGCTCGGCGTCGACGGCCTCGAGGGTCGCCCGCCACACCCGGTCCACGTCGTCGGCGAGGTCCGCGGCGGTGAGGTCCCGGCCCTCGCGGCGGCCGGCGTCGATGCGCGCGGCGTCGACGGGCGGGGTGAACTTCGGCGCGCCGAAGTAGCCGGCGGCGTCCACCTCCGCCCGGGGCGGTGCCGGGGCGGCGAGCATGTCGGTCAGCCGCCCGAGCCCGGTGCGGACGTGCGCGAGCAGGTCCCGGACGGCCCACGGCCGGCAGTCGGTGGGCCGGTCGAGGTCGTCCTCGGTGATGGGGCGGAGCACGTCGACGAGTCGGCCGCACTCGTCCCGGAACGCCTCGCGTACCGCCGGCACGGTCAGCCCTTGATCCGTGGGACGAGGCGGTGCACGCTGACCAGCACCAGCGCCATGACGATGCCCATGGTGCCGGCGATCCCGGCGGCGCTACCCGCGTACCCGACGAAGAGCGGGCGGCGGCTCAGCTCGTCCGCGGCGACCCAGGGCAGGTCGGTCAGCCAGGTCAGGGCCAGGGCGCAGGCCACCACCGCCAGTGCGCCGCCGATGCCGAGCACGCCGGCGGCGACCCGGTGCGCGTCGGCGGACTCGACCTGCGCCTGCTCCCGCTGGGTGATCAGCAGCAGCAGCCCGCCCAGCGCCGCCCAGACGCCCACCACGAGGTACGCGGCCACGGCGTCGCTGGGCCGGTGCCAGCCGGCGGAGAGGGTGGCGACTCCGGCGGCCGCGGCGTACGCCGCCCCGATGAACGCGCCGGCGGCCCGCATCGTACGGGGCAGGACGAGCACCAGGGCCACCGCGACCGATGCGGCGACCGTCGTGTGCCCGCTCGGCAGGCTGTTGCCGGCGTAGATTCGCTCCGGGTCGACGCCGAAGTCCGGCCGGGCGAGCCCGTACTTGAGCGCCTGGGTGGTGGCGTTCGCGCCGACGATGAGCAGCGTGGCGGTGACCGCGAGGGCGATCCGCCCCCGGATCAGCGCGATGAAGCCGATCACGGCCGTGGCGGCCAGCAGCGACACGACCGACATGGCGTTGAGGATCCGGTCGACCGGTTCGTCGATGCGGTCCTGGCCGATCCGGTTGCCGGTCAGCGCGACCGTGTCGAGCCACTGGCCCAGCTCGGTGTGCACGGCCACGCGCCAGACGGCGAGGAAGGCGGCCGCCTGCACCAGCACGAGCACGACCAACCAGACCGCCGTCCAGCCCCTCGCCGTCGTCCGCACCCCGACAACCTACCGACACGTCACAGCCGCCGCCCGGGTGGCCCGCCACCGCTCCGCGACTAGGTTGGGACGTGTCCCGCGGGTGCCGGTCAACCGGCGCCGGGCCCGGTGACCGGCGCCTGGACGCCGCTTCGACCGGCACTCGTGGCGCGGACGGTAGGAGGTGAACGGTGACCAGCACACCGGAGCAGGGCACGACCCCGGCGGGGCCGCCGGAGTCGCTCGCCGACCTGCTCGGGGGGCGCCGCGGGGCGGTCGACGCCACGTTGCCGCCGGTGGCGTTCGCGGCGGGCTGGCTGCTCGGCGGGGAGTCGCTGCCGCTCGGTGTGGGCGCCGCGCTGGTGACCGGGGCGGCGGTGGCCGTCTGGCGGTGGCGCCGCGGGCAGCGGCCCCGGTCGGTGCTGGTCGGTCTGCTCGCCGTCTGCGTCGCCGCGCTGGTCGCGTTGCGGACCGGCCGCGCCGAGGACTTCTTCCTGGTGCAGCTGGTGGCCAACGCGGCGAGCGCGCTCGCCTGGATGGTCAGCATCGTGATCCGCTGGCCGCTGCTCGGGGTGCTCGTCGGCGTCGCCCTCCGCCAGCGTGGCCGGTGGCGGCGGGATCCGGCGCTGCTGCGGGCGTACCGGCGGGGTAGCTGGGTGTGGGCCGCCACGTACCTGCTGCGGGTGGCGGTGTTCCTGCCGCTGTGGCTCGGCGGGCAGGTCGTCGCGCTGACCGTCGCCCGGGTGGCGCTCACCTGGCCGCTGGTGGCGACCGCGCTCGCGGTGAGCTGGGTGGTGGTCCGCCGGTCGCTGCCCGCCGGCCATCCCGGTTTGCGTCACCCGTTGGACCCGGCGACGCTCGCGACGCCGGCGACGACCGCCCACGAGCGATGACGGCCGCAAAATGAGGGAGAGGCCGCCACGGGGGGAGCGGCCTCTCCGGTGACGTACGTTACTCCGTCGCGGTCCCGTCCGTGATCCCCGACGGGCCCCTTTTTCGGGCTTTTTCGCGCCCTGTGCACAACCGGGTGATGGGGTGGGCCGGCCGATCCGCTGCGTCGGCCGGACGGCCGGCCCACCCCGGCCTGACCGTGGGGAGTCAGGCCGTCCACCGGCGGGCGTCACGATCCCCCACGCCCGGCCGGCGGTCCCGGGCGGGCGTACTCGACGCCCGCCCGGAGGTGTGCGGTCAGCCGTCGGGGAACAACTTTCCGTAGTCGGCGTACGCCATCGCGACGTCCGCCTGGGCCCAGAACCGGTGGTACCGGAACTCCGGCTCGGCCCCGCCGTTCAGGTACGCCTGCACCTTCGGCCAGGCCGGGTCGTTCTTGTAGAACGACCGGATGTCGACGAAGCTCTTGCCCGGCGCGACCACGTCGCCGTTGGGCATCTCGCCGGTCCAGCCCTGCGGGACGTAGAGCCCCTGGCCGGTGCTGGCGTCGTAGACGTCGTCGAAGCGCCGGTAGTCGCCACGCTTCTCCACCGTCGACACGCCCTGGGTGTCACTGGCGGCGTGCAGTGCGTCCAGCAGGCCCTTGGCCGTGTTCTTCGCGGCCACGTTGCCCGACTTCGCCGCGTACGCGATGAGGGTCCGGGCGTACGCGGCGGCGACGCCGACGTCCTGACCCTTCACCGTGACCTCGACGTGCAGGTTGGTGTTGGGCTGCGGGTTGGTCGGGTTCCAGGTGGTGGGCTGGCCGGTCCAGCGCATGTCCGACGGGATCGACCAGTTGGTGCCGACCGTGGTGTTGGCGATGGCCCACGGCACCCACCTGTCGAGCAGCGCCTTGGCCTTCGCGTTGCCGGTGACCAGGTACAGCTCGGCGATCCGCTGCATCGACCAGGCCTGCATGCCGAACCACTGGTTGGACGGCGGGTCGTTGTAGACCGGGTCGACGTCGTAGTACATGCCGTAGAAGGTCGACGTGCCGGCCGGCGGCTGGCCGTAGTGGCCGCCCCAGCTGTTGGTCGCGCCGCCGGCGATGCCGCCCTCGGCGGACTGGAGCCAGGTGTAGAACTCCAGCTGCCGCTCGAAGCTCTTCTCCCAGTCGGCGACCGCGGTCGGCGACTTCGGCTTCAGCTCGTTCACGTTGGTCAGCGCCCACGCGGCGAACGGGTTCTGGTAGCCGAAGTGGTTGTGGCTGGAGCCGATCCGCCAGGACCAGTTCTGGTTCGGCTCGTACGCGCCGCCCCAGGCGTAGTACCAGGAGAGCAGGTAGTGCGCCGAGTCCTTGCCGCTGCCGGCGGGGCAGGCGGTGGGGCCGACGCAGTTGCCGATCTTCTTGAAGTACTTGTCGAACATGGCGTACCGCAGGTAGTCGCCCATCTTCGCGGCCTTGGCGACGGTGGCCGCCACGTCGGCCGCCCTGCCCTGCTCCTTGGCCCAGGTCAGCGCCCAGTACGCGGCCTGCACGGCCCGGGCGTCGGCGTCCGGCGCGTTGGTGTACTTCCACTGCTTCGCCGGGGCGTTGGACTCCTTGATGAACAGGTCGAGGTAGCCGTACTGGCCGCCGTGGGCGAAGGTATCGCAGGACGGCTGCGGGACCGTCTCCCACACCGACTCCTGGGTGCCGCGCTGGAAGGTGTTGATGTAGGCCGGCCGGGTGGTGCCGTCGCCGCAGCGACCGAAGCCGTAGACGTTGTCCACGTCGAGCAGCCAGTGCATGCCGTAGATGTCGCCGGTGCCGTACGTGGACTGCAGCTCGGAGCGCAGCGGGTCCTGGCCCACCGACACGTTGGGCTCCAGCTGCGACGGGTACTGGTTGGGCAGGTCGTGCTCGGCGGCGTACTGCGGGGTGCCGGCCGCTCCCGCAGTGGGCTGGTCGGCGTGCGACGGGATGATGTACTTCTCCATCACCGTCCAGGCGTTGTTGAACGGCGCCCAGTTCTGCGTGACCCGGCCGTAGTAGGCCTCCAGCCACAGCCAGAAGCTGAACGCCTCCGAGGTGGTCTCGTGCCCGTGGTCGGGCGCCTCGACGATCAGCGTCTCGATGGAGTGGTACGGCACTCCCTCGGGGCTGAAGTACCCCGAGTTCTTGAGCTTGCCGTACTGGGCGAGGAAGCGCTCGACGTACTCGCCGTCGCCGCCACCCGGCACGTCGTTGTCGATCTCGGTGGCGGTGATCGCCAGCGGCGCGTACCCGCTTGCGGACGCGGTGATGGTGGCGGTGCCGCCGACCGTGTCGCTGTCCTCGGCGGCCGCGACGGTGACGTTCACGCCGGTGCTCCAGTTGCTGGGCGTGAGCGTCACCGACGTCGGCGCGACGGTGACGTCGGTGTCCCCGGTGCGGGCGAGGGACACCGGGACGTTCGCCGCGGGCGCCCTGGTCAGCTTCAGGTTCACCGTGGAGGTCCCGCCCTCGGTGACGCTCACCGCGGACGGGGTGGCGAGGAGCTGCGGGCCGGAGGCCGGCGTGACGGTGAACGCCTGCTCAGCGACGGCGGAGAGGTTCGCGTTGTCGTACGCCTTGGCCTGCACCGTGTAGTCACCGGCCGGCAGGTCCTCCAGGGTGTAGCCGTAGGGGGCCGTCGTGTCGGTGTTGACCAGCAGGCCGTTGCGGTAGAACTCGACCTTGCCGATCGTCCCGTCCGGGTCGCTGGCGGTGGCGGTCAGCGGCACGTCGGCGGGTGCCTCGAAGGGCCCGGCCGGCACGCTCAGCGCGACCGTGGGCGGCTGCTGCTGCGCCCCGCCGCAGGTGACCCCGTTGACCGAGAAGGACGTCGGCTTCGCGTTGGTGCCGCTGTACGAGGCGTTGAAGCCGATGTTCGTCGAGGCGCCGGTGCCGAGGTTGCCGTTCCACGACTCGTTCGTGGCGGTGACCTGGTTGCCGGTCTGGCTCCACCTCGCCGACCAGCCCTGCGTGATGCGCTGGTCGCCGGGGAAGGCGAACCGCAGCGTCCACCCGTTGACGGGATCGCCGAGGTTCCTGATGGTGATGTTCGCGGTGAAGCCGGTGCTCCAGTCGTTGGTCGCGTAGACCACGTCGCAGGCCGGAGCGGCCTGCGCGACGCCGGCGGGCAGGGTGACCCCGCCGACGGCCAGCGCGGTGACGGCGACCATCGCCAACCGGCGACGTCGTGCCAGATGTCTCATGTGCGCGGTGTCTCCTCGGACCGGGCCGGGACGGGTCGGGGTCCCGGCGGGGCGCCTGGCCGGTGTCGTACCGGTGGGCGAGGCGCCCGGGATGAGGGTCTCCCCGGCGGGGCCGGGGCCGGCGGGAGCGACGGTGACCTGCCGTCCCACCTCGGGTGCCGCGCCGGACGCACCGGCTGCCCTCGGCGACCCGCGCTCACGTGACGCTGGCTCGGGCGTCAGTGTGCCATGCATGGAAGCGCTCCCACAAGCACGTGGGCGCGTTGCAGCAGATCGATGTTTCGATCTCGTTTTGGGGCTTTCACAAAGCGGTGACGGGCGTTACAGTCGCACCATCGCCGATGGGAGCGCTTCCATCGACGAAGTTCCACCAGGAAGATCACCCGGACCCGGTCCTGCCGGTGCCGGGAAGGCCCCGATGGCCGACGGCGGGCCAGCCCGGACGCCGCCGCCGGCCATCATCCCACCACTGTGGAGGGAGGTGGATCCTCAAGCCACTCGCGTGGCCCGGCTCCCGCGCGACACGCACGACTGGACGCCCATCCCGAACGTGCGTGTGCAGCACCGGTGGGGACGGGGGTTGCCCTCCCCCGTCCCCACACTAAACCCCCGTTCACGGTGGGAGAAAGAGGCGAACGGCCGACCCCGCCGCGCCCGTGACATTCCCGTCGCCCCGGACTCCCGGCCGGGAGAGCCGGAGGCTCACCCCGCGCTGTTGTGGGAGCGCTCCCGGTGGCACGTCCAGAGGAGACTCCCATGTCGATACTCACCCGGCGCCGGCTGCTCCGCCGCGCCGCGCTCTCGGCCACCGCGACGGCGGCCACCAACGCCGGACTCGCCGCCGCGACGGCGGCGGGCGGCGTACTGGCCGGCTGCGACGGGCCGCACGACCCGGAGGGCGCGGCGACGCCGGCCGCGGGCCTGCGCTTCCCACCCGGCTTCGGCTGGGGTGCGGCCACCTCCGCGTACCAGATCGAGGGGGCGGCGAAGGAGGACGGCCGCGGAGAGTCGATCTGGGACACGTTCAGCCGGACCCCGGGCCGGACCCGCAACGGCGACACCGGCGACGTCGCCGCCGACCACTACCACCGGTACGCCGAGGACCTCGACCTGATGCGCGAGCTGGGCCTGCGCAGCTACCGGTTCTCCATCTCCTGGCCCCGCGTCCAGGCGGACGGCACCGGCGCACCCAACCAGCGCGGGCTCGACTTCTACCGGCGGCTGGTGGACGGGCTCCACGAGCGGGGCATCGCGCCGATGGCCACCCTGTTCCACTGGGACCTCCCGCAGGCGCTGCAGGACGCCGGCGGCTGGGAGTCCCGGGAGGTCGCGTACCGGTTCGCGGACTACGCCGACATCGTCTTCGGCGCCCTCGGCGACCGGGTGCCGGTCTGGCTCACCATCAACGAGCCGAAGACCGTCGTGCAGAACGGCTACCTCTCCGGCCACCACGCCCCCGGGCACCGGGACCCGCAGGCCGCGTACCTGGTGGCCCACCACCTCCAGCTCGCGCACGGCCTCGCCGTCCGGGCGCTGCGCGACGGCGGCGGCACCGGACGGATCGGGCCGGCGTTCAACCTGCACCCCTGCTTCCCGGCCGACGACTCACCCGGCGCGGCCGAGGCCACCCGGCTACACGACGGCTACGAGAACCGGCTGTACCTCGACTCCGCCCTCACCGGCCGCTACCCCGACGACGTGCTGGCCGACCTCGGGCCGGACAGCCGGATGGTCCGCGGCATCCGCGACGGCGACCTCGGCGTCATCTCGGCCCCGGTCGACCTGGTGGCGGTGCAGTACTACACGCCGATCTACGTCACCGCCGACGGCACCACCGTCCGGCGGTGGCCGACCTCGGAGGCCGACTGGCAGCAGATCCACCCCGACGGGATGTACGACATCCTCACCCGGGTCACCCGCGACTACGGCCCGGTGCCGCTGACCGTCACCGAGAACGGCCTGCCCACGCCCGACACGCTCGCCGCCGACGGCACGGTCGACGACGCCGGACGGATCCGGTTCCTCCGCGACCACCTGGCCGCCGCCCACCGCGCCCTCGCCGCCGGCGTACCGCTGGAGGGCTTCCACGTCTGGTCCCTGCTGGACAACTTCGAGTGGGCCGAGGGGTACGACCAGCGATGGGGGCTGGTCTACGTGGACTACCCGACCCAGCGGCGGGTGCCCAAGCGCAGCGCGCACTGGTACCGCGAGGTGATCGCCGCCGGCGGGCTGTGACCGGCGGGCCCGCCCGAAGCCGGCCCGCCGGCGGTCCCGGGCGGGGACCGGTCAGCGCGGCAGGGCCTGCTGGAGCTCCGCGCGCAGGGCGGGGGTCAGCATCTCCCCCGCCTGCTTGGCCAGCCGTGCCATCTCGTAGCCGACCACGCCGATGTCGGCGTCGGCGCCGGCCAGGGTGGCCAGGATCGAGCCGTCGCGGACCTGCATCACCAGGAAGTAGCCGCGACCCATCTCGACCACCGTCTGCTTGACCACGTCCCCGTCGAACATCTGCGCCGCGCCGGCGGTGATGCTCATCAGGCCGGAGGTGACGGCGGCGAGCTTGTCGGCGTGGTCGCGGGGCAGGTGATCGGAGATGGCCACCAGCAGCCCGTCGGAGGAGACCACGACCGCGTGCGCCACCCCCGGCACCCGCTCCGCGAACGCGCTGACCAGCCAGCTCAGGTCACGGGCCTCCTGGCTCAACGTCGTCACTGCTGTCCCCCTTCGGTGCTCCCGCGCTCCATCGGCACGGGCAGTTCGGTGGTGTCCTCGGTCTCGGCCCGGCGGACCCCGCTGTACAGGCGGGACAGCATGCCGCCGACCGCCTCCGGATCCGGGTCGTGGCGTCGCGCCGGTTCCTCCGGCCGCGCCGACTGGGTGACGGCGGCGAGCTGCGCCATCGGCACCCGGACGGGCAGACCGCGGTCGTTGGTGCCGCCGGTGACCGGCGCGGACGGCGGGGTGACGGGTGCCTCGGCGCCCCGGGTGGGGCCCTGGCGCGTCCACCAGCCGCCGTCGGACGGGGCGGACGCGTCAGCCGCCGGGGCGAGCACGTCCTCGGCCCGTACCGGCACCTCACGCGTCTGGCGCGGCACGACGGCCTCCGGGCGCCGGCCGGCCACCGGCAGCTCCACCGGCCCCCGCCGGCCCCGGGCCGGCCCGGCCGACGGCAGCCCGGCCGGCTCCGGCTCGTCGGCGGGTGCCGGGGCCAGCAGCCCCCGGGGCAGCCGGACGCGGGCCACCAGGCCGCTCTCCCCGGCGTGCAGCCGCACCTCGACGCCGAGGCGGGCGGCCAGGTGGCTGACCACGAACAGACCCATCCGCTCCACGGTGGCGACGTCGGCGGCGGGCGGCGTGGCGAGAACGGCGTTCGCCTCCGCCAACGCCGTCGGGCTCATGCCGAGACCGTGGTCGACGATCTCGATGAGCGCTCCGCGGGCCTCCCGGACGGCGACGACCTCGACCGTCGTGTCCGGACGCGAGAAGGCGGTGGCGTTCTCCAGCAGCTCGGCCAGCAGGTGGACGAGTTCGCCGATGGCGTGGCCGACGACGTGCAGGTCGGCCACCTCGTGGTGGCGGACCCGCTGGTACTGCTCGATCTCCGCGCTGGCGGCGAGGAGCACCGAGCCGAGACCGACCGGCCGGTTCCACCGGCGGGTCGACTCGGTGCCCGCCAGCACCAGCAGGCTCTCGTCGTTACGCCGCATGCGGGCGGCGAGGTGGTCCAGCTTGAACAGGTTCTCCAGCTGGTCCGGGTCGTCCTCCTCACGTTCCAGGTCGTCCAGGAGCTCCAGCTGGCGCTCGACCAGGACCTGGCTGCGGCGGGCGAGGTTGACGAACATGGCGTTGACGTTGCGCCGCATCGTGGCCTGCTCGACGGCCACGCCGACGGCGCTGCGGTGCACTGCGACGAACGCCTCGGCCAGCTCGCCCATCTCGTCGAGCGACCGGATCACCGCCGGCGCCACGTCGATGGGCGGGACTCCGCCGGTGACCGTCCGCAACCGGTCCAGGGCCTCCGGCAGCTCGATCTGGGCGATCCGCAGGGCCTGGCTGCGCAGCAGGCGCATCGACCTGGCGATGGACCGGCCGACCATCAGCGAGATGAGCACCGCCACCAGCAGCACCGCGACGACCACGCTGACGACCAGCAGGGTGGTCCGCAGCTGCGCCCCGCTCACCTCGTCGGCCTGCCGGACCGCGTCCTCCAGTACCGACGCCTCGATCTGCCGGAGCAGCTCCTGGCGCTGCTCGCTGGCCGCCCACCACTGGGTCGCCGGCAGCACCACCGGTGCGGCGCCGTCGCGCGGCAGGCTCTGCTCCTCCAGCCGGGTCGCCGCCACGAACGCCGGGTCCACGGAGGTCTCGTCGTACCGGCGGACCTGGTCGGTGGTGGCCGCGACCCGGTACGCGCCCAACGCGGTCAGCTGCTGCGCGCGCAGGTCGGTCAGGAGGACGCGGTCCTCCAGCCCGTAGCCGCCGGCGCGGGCCGCCTCGTAGAGCTGGGCCCGGATCCGCGAGGTCAACTCCTTGACGCGGGCGAGCTGGACGTACCGCAGGACCGCGTCGCCCAGCGTGGGGCGGTCCTCGCCGGGGCTCGGCTCCGCCAGCAGGTTCAGCAGCGCGTCGACCACCCGGTTGTACGCGCCGAGGATCGTGTCGCTGCCGAGGACACCCTGCGGCACCGCCGCCCGGATGGCGACGACCTGCTCGTACGCCTCCCGCACCTCCGAGTACGCGACCCGCCAGCCGGCGTCTGCGGAGGCCAGCGGGTCGGCGGCCCGGGCGAGTTCGCCCATCGCCCGGTCGCTCACCTCCTGCAGCGGTGCGAGCGCGAGCACGGCGGCGTTCGGGTCGGCCGCGTCGCCCGCCCGCCGCAGCGCGCCCAACTCGCCGGCGGCCCGGTCGCGCTCCTGCTGGAGCTCGTGCACGGCGGCGGTGATCTCCCGGCCGATGCCGACCTGCTCGGCGAAGTCACCCAGCGCCGTGGTGCGCCCGACCAGGCTCTGCGTCTGCACGGCGGCCAGCACCAGGAACGCCAGCGAGGGGATCACGAGCACGGTGGCGAGCTTGGTGCGCATGCGCCAGTCGTGCGGGCGCAGCGCGGACCGCCGCCGATGGGGCACGACCCGGACGTCGAACCGACGCCGGCGGTGGCTCGGCACCGCGCTCTGCGCCGGCTCCGGACCTGCCCCCACACGCGCCTCCCACTCTTCCGCTCCTCCGACCCGAGGAGCGGAGTCCATCCAACCAGCCCCGGGAGCTGTGTCAACGGGCCAGGCGTCGCTGCGATTCAGGAGGGTGAGGCGGTCTCGTCCGTCCGGCCGATGTCGGCGAGCCGTGCGGCGTCGCCGACCCGACCGAGTGCGACGAGGGCCGCGCCCGTCGCGCCGATCTCCGGGTTGCGCTGGTGCCACACCCGCCGCGGCGCCAGCGCCGCGCCGAAGGCCGCCCGCCACCACGGGGACGCGGCCACCGCGCCTCCACCGAGGACCACCTCGACCGGGCCGTCCACCCTGGATTCGAGCAGCGCCAGATCCGTCACCACCAGGTCGCACAGGCCGCGCATCAACCCGGCGAGGATCTCCACCGAGGTCGTGCCGAAGCTCAGCCCGCGTACCTCGCCCGAGCCGGCCGGCGCCACGCCCGGCGGCCGGTCGCCGCCGAACCGGACGTTCGCCGAGGAGCCGCCGACGACGGGGACCAGCGCCAGGGCCTCGTCCAGGGCGGGCCCCTCCGGCAGGCGCAACTCCCGGTTCGCCCAGGCGAACAGGTTGCCCCCGGAGGAGTACGCGGCGCCGGTGACCACATGGTTGTGGTCCACCCGGTACCGCCACAGCTGCGGCGACAGGCGGGGCGGTGGGGCTCCCGCCGGAAGGGCCTCGATCATCCGGACCGCCGCCGAGGTGCCCACGGTCACCGCCACCCGGGTCGGGTCGACGCAGCCGGAGCCGACGTTGGACGCCGCCCCGTCGCCCACGGGGGCGGCCCACCCCACGCCGGCGAGCTGTGGCCAACGGCGGGCATGCTCGGGGCGCAACCGCCCACGCCAGCCGGCCGGTGCCAGCTCGGGCAGCTCCCCGGCGTGCGCACCGGCCAGCGCGCACGCCTCCGGATCCCAGTCGAGGGTCCGCAGGTCGAGCAGCCCGGTGCCGGAGGCCTGCGACATCGACATGGGCGCGGTGTCGAGCAGCGCGCCGAAGACGTACTCGGCCAGGCCGACGAAGCGGGCGATCCGCCCCGCGGTCCGGTCCCGCAGCCAGGGCAACCGGACCGTCCAGTAGCAGCGGTGCCACCACGTGCCGGTGCGCTGGTGGAAGGCGTCCGCGTCGGCCGGGCCGGCCGCGCCCGGCGGCGGCTCCGGTCGCGTGTCCAGCCAGGCCAGCACCGGCCCCAGCGGCGTCCCGTCGTTCCGCAGGGGAAGCACCGAGTGCCACTGCGCGGAGGCCGCCACGAGCTGGACGTCGCGGAGGTGGCCGCCGGCCGCCAGTTCGTCCAGGCACTCGACCAGACAGGCCAGGTAGCCCACGGCGTCCAGGGTGCCGGTGCCGTCCTCACCGACCGTCAGGGTGACCCGGCGCCGGGCCAGCGCCCCGGGCAGCGGCCGGGCGTCGGCGTCCAGCACGAGGCCGCGTACCGAGGAGGTGCCCAGGTCGAGTGCGAGAATCTTCATTGCCGGTCACGTTATCGGTCCCGTCGGTCCCCCGCCGCCTGACGCGTCCGGCTTCCGGCCGGGGCGGGGACCGCGTAGGGTGGGCGCATGCTCGCGCACCTGTCCTGCTGGTGGCCCGCCGACCCGGCGGCCATCCCCCGCGCGTAGCTTCCCCACGCGGCCGCCCGACGAGGCGGCCGCCGGTCTCATCCGGGCACCCCGACCGCCCCGCCGGGCGGCACCCGGCCCCGAGGAGACCCGAATGACCGACCTTTCCGAGCTGATCGCCGCCGTCGCCGCCGGCGTCGATCCCGGCCCGTTCGCGCTGGTACGCCGCGAGGGCGCCGACCACGTGGACCTGTTCACCGGAACGGTGGACGTGGTGGAGCGACTCGCCGACATCCCGCTGCCCGACGGGGCGCCCGGACCCCGCACCCTGGCGCTGGTGCCGTACCGGCAGGTCACCGAGCGGGGCTTCGCCTGTGTCGACGACGGCACCCCGCTGGAGTGCCTGGCCGTCGGACGGCACGACCGGGTGGACCTCGCCGCGGCGGTGGACGCGCTGCCCGCCGCGCCGGTGGTCACCACCGGCGCCCGGTTCGACGTCCCGGACGACGAGTACGCCGCCACCGTGAGTCGGGTGCTGGCCGAGGAGATCGGCCGCGGGGAGGGCGCGAACTTCGTCATCCACCGCACCCTGCACGCCACCGTCCAGGGCCCGCCGCTACGGGCGGCGCTGGCGGCCCTGCGGTCGCTGCTGCTGCGGGAACGCGGCGCGTACTGGACCTTCGTCGTCCACACCGGCGCCCGCACCCTGGTCGGGGCGAGCCCGGAGCGGCACGTCAGCGTCGACGACGGGCTGGTCATGATGAACCCGATCAGCGGCACCTTCCGGCACACCGGCGCGGCGGCCGACCGCGCCGCGCTGCTGCGCTTCCTCGCCGACCCGAAGGAGGTCGAGGAGCTGTACATGGTGCTCGACGAGGAGCTGAAGATGATGGCCACCGTGGCCGACCGGGGTGGGCAGGTCGTCGGGCCGTACCTGAAGGAGATGTCGCACCTCGCGCACACCGAGTACCTGCTCGCCGGCCGCGGCTCGAAGGACGTCCGCGAGGTGCTGCGGGAGACGATGTTCGCGCCGACGGTGACCGGCAGCCCGATGGAGAACGCCTGCCGGGTCATCGCCCGGCACGAGCGCACCGGCCGGCGGTACTACGCGGGGGTGCTGGCGCTGCTCGGCCGGGACGACACCGGCCGGCAGACGCTGGACGCGCCGATCCTGATCCGTACCGCCGAGCTCTCCCCCAGCGGCGAGCTGCGGGTGCCGGTCGGGGCGACCCTGGTCCGCCACTCGACACCCGAGGGGGAGGTCGCCGAGACCCACGCGAAGGCCGCCGGTGTGCTCGCCGCGCTGGGTCTCGGACCGCAGGCGCCGGTACCGGCCCCGGGGTCGCTGAGCCGACTCGCCGACGACCCCGAGGTACGTGCGGCGCTGGCCGCCCGCAACGCGCCGCTGGCCCGGTTCTGGCTCGACCAGCGGCCGGTCGACGCCTCCGGGCGCCCCGGGTTGGCCGGCCGCCACGCGCTGATCGTCGACGGGGAGGACACGTTCACCGGCATGCTCGCCCACCAGTTGCGGGCGCTCGGCCTCACCGTGGACCTGCGCACCTGGGACGCGCCGGGCGCCCTGGACGGGTACGACCTCGTCGTCGTCGGCCCGGGTCCGGGCGACCCGACGGACCTGGCCGAGCCGAAGATGGCGGCGATGCGGGGGCTGCTGGCCGGGCTGCTCGCCGCCGGCCGGCCGACCCTGGCGGTGTGCCTGGGCCACCAACTGCTCTGCGGGCTGCTGGGGCTGCCCCTGCACCGCCGCGACGCGCCCTACCAGGGCCTGCAACGGGCGGTGCCGCTCTTCGGCTCGCGGCGACGGGTCGGCTTCTACTCCACGTTCACCGCCCGGGCGGACGCCGACCGGCTGGACACCCCGTACGGGCCGGTGGAGGTGGCCCGCGACGCCACCGACGGTGCGGTGCACGCGCTGCGCGGCGCGGGCGTGGCCGGCGTGCAGTTCCACCCGGAGTCGGTGCTCAGCGCGGACGGGGTGGACGTCCTCGCCGAACTGCTCGGCGGGCTGTTGCCGGCACCGAGCGAGCCGTCGGCGGCGACGCGCGCATAGCGTCGCCGCTCCGGGGTACAGGTGGCGGCGGCCGGCGCTGCCGGGCGGGCCGAGAGCCCCCGTCCGGCACCGCCGGTCGTCCCGGTCAGGCGGCCAGGCCCTTTTTCAGCGCGGTCCCGATCTCCACGGCGCGCCGGGCGGTGAGCGCCGCCGCGCCCAGCGCGAGGCTGTCCGGCGCGATCTCACCGTTGTTGCTGGTGTGCGACGCGCCGTACGGGTTGCCGGCGACGAACTGGCTCGGGTCGGTGTACGCGGGGGTGACCACGACCCCGCCCCAGTGGTAGAAGATCGTGAACAGCGAGGTGAGCGTCGTCTCCTGGCCACCGTGTGAGGTGGCCGTCGAGGTGAAGCCGGAGTAGACCTTGTTGGCCAGTGCGCCCTGTGCCCACAACGGTCCGGTTGTGTCGATGAACTGCTTGAGCTGAGCGGCGATCATGCCGTACCGGGTGGGCGAGCCGAAGATGACCACGTCGGCCCATGCGATGTCGTCCAGTTGGGCCTCGGGCACGTTCTGGGTCTCCAGGTGGTGCGCCTGCCAGCCGGAGTTGGAGCGGATCGCCTCGTCCGGCGCCAGCTCGCGCACCTTGCGCAGCCGCACCTCGGCGCCGGCGTCACCGGCGGCCTCGCATACCGCCTGCGCCAACTGGTAGGTGATGCTGGTCGCGCTGTAATAGATCACCGCGACGTTCGTCCGGGCAGCCATCGGATGTCTTCCTCCTCAACGATCGGGCCAGCCCGGCGGTCTACCCGGTAGTTGCGGGGGCAAACGCCGCCGACCGGGACAGAATGGCATGCTCGTCCGGTGGAGATCCGCGACGCCGCACCCGACGACTGGCCCCGCATCTGGGCGTTCCTGCGTGAGATCGTGGCGGCCGGCGAGACGTACACCTGGCCCCGGGACGTGGACGAGGAACAGGCCCGCCGGCTGTGGCTGGCGCCGCCGCCGGGCCGCGTGGTGGTCGCGGTCGACACCGACGGCACCGTCCTCGGGTCCGGGAAGCTGGTTCCCAACCAGGCCGGCCCGGGCGGCCACGTGGCGAACGCCAGCTTCATGGTCGACCCGGCCGCCGGCGGGCGCGGGGTGGGGCGGGCGCTCGGCGCGTACGTGCTCGACCTCGCGCGCGCCGAGGGATACCGCGCGATGCAGTTCAACGCCGTCGTCGCCACGAACACCCGGGCGGTGGCGCTGTGGCGGTCGCTGGGCTTCGACGTCGTCGGTCGGGTGCCGGAGGGCTTCCGGCACCCGACCGAGGGGTACGTGGACCTGCTGGTCATGCACCGCTTCCTGTAAACACTCCTCAAGATTTCCGCAAGTTCCGCTCCGTGCCGGCGGCATGACGGCGGGTGGGCGGGATCCTGGTCACACCGGTGCCGGCAGCCACCGCCACGCCGGTGCGCCCGAACGGGGGGATCGCGCTGCGCCGGCAGTGGGCCGGCGTAGCGCGATCCGGGGGTCCTCCGCCCCTGACGGTCACTCGTTCAGGCGGTCCCGCAGGTCGTCCACCTGCTGCTGCAGCCGGTCCACCGCCGCCTCGTTGTTGACGACGGTGGTCACCCCGGCGGTGAGCGCCAACCCGATCAGGACGGCCAGGCCACTGAGCACCAGACCGCCGATCGCGACGCCCCGGCCGGTGACCTCCGGACGGCGGGCCATCCGCAGCGCGACGATGCCGAGGATGACGCCGATGATGCCGAGCACCACACCGAGCGGCGCCAGCACCGCGATCAGCACGCTGAACAGCCCGGACACCCCGAACACGAGCGCGAAGGTGGCCGCCGCGCTGGTCTTCATCCCGGCGCCGCCCCGGGTGCGGGCCGGCGCGCCGGCGCCACGGACCGGCTCACTTGACGCAGTCATGTCGCTCCTTCCCGCGCGCTGGGTGCGCGTACTCCACCCGTCGCATCCCCCCTGCGTTCCGGCTTATGCGTGCCGCGGACCGCTCCGGATCAGCCACGATCGAGGGTCGGGCTCGTCGCGTCCACCGTGCTGCGGATCAGGTCATGGCCCAGGTCGAAGCGGACGCCCTCCGGGTTGGTGAGTTGCGCCTCGGCGTACCAGGACCGGTCGGCTTCGGGGTGGGGGCCTGCCAGTCCCACCCGTCCGGCGCCGAACGTGGTGACGACGGCGGCGGCCGCGCCGTTGTCGTAGGTCGCGAGCACCGTGCCCGGCGCCCCAGGAGCCAGATTCAGCGTCGGACCGTCCTGGAAGTACAGGTACCGGGGGCGGCCGCGCCACCGGACCTGGATCACCGTGTCGTCGGCGTTGTCGACGCTCGCCCCTTCGGTGCGGATGTACTGGCCGACCTCCCCGTTGATCAGCCCGAAGCCGGGCCGGGCGGCGAGATACGCGCCGAGGCAGAAGCCGAGGTAGTGGCCGCCGTTGTGGACGAAGTCCCGGATGTCCTCGGCGTGGCCCCGCAGCCTTCGCCAGGCCGGGTTGACGTGGCCGCCGCCGGGCTGGGCGTAGACCACCGCCTCGGCCAACGCGTCCCGTGAGATCTGCCGCCGCTCGTCCGGACCGCAGTACTCGGTGCGGAACCCGGCTGGTGCGCTGCGCAGGAGGGCCGCCACCGCCTCCGCGCAACCGGAGCAGGCGGCCGGGCCCCGGTAGACCAGTGCCAGCGGCCGGTCCCGGTCCCCCGTGACCGCCAACACACCGGCCCAGCCCAGCGTGGCAAGGCCGCCCGCCGCGCCCAGACCGATCACGAGTCGCCGCCGGCTGATCTTCTGCGTCCCGTCGAGCAGCAGCCCGGGTCCGGTCCGCCTCATGTCCTTCCGCTGCCGTTCACTGCCGCACCCCGCTCGCCTGCCAATCGGCCCAGACCTCGCGCCCGGTCGGCTCCGGGGCGAGGTTCGTGAGCATGCCCGTCTCCTCGCGCTGGTACATCGACATGCCGGCGCGTTGCTGGGCTGATTGGACCGTCCGGGTGGCCAGTCGGCCGCCACCACGGGCGAGGAGCGTCACGGCCCCTTCCAACGGTCCACGGCCCGCCGTGGCCCACCATGCGGTCCCGACCAGCACGATGGCGACGATCTGCCAGACGTATCCGACCATCGGGTCGAAGGAGTCGAGTCCGGAATTGATGAACACGATGTGCGCGGTGTAGAACGTCAGCGTCATGCTTCCCGCGGCGGCCAGGGGCACCAGCAGCAGGGAGAGCGCCCGTCGCGGGAAGGGGTGTGCGACACGGCTGGCGAGCAGCATGACGCCGAGCAGGGCGACGGCGCTCCCGATCGTGCCGGCCAGGTCGAGCGGCGTGCCGGTGTGCGGCGCGTCGACGGCCAGCCACCACCACGTCGAGGTGGGTGTGCTGCCGTCACCACCGAACGCGAGCAGCTCCGTCGTGTCCGCCACGGTGAGCCCGCTCTTCGGCTGGTTCAGCCAGATCTGCTGCCAGCCCGCGTACCGGTACAGCAGGACGTACGACGCCAGCGGCGCCGCTGCGGCGAGCGCGACTCCGGTGGCGAGCAGTCCGAGGATCACCGTCAGCCTGGTCAGCGTCAGCCGCCCGATCACCAGGCCGACGCACAGGTACGCCAGCCACGTCACCGCCGGAAACTCCCCCGTCAGCGCAAGCTCGCTGAGCAGCGCGCCCGGATCGCCGACGAGATCCGCGAACTCCGGGTTCTCGTAGGCCGCCACCGGCAGCCGCGGCAGCAGGAGCTGCCGAAGCACGGGAGCACCGGCGGCCACGGCCACGGCGGTGACCGCCACCAACCAGGTCGGCAGGAACACCAGCGGAATCGCCAACAGGAACATCACCGCGTAGGCGGGCAGGATCACCGACGCCAGGGACGCGTCGGTGTAGCCGAGCGCCAACCCGATCGCGCCGATCGCCAGGGCCCGGACGCCGAGCGCCGCGGCCGGGCCCGAGCCGCCGGTCAGGCGGACCCGCCGTCGGCCGGTCATGAACGCGATGCCGACCCCGGCCAACACCGCGAACAGGGCGGCCGCCCGACCACCGAAGATCGTGAACGACCAGGTCGGCCGCCCCGCGGCGTCGGACACATAGAGCGAATGCACGGCGATCATGCCGAATAGGGCGACTCCCCGGGCGGCGTCCACGCCGAGCAACCGGGGACGCCCGGCGGGCCCGGCCGGCGCGGCCGGCGCGGCCGGCGAACGGTCATCGGCCCGGCCGGCGGCACGGCCGAGCTGGACGGTCTGGGTCACGGCCGCATCACCTCGTCCAGCAGATCGCAGCCGAGATCCACGCCGAGCCGGTCGGGGACGCGCAAGCCGGCGTCGAGGTACCAGTCGTCGGTGGCTTCGGGGTGCGGGCCGACGACACCGACCTTGCCGTCGCCGAAGCGGGTGACCACCGCGGCGACGGCACCGTTGAGGTAGGTGGCGAGGACCTCGGCGTCGGCGTCCGGCCGGAGCCGGAAGTACGGTCCGTCCTGGAAGAAGAGCGTCCGCCACCGGCCGCACCAGGAAACCTGGACGACGGTGTCCTCCTCGGAGTCGACGGTGGCGCCGGCGGAGCCGACGTACTGGTCGGTGTCCCCGGGCAGCAGGCCGAATCCCGGGGTGGCCCCGGCGAGGTAGCCGCCGAGGCAGATGCCGAGGTACCTACCGCCGGAGTGGACGAACTGCCGGATCTCGTCGCGGTGGCGCTTCAGGTGCCGGTAGCCGCGCTTGAGGCTGCCGCCCCCGGGCTGGACGTAGAGGGCCGCTCCGGCCAGGGCCTGACGGCTCAGCGGAAGGACCTCGTCGGGGCCGACGTACCGGACGTCGAAGCCCCACCGGCTGGACTTGAGCAGCGCCGCCACGGCCTCCGGACAGCCGGGCACGGTCGCCGGCCCCCGGTAGACCAGCGCCACCGGCGGATACGGCGACGGGGGCAGCGGCGAGCGTACGGTCAGGTTGCGGCCGGCGGTCACTCTCCTCGCAGCGGCGAGCAGCCGCCCGATACCTCCCGTCGCCATCACGACCTCGCCGGCAACGGGTTGTCGAGGGTCAGTGCCGTGCAGCGGACGCCGCCACCACCCTTGGCGAGCTCGGTCGTGTCGAGCTCGACGACCCGCAGATCGCGCTCCCGCAGCGCGGCGGCCAACCGGGGCGCCCCGCTGGTCATCGTCACGGTGGTGCCGTCGCTGATCAGGTTGAGCGCGAAACAGGCCGCCTCCTCGACACAGACCTCGATCAGGTCCATCCCGAGCCCGCGCAGCCGGTGCCGGCTCGGCCGGTCGAGGGCCTCCGGGCAGTAGGCGAGCACCCGCCCGGGCTCGACGACCCCGACCGCCAGGTCGAGGTCGTACCACTGCGGGCTCACCGTCCGCAGCGGCACCACCTCGTAGCCGAGTTCCTGCGCGAGTACGGCGTGCATCCGCCGGTCGGTGCGCTGTCCGTACCCGGCGAGCAGCAGGTCGCCGCAGGCCAGGGCGTCGCCCTGGCCGCTGAACGGGTACGGCGCCTCCAGCACCTCGTAGTCGTTGTCGATCAGCCACTCCTGGAAGTAGGGCAACTCGGCCTTGCGCTCCGGCGGCGGTGCTCCCAGCACCGCCCGACCGCCCCGCACCAGGGCCGCATTCGCGGTGAAGACCATGTCCGGGCACTCCGGCGCCGACGGCACGTACTCGATGTGGCGGCCCACCGCCCGGTGGACGGCGACGATGCGTTCGTGCTCGAGAAGCGCCGCCGCGTGGTCGGGCTGCACCGCGGTGTGCATGTACGGGTTGATCTCGTAGTCCACCCGGAAGTGCGCGGCGTCGGAGACCAGGAGTGCCTTGTTCATGGTGAGTGTTGTCCTCGGTTGGTGATGGATGGATGGATGGGGTTCGCCGCGGGCGGTGCGCTCGCGGCCGTACGGGTGTCAGGCCGCCCGTTGCGCAGCGGCGGGTTCCCGAGTGAGCACCCCTTGGGCGGGGATCCCCCGCCATCGGGTGCCGGCAATGAGGTGCTCGCCCTTCATCAGCAGCGAGAGCGAGCCCAGGAAGACGTCGTCGCCGACCACGGAGTCGTAGAGGACGATCGCCCGCGTGCCGATGGTGGCGCCGGGACCGACGGTGACCACCGACATCTTCATCACCCGGTCCTCGAACAGGTGGGTCTGCAGGGACACCTCGGTGCCCACGGTCGCGTCGTCACCGATCTCGACCAGGTCGAACTCGGTGAGGTAGGTGGTCCCGATCCAGGTGCGTCTGCCGACCTGGACCCCGAACCAGCGCAGCACCGGTGGCAGGAACGGCGTGCCGACCAGGAGACCGACGCCGGCGGGGACCGCCGCCGCCTCGAAGAGGCCGGTGACGAACTCGGTGCGGCGGACGAAGCCGCTCCAGAGTGGTTCCACGCGGGGGCGGTAGGTGCCGATGACGTTGCGCTTGGTCGCCGCGCAGAAGGCGATCACCGCGATGCTCGACAGCATCGCGACAAAGGGTGACACCAGCGCCGGGACGAGCAGGTCGCGGCCGTTGGCGAGCCAGGAGAGCGCCCAGAGATACAGGTAGAAGCTGGCCCCGAGCACCGCCGCGGGCAGGGTGGCGCGGAAGAACTCGACCAACAGCCGGTGGGCCACCACCCTGCGCGGCGGGCGGAACGTCTGCTCCTCGGAGAAGGTTCCGCTGCTCTGGCGCACCGGCAGGTGCATCGCCGGTGAGCCCAGCCAGGAGGTGCCCTCCGGGACACCGGCGTCGGGCGGCAGGGTGCTGACGCCGATCAGGGAGCCGTCGCCCAGCACCGTGCCGGCCGGCACGAACGCGGCGTTCCCGACGAAGGCCCGGTCGCCGATCGTGGTGGGCAGGAACGCCACCCGACCGTTGGCGAACGTCGCGGCGCCGAGGCTCGCCATGTCCGCGACGAAGCTGTCCGATCCCAGGGTGAGCAGGTCCGGGTCCAGGTGCGCGGCGGTGGAGACCTCGGCCCCGGGACCGACCTTGGCACCGAGCAGTCGCAGCCAGGGTCCGGTGTAGAGGGTCGCGTACAGCGAGTTCGTGAACGTCAGGCTGGCTTCGAGCAGCTTGTCGGCCACCCACTTGCGCACGCCCAGCATCGAGTGCACCTGATGGTGGACGCCGACCGGCACCCGTCGCAGCACCAGGCGCTTGCCGGCGGCGACCAGCGCACATACGGTCAGCACGTAGACGATGCCGGCCGGAATGGTCGCGACCAGGCCGGCGAGCAGGCCCCGGGTCAGCAGCACCCACCAGACCAGCGCCACGCTGGGCAGCACCATCGCGATCGTCCCGAGTTCCAGGCCGATCAGCCCGATCAGACCGGCTGCGACGTGGTGCAGGCGCCAGCCATGGCGCAGGGGGCGGTAGCTGAGCATGGATTCGACGGTGGGGGCGAGCCGGGTGGTCGGGGCCGGCGGTGACCCGGCCCAGCGGGCTCCGGGCGGCACCGTCTCGCCGTGGACGAGGACGGACTGCTCGCCGAGGCCGGCGTACGCCCCGACCGTGGCGCCAGGTTCGAGGACCGCGTTCGCGCCGACGAAGGCACCCGATCCGATCGTGATCGGCGCGACCACGACCCACCCGTCCTCCGCCCGCCACGGGCGTACCGACACGCCGTACCCGATCGAGGCGCCCGGCCCGACGGTGACCAGGGTCGGCAGGCTGATCGCGCTGGTGGCGATGATGGTCCGGTGGCCGACTCGGGCACCGAGCAGCCGCAGGTAGGTCGCCATCAGGGGAGAACCGCTCAGGACGGTCAGCGGCCCGATCGCCAGCAGCGTGTTCAACGCCCAGAGCCGGACGTAGGTCGGCCCCCACAACCGGTACCGGCCCGGCCGGATGCCCGCGGCCAACGGCCGGGCCAGCAGCACCGGCAGCACCCAGCGCACGCCGAGGTAGCTGAGCAGGATCGCGACCATCAGCTCGGCGAGGACGCGGGCCGACGCGAAGCCGTCGTTGCGGGTGTAGACGTAGGAGACGGGCAGCGTGACGGCCAGCAACAGCAGGTAGATCACCGCCCCCTGGCCGAACCCGGCCAGGGCGATCCGCCGGCTGGGGTGCCGCAGCGGTTCGGGACGGGGTGGTGCGGTCGTCCCGCCAGCCCGCTCGGCCGCGCCGAGACGAGCTGCCATGCCGCGTACGGTCGGGTGGGCGTACAGGTCCCGGACCGCTGGGCTCACGCCGACGTTGCGGGCGCGCAGCAGCGACACGACCCGCGCCGCGAGCAGCGAGTGCCCGCCGAGATCGGTGAAGAAGTCCGCCTCGACCGAGAGCGTCTCGGGCTCGATGCCGAACGCCTCCGCCCAGGCCGCACGTACCTGCTCCTCCAGCCCGCCGGCGGCCGCGACGACCGGGCCGGTCGTGCGGGTGAGGCGGCGGCACGGCGCGGGCAGCCGCTTCCGGTCGACCTTTCCGCTCGGCATGGTCGGCAGCGCGGTGACGACGTCCAGGAAGGACGGGACCATGTAGCCGGGAAGCCGGGTCTGGAGGGTCTGGCAGAGCCGGCCGGTCAGTTCCTCCCAGCCGCGCTCGTCATCGTCGAGCGGAACGACGTAGGCGGCCAGCTCGCGGGGAGCGTCCGGGCCGTCGGCGACCGGCACGAGCGCGGCCACGGCCTCGGCCACCCCGACGTCCTCCAGCAGCACGCTCTCGATCTCGCCCAGGTCCACCCGGTGGCCGCGGATCTTGACCTCGGAATCCGCCCGGCCGAGGTACTCGATCTCACCGTCCTCGGTGATCCGCCCCAGGTCACCGGTGCGGTAGAGGCGGCTGCCGGGCGGCGCCAAGGGATGCTCGATGAACCGGTCGGCGGTCAGTTCCGGGCGACCGACGTACCCGCGAGCCACCCCCGGGCCGCCGATGCAGATCTCGCCGACCTCGCCGTCGGCGACCGGCCGCCGCTCCTCGTCCAGCAGCACCGCCGAGTAGGTCGGCAGGGGCCGTCCGATGGTGACCGTCCGTCCGGGCAGCAGTTCGCCCCACGTGGCGGTGACCGTGGCCTCGGTCGGACCGTAGGTGTTGAGAATTCGCCGGCCCGGCCTGCTCCACCGCTCGACCAGTTGTCCCGGGCACGCCTCTCCCCCGACGAGCAGGTTCCGGATCCGGGGCAGGTCCCGGGGGATCGTGGCCAGCAGCGTGGGTACGCAGTAGAGAACGGTGATGCGCGCCTCGTCCAGGAAGTCCGCGAGCTCAGCGCCGAGGCGGCGGGAGTCGTTCGGCCCGGCCACCAGCGTCGCGCCGACCGACCAGGTCGGCCAGATCTCTTCGATCGCGAAGTCGAAGGCGATCGTCATGCCCTGGTAGACCCGGTCGCTCGGCCGTACGTCGTACACGCCGGGCACCACGTCCAGGAAGTTGCAGATGCTCGACTGCGCGACCTCGACCCCCTTGGGCCGGCCGCTGGAGCCGGAGGTGTAGATCACGTAGGCGGTGGGGTCAGGTACGCCGTCGCGGCTGAGGTCCGGCCGATCGCTCGGCGCCGAGGCGACCTCGGCGACGTACTGGTCGAGGACGAGAGCGCGCCGGTCCCCCACCCGGTCGGCGAGCGCCGAGGAGGTCAACACCAGGTCGACATCGGAGTCCTCGGCGATGTAGGCGACCCGGTCGGCCGGGGACTCGGGGTCGATCGGTACGAACGCGGCGCCGGCCTTCCCCACGCCCAGCAACGCCACGTACGTCTCGACCGAGCGTTGCAGCAGGATGGCCACCCGGGAGCCGCTCGCGACGCCGAGGGCCCGCAGCCGGTGGGCGAGCCGGTTGGCGCGCTCGTCCAACTCGCGGTAGGTCAACGACGCGCTGCCGCACTCGAGCGCGACGGCCGCCGGTGTTCGATCGCACGCGGATTCGAACACGTGGTGCAGCCGACGCGTGCCGGCGACCGCGGGCCCGTCCGGCTGCCCGCTCGCCGAGTACCCGGTCGCCGAGCCCACGAGGCGGACGTCCGCCTCCGGGGGACGCTCCGGTCGCTCAGTTGACCTTGACGTGCCGAGGGACCCGAACTGCTGCACGGAACCGCCAACCTCCTGCGCCGAACACGTCTCGAACACATGTGCCGTGCAGCCACGACCGTGCCGGACTCGGCGGGTCACCCGGGGAGGTGACGCAGGAGTGCCGGCAGGCATGGAGACCACGGCGCATAACTCACGAAAGGTGAAAATCCGCCGTAAGGCCGGCAGAGCAACATGAAGGTAGCAGACACTCTCATCCCGGGTCGGCGAAAAGCTGATTGACGCCACAATCAGCGTTTCGCGGAGCCGGCGGGGCTGAGGCCAGCCGGCGGGTTCCGGGCAAGTGGGGTGGTCCTAGGGTGGTACAGACCCCCTGACCGAGGAGCCCCATGGCCGTGGAGCTGACCGCACAGGCCGCGCTCGCGCTGCGGATGAGCAGCCTGCTGCTACGCCCGCACCCGACCGTCCACCTCCGGACGGTCGGCGAGGTGGTCGAGTGGTTCGGCGCGATGCAGGCCCAGGACCTGGCGAGCGGCATGTGGTCGCTGGGCGTCCGGCTGCCTGAGCTGCGGCACAGCGACGTGCACGCCGCGCTGGAACGCCGGGAGGCGCTGCGCACGTGGCCGATGCGGGGCACCCTCCACCTCGTCCCGCCCCGGGACGCCCGCTGGATGCTGGAGCTGACCGGCGTCCGGGTCCGGACCGCCGAGGCCACCCGCCGCGCGCAACTCGGCCTCACCGAGGTCGAGGCCGAGCGGGCGGTGGCGGTGCTCGGGGGCGCGCTGGTTGGCGGCGGCCGGCTGACCCGCGCGCAGTGCCTGGCGACGCTGGAGGCGGCGGGCATCGGCACCACCGGGCAGCGCGGCTACCACCTGCTGTCGCACGCGAGCTTGACGGGCGTCACCTGTCTCGCCCCGAACGTCGGCGCCGAGCAGACCTTCGTCCTGCTCGACGAGTGGGCGCCGGGGCAGCACCGGCCGGAGCGGGACGAGGCCCTGGCGACGCTCGCCCACCGGTACGTCCGCTCCCACGGCCCGGTCACCGCCCGGGAGTTCGCCGGCTGGACGGGGCTGACGCTCACCGACGCCCGCCGGGGCTTCGCCGCCGCCGGCGACGCGGTCGCTCCGGTGCTGGTCGACGGCGAGACGGCGATGGTCGATCCGGTCCTGCTCGACACCGCTCCCCGCCCGGTGGACGACCTGCTGGTGCTGCCCGGCTTCGACGAGTACCTGCTGGGCTACCGGGACCGCTCACTCATGGTCGATCCCGCGCACACGAACGCGATCGTGCCCGGCGGTAACGGCGTCTTCCAGGCCACCGTCGTGCGTGGCGGCCGGGTGGTGGGCACCTGGAAGCGAACGATCGACAAGGCCCGGGTGACGGTGACCGTCGCACCGCTCGCCCCCTTGGACGACCGGGTCCGGGCACGGGTGGAGCGGGCCCTGGCCCGCTACGCCACCTTCCTCGACCGGTCACTGCGTCTCGTCTGGTCCGGATGACATCTCATCCGGGCAGCGAGGGCGGGCCCACCATGGGTCTGCGGAACGGGCCCCAGCCCACGAAGCGGTCGAACAGGTCGCGCGGGCGCGGCCCGTCGTGCGGGTTCAGGTGGTAGAGGTCGTGCATCGCCTCGTACAGCAGGCCGGCGAGGTAGATCGACAGGGTCGGGTACCGCCCGTCGAACTCGGCCTTGAGCAGGAGGCGGGCCTCGGCGCACGGCCACGGCTGGCCACACGCCCGGCACGCCCACACCGGCCGCAGCGGGGTGTGCGGCGGCACGCGCTCGGTGCGGTAGCGGGGGTGCTCCGGGTACG
Organism: Micromonospora sp. WMMC415; assembly: GCF_009707425.1. Classification (GTDB taxonomy): domain Bacteria; phylum Actinomycetota; class Actinomycetes; order Mycobacteriales; family Micromonosporaceae; genus Micromonospora. The sequence continues at coordinate 3,039,159 of NZ_CP046104.1, read as the reverse complement.
GCCCGAGCCTCGGCTGCGGCAGGTCGGTGAAGCTCACCACCGGCCCCCGTTCGCCCGCCACCGCTGGGCCGGGGTCAACCAGCCGGCGCGGCCGGGGCGGGGGTAGGCGGCGGTCGGCTCCGTCATCCACGCCGGCAGGTTCGCGCGCCGCACTCGTCGCGGCAGCGCCGGCGGGTCATCGTCGCGGCAGCGGAACCAGCGGGTACGCACATCGACCTCCTCGGTGGTGGAAGGAGGCCGCTCTGCCCTGGGGGAAGCAGAGCGGCCGGCCGCAGGACCCGCCCCGTCCACCTCTTGATACCGAAGCGGGTCCGCGTAGTGACAGTCTGCTGAGGACACCGCTACGGTCGATACGTGCTCCCGCCATCCGTGCAGGTCAGGGCAGCGGTTGAGCAGGCACGGGGGACATGTCGACGAGGACGAGCAGGAGTTGAGGAATCGATGGGGACCGCTGCCGGGTACATCATCAGCGAGCTGCGCCTGTTCCGGGCCGGCCTCGGGCTCAGTCAGGAGGACTTCGGCCGGGGCATCGGGTACTCGGGCTCGCACGTCAGCTCGGTCGAGACCGGCGGCCGGGCGCCCACCAAGGAGTACATGGCGGCCGTCGACAACACCCACCGGACCGGGGAGCGGTTCACCCGGATGCTGCGCGACCTGGGCCAGCTCGACACCGCGCCACCCTGGCTGCGGGAGTGGATCGAGTTCGAGCGGGAGGCGACCACGCTGCGCTGGTTCGAGCTGGCCTACCTCCCCGGCCTGCTGCAGACCGAACGGTACGCCCGCGCCACGCTCAGCGGCGGCCGGTTCACCGCCGAGGAGATCGAGCGGAACGTGGCGTCCCGGCTGGACCGGCAGGCGATCCTGGACCGCGACGAGCCGCCGCAGCTCATCGCGGTGGTGGACGAGTCGGTGCTGCGCCGGCCGGTGGTCGACCAGCCCGGGCTGATGCTGGAGCAGTGCGAGCGGCTGGTGGAGCTGGCGGCGCGGGAGCACGTCCAACTGCACGTCGTGCCACCGGATGCCGGGATGTACCTCGGGCTGGCCGGCCAGTTCATCATCGCCGAACTGCCCGACGGCACCCGGGTGGCCCACGCCGACAACCAGCTCAAGGCGCAGATCGTCGATGCCCCGGCGGATGTCGCTAAGCTTGCCAAGACGTGGGAGATCGTTCGCAACGAGGCGCTCCCCCGCCGGAAGTCGATCGAGCGAATCAAGGAAGCGGCCAAGTCATGGATGTACTGATCCCCCGGTGGCGCAAGTCGAGCAGGTCCGGCGGCAACGGCGGGTCGTGCGTCGAGGTGGCCGACAACCTGCCGGACGTCGTGCTGGTGCGCGACACCAAGGACCGCGACGGCGGCACTCTCACCTTCAGCCCGTCGTCGTGGCGGTCCTTCGTGGATCTGGCGAAGCGGATCGCCCCACTGGGCTGATCCGCATTCGTCGCGGCGTCACCGCACGATGCGGCGCAGCGCGGTCCTACGCCTGCGATCTGGCGTGTCCAGTAGTTTCGGAATCCGGCCCGGCGGCCGGTCCGCCGGCCAGCGCCGTCCGAGCGCGCGCGTGGGAGGTGGCCACATCGGGCCGCTCACGATCTGGAAATTCTCCAGAACGACAACAAGCGCCTTCTCCACCGCCGGGAGGCGGCTGCGGAACTCTTCGTCACTGACCTTGTCGTGCAGGGCGGCGAACGGGCGCAGCCGGTTGACCTCGCCCTCCAACATCAACACATCGGTGCGGAGACGGTCCCAGTACAACGCCTCGCGCCGGACGAGCGCCACCCGCTCGACGAGCAGGCGCACCTTGGCCATGAGGTCGTCGGCGGCGACCGCCTCGCCGTGGGCCTCCTTCACGGCCTGCATGTACTGGGCTGCCGGAACCTCCTCCTCGAACACGACGAGGAGCTCGGTGACGTCCTTCTCCCACCTCTCCCGGCGGCGCCCGCGACCCTGGACCCAGGGCACGACGAGGATCTGGACCACGCAGGTGACGGCGAGCGTGACAAGGCCTCCGACGAGTACGGTCACGCCGACGCGGTAGACGCGCGGCCCTGCCGGATCGGGATGGCTCGCTGTCTCCCCGCGGTCGGGTGAGCGACAGCGAGCCGTCCGGATCCGGCCCCTCCGGTCAGTCGGCCAGCGCCAGCGGGAGCCACCATCTCGGCGACGCGGTCAAGCACCCCGCATCACGATCACGTGTCGAGGGGGCGCCACTGGCCGGAGGTGTAGCAGTGGTCGCTGGCGTCGGTGGGGCAGTACGCGCTCTTGTAGGTGTGGCTGCCGAACGCCTGCACGAAGATGTAGTCGATCTGCCGGTTCGTCTTCGGACGGGTCGGGAACGTGTCCCCGAGGACCAGGTCCACCATGTTGCCGTACGCGCCCGGCAGCTTGTCCCGGGTCAGGTTGAAGTCGCCGGCCAGGGAGAATCGGCGTCCCGGCTCCATCCAGGCCGTCGCGTTCCAGATGTACTCGGCGGCCTGGTGAATGGTGTCGCTTTCCTTTCCGGCGCCGAGGTGCGAGGTGCACTGCCCCATGGGGCCCGCGTAGGTGCCGAGTTTCAGGCACAGCATGGTGCGGCATTCCGTTTCCGCGTCGGTGCAGGTCTTGCCCGGGTTGGACAGGAACCAGGCCCGCCCGTCCTGGCGGACCCCGCCGGGATGGAAGATCGCGTTGCCGAACTCCTGATTCCCGCAGTTGGTCTCCCGTTGCTTGCTGACCACGAAGGTGCCGGCGCTGTTCAACCGATCCGCCAGCGTCCGGAACGAGGTCACACAGATCTCGTTGACGGAGATGAACCAGGCCCCGTCTGCCACCGCCATCCAGACGAGGACGTCCCGTGCGGTGGCGGCCTGCTCGATCGTGCACGCCTCCCGCTTCGCGTTGCAGATGTTGTAATGGTGGATCTTCGCACTCACCGCCGCCGTCGACATCACCGCCGGAGCCGGGCGGGGCGTCGCCGGACCGGCAATGGTGATCACCGGAGGCGCCGGCACCTCGGCCGCGGCGGCGGCGACACCGGTCGTCGTGACGGCGGCGCCGGTGCTCATTAGAAGGACCGCAATGGACAGGGCCAGTCCGCGTCTCATGGTCGCCACTCCAATCGTCGGTAGCCGCCATGAGCTCATATACATCGATCTGTGTCAACTTGTTGATCAGCGACGCGGCGGCCCGGCCGCAGGATCGCGCGGAGGCGTCCAGGGTCAGGGGGTTGCCTTCCGCCGGTTCGGGAACACGACGGATGGCCAGCTGTCACCCCCATTCGGAGACGCGGACAGCCGGCCATCCGTTCGACGGATCCAACCCCTCCCGCTCAGTCGGCCAGCGCGCCCGCCGCCCGGCCCTCGTGCAGGGTCAGGTTGCGCCCGGTGTTCGGGTCGAACAGGTGGATCTTCTCCAGGTTGAACCAGACCCGGTGGTTCTCCCCCTCGCGTACGGCCGACTCGGCCGACAGCCGGGTGACCAGGCTCGCGCCCCCGCCGGTGAAGTCGGCGCCGGCGTCGGCGGCCAGCTCCTCCAGCTCGGCGGCGCTGGCCCGCTCCCCCTCGACGCCGAAGTAGACGTACTTGTCGGAGCCCATCGACTCGACGATCTCCACCGGCGCCTCGAACTCCATGCCCCGGCGGCGGGTGTCGTCGTCGACCAGCGCCGCGTCCTCGAAGTGCTCGGGCCGGATGCCGAGGATCAGCTCGCGCGGGGCGTCCGCGTCGTCGAGCTGGCGGCGGACCCGGTCGCCGAGCGGCACGTCGCCGAGCGCCGTCCGCAGCGAGCCGTCCTGCACGGCCGCGTGCAGGAAGTTCATGGCCGGCGAGCCGATGAACCCGGCGACGAAGAGGTTGCGCGGGTGGTCGTACAGCTCCTGCGGCGGGCCGACCTGCTGCACGGCGCCGCCCCGCATGATGACCACCCGGTCGCCGAGGGTCATCGCCTCGGTCTGGTCGTGGGTCACGTACACGGTCGTGGTGCCGAGCTGCTTCTGCAGGCGGGACACGACGGTCCGCATCTGCACCCGCAGCTTGGCGTCGAGGTTGGACAGTGGCTCGTCCATGAGGAACGCCTTGGGCTGGCGGACGATCGCCCGCCCCATCGCCACCCGCTGCCGCTGGCCGCCGGAGAGGTTGGCCGGCTTGCGGTCCAGCAGCGGGGTCAGCTCCAGGACCTTCGCCGCCTCCTCGACCTTCTGGTTGATGGTCTCCTTGTCCAGCTTCTGCAGGCGGAGCGGGAACGCCATGTTCTCCCGGACGGTCATGTTCGGGTAGAGGGCGTAGGACTGGAACACCATCGCGATGTCCCGATCCCGGGGGGCCTTGTCGTTGACCCGCTGGCCGCCGATGCGCAGCTCGCCGGAGCTGATGTCCTCCAGGCCCGCGATCATGTTGAGGGTGGTGGACTTCCCGCAGCCGGACGGTCCCACCAGGATGACGAACTCGCCGTCGGCGATCTCCAGGTCGACGTCGGCCACCGCGACGGTGCCGTCCGGGAACTTCTTGCTCACCTTGTCGAGCACGATGTCAGCCACGACTACCACCTATCCCTTGACTGCGCCGGAGGTCAGGCCGGAGACGATGCGGCGCTGGAAGAAGAGCACGAACAGGATGATCGGAATGGTGATCACCACGGCGGCGGCGCAGATCGCCCCGGTGGGGTCCTCGAACTGTGACTCGCCGGTGAAGAACGACAGCGCGACCGGCACCGTACGGGCCCGTTCGGTGGAGGTCAGCGTGATGGCGAACAGGAAGTCGTTCCAGCAGAAGATGAAGACCAGGATCGCCGTGGTGAACAGCCCCGGCGCGGCCAGCGGCGCGATGACCCGGCGGAACGCCTGGCCCTGCGTGGCGCCGTCCATCTTCGCCGCCTTCTCCAGATCCCACGGGATCTGCTTGAAGAACGCCGACAGCGTGTAGATGGCCAGCGGCAGGGCGAACGTGATGTACGGCAGGATCAGGCCGGGCCAGGTGTCGAAGAGGCCGAGCTGCCGCTCGATCTCGAACAGCGGCGACACCAGCGACACCTGCGGGAACATCGCGATCAGCAGCGACACGCCGACGAGCAGCTTCTTGCCGGGAAAATCCAGCCTGGAGATCGCGTACGCGGCCATCGCACCGAGCACGACCGCGATCAGGGTGGCGATCAGGGCGATGCCGATCGAGTTGACCAGGGCACGGACGAACTGGTCGGTCTGGAAGATCGTCCGGTAGTTGTCCAGCGTCCACTCGCGCGGGATGAACTTCCCGTCGGTGAGCGTGGCCGGGGTCTTGAACGACAGCGACGCGATCCACAGCACCGGGATCAGCGCGAAGACGACCACGAGGACGTCGAGCAGTCCCCAGCGCAGCTTGGCCTTGGTGGTGGTGTCCGCCATGTCAACGCCTCTCCCCGTCGTCGCTGCCGGGGGCAGCGGTACCGAACAGCTTCACGAAGATGAAGGCGATGATCGCCACGGTGATGAAGATCAGCACCGACATCGTGGACCCGATGCCGAGGTTCAGACCCCGGATCAGGTTGTTGTAGGCGATCATCGACACCGACGACGTCTCGTTCGCCCCGGACGTCAGGACGTAGATGTTGTCGAAGACCCGGAACGCGTCCAGCGTGCGGAACAGCAGGGCGACCAGGATCGCCGGCTTCATGACCGGCAACATCACCTTGGTGAACCGCTGCCAGGCCGTCGCCCCGTCGGTGGAGGCCGCCTTGAGCAGATCCTCCGGCACCAGGGCCAGGCCGGCCATCAGCAGCAGCGCCATGAACGGCGTGGTCTTCCAGATCTCGGCGAGCATGATGATCGCCAGTGAGCTGGCCCGCTCGGTCAGCGGCGCGCCCTCGCTGAACAGGTTCGCCAGGTAGCCGGTGCCGGGCGTCCACGCGTACCGCCAGGAGAACGCGGCGACGACCGTGACGATGCCGTACGGGATCAGCGCCGCGGTCCGGACGATCCCCCGGCCGACCAGCGTCCGGTGCATGATCAGCGCCAGCCCCATGCCGAGCACCAGCTCGACGGCGACCGTGACGACGGTGATCAGCACGGTGACGCCGAACGCCGTCCACCAGAAATCGTTGGTCAGCACGGTCACGTAGTTCTCCAGCCCGATGAACTCGCGCTGGTCGGGGAAGCGCAGGTCGAAGCGCTGCATCGACAGCCAGACCGAGTAGAGGATCGGGTACGCCGTCACCAGCACCATGACCAGCGCGGCCGGCGCGCAGAGCAGCCAGCCGAGCTTGCGCTCGGCGCGCTTGTTCTCGCTCAGCGGGGCCTTGCGGCGGCCGGCCCGCTGGGCGGGCACGGCCGCGTGCCGCCCGGTGCGGGTGGCGGTCTCGTCGGCGGAGACGTCCGCCCCCGCCGGCGTCGCGTTGATGCTCATGCCGTCACCTCCCGGCGGCCGGAGTCGACCGCGTAACGGGTGCACTCGCTCATTGGTGCACCCTTGTCTCACTCGAGCTGATGTTGGTTCGAGTGCACCGGTGACCGTCGGGCCATCGCCCAGCTCTCTCGATCTTTGAGGTCCAGCGTGAGTTCTGCGAGGCCCGGCGGCCCGGGACACCCCGACTGGCAACAGGGCTATGCGCCGTCGAGCGCCGCTCAATGAGCGACCGGCAGTGGTGTCCCGGAACCGCCAGGTGCTTCCCCACTGGTAGCGCAGCGGAGAGGCAACCATGAGTGTGACCGACAGTGCCGCGTCGGCGCGAGGGAACTCGGCCGGGGTGGACTGGGCCAAGGACGACTACGCCGTCTGCGTCATCGACGCCGACGGTGAGCCGTTGGAGCGGCTGACGCTGACATACACCAAGACCGGCCTGAGACGGCTGATCGACCTGCTCGACCGGCATCGGGTGGACGCGGTCGGCATCGAACGCCCGGACGGCCCGATCGTCGATGCGCTGCTGGCCGCCGACACGACCGTATACGTGATCCCACCCTCGCAGGTCAAAGCACTGCGCCGACGGTACGGCTCGGCCGGGAACAAGGACGACCGGTTCGACGCCTACGTCCTGGCCGACACGGTACGCACCGACCGGCGACGGCTGACCCCGCTCGTGCTGGACAGCCCACCGACCACCGCGCTGCGCAAGCTGTGCCGCGCCCGCAAAGACCTCATCGCCCACCGCATCGCGGTCGCCAACCAGCTGCGCGCTCACCTGGCCACGGCCCTGCCGGGCACCGTCGAGCTGTTCAACGACATCGACTCGCCGATCAGCCGGCAGTTCCTGACCCGGTTCACCACCCAGGACGCCCTGGACCGGCTGTCGCCCACACGCCTGGCCGGCTGGCTCAAGAGCGTGAGCTACAGCGGCCGCACCGACCCAGCCGTGCTGCACGCCCGCATCACCGCCGCGCCTCGCGGCGCCACCGGCGACTACGGACAGACCCTGGCCGGTATCACCCGCGCCTACCTCGCCACCCTGGCCGCGATCGTGGCCCAGATCGACACCCTCAACCAGCAGATCACCGACACCCTCGACCGGCACCCCGACCGGGACATCTTCACCAGCCTGCCCCGCTCCGGCACCGTCCGCGCCGCCCGGCTGCTCGCCGAAATCGGCGACGCCCGCGGCCGATTCCCCACCCCAGCATCCCTGGCCTGCCTCGCCGGCGTCGCCCCGTCGACCCGCGAATCCGGCAAGGTCCGCATCGTCGCCTTCCGCTGGGCCGTGGACAAACAACTCCGCGACGCCGTCTGCGACTTCGCTGGCGACAGCCGCCACGCCAACCCCTGGGCAGCCAACCTCTACCAACGAGCCCGCGCCCGCGGCCACGACCACCCCCACGCCGTCCGCATCCTCGCCCGCGCCTGGCTCGACATCATCTGGAAGTGCTGGACCACCAACACCCCCTACAACCCCGACCGGCACCGAGCCCTCCAACACTTGCTCAGCCAAGATCAACCGGCGATGGCTTGACACAGGGCAACTCACGGCAGGACCCCCTTCGATTCCAGCGCGTCGGAGATGGCGTCGCGCAGTTCGTCCGCGGTCGCAACCGGGTCGATCGCCGACGGCGGCGAGAGGATCGCCGACATCACCGTGGAGATGCTCTGGTACGCCGGGGTCAGCGGCCGCACCGCCGGCTCCTTCAGCTCCTCGAGGATCGTCTCCTTCATCGGGTACGCCTCGGTCATCTCCGGGTCGTCGTAGATGCTCTCGATGGTCGGCGGGACACCGTCGTTGATCGCGGAGAACTTCTGGTTCTTCTCGTTGCGGATGCACGTGGCGGCGTCGAACGCCTCCTCCGGGTGCTCCGAGTAGGCGCTGACGGCCAGGTTCACGCCGCCGATCGTGACCTTGCTCGGGGTGCCCGGCTCGATGCCCGGCACCCGCGCCCAGCCGACCTGCCTGGCCAGCTCCGGGTCCGCCTCCTGTAGCGCCGGGTAGACGAACGGCCAGTTCAGCTGGAACGCCCCGGCGCCGGACTGGAACTCCAGCCGGACCGGGTCCTCGGTGGCGTTGCTGAACGACGGCGACGTCACGCCCGACGTGGCGAAGCGCTGCAGCTGGGCGAGGGCTCGCACCGCCCCCTCGTCCATCACCGCCTCGGTGCCGTCGTCGTTGAGGATCCGCCCGCCGGCGCTCTCGACGAGCGTGTTGAAGAGCACCACCAGGCCCTCGTACTGGGCGCCCATGGTGAGCACCTGGTACGGCTTGCCCTGGTTCTTCAGCTCCTGGGCGGCGACGATCATCTGGTTCCACGTCGCCGGCGGCCCGGGCATCAGGTCCTTGCGGTACCAGAGCAGCTGCACGTTGGTGTTCTTCGGCGCCGCGTAGAGCCGGCCCTCGTACCGGGCGGTCTCCAGCGGGCCCTCCAGGGTGCCCTGCTCGGCCTCGGCCCGGTTCTCGCCGGTCCACTCCAGGATCCAGTCCGCGCTGGCGAACTCCTGGGTCCAGGTGACGTCGAGGCCGAGGACGTCCATGCCGGTGTCCTCGGCGGCGAGCCGGCGGACCATCTGCACCCGTTGCTCGTCGGCCTGCCGGGGCAGCACCCGGTAGACGATGTTGTACCGGCCCTGCGCCTGGGCGTTGCAGTCGTCGACGACCTTCTGCAGGTTCTGCTCGGGCGGGTAGTACAGGTTGATCGTGGGCGTACCGCCGTCACCGCCGGTCCCGCAGGCGGCCATGGGCGCCACCAACGTCAGCGCCGCGGCGGCGGCGACCGCGCGGGCGCGGGGTCGACGTCGCCGTCGGGCCTGGTCAGAGTCGCTCATCACCCCTCCCCTCCTTCTCGGCCAAAGCCGGGGGAAGGCTCCGTGCCCCGGCGCACGGCGAGACGGACGGGGCGCCGACCGGACAGATGCGTCGCGCCCCGGGCGTTTCGTGGCCTGAACACTGCCCGACCTGCGAAGTTCCGAAACCTGACGGCAACCGGAGCGCCACGATCCGTCCCGGTGTGGCGCACATCACCACGCTGCGGGCCGGGACGGGCGCCCGTACGCTCGCCCGATGGACGTCACCTTCTTCTTCGACCCCGCCTGCCCGTGGACCTGGCGTACGTCCCGCTGGCTGGTGACCGTCGCCGACGCCCGTAACCTGCGCATCGAGTGGCGGGCGTTCAGCCTGGCCCTCCTCAACGAGGGGAACGTGCCGCCGGAACGCACCGATGCGATGACCGCCTCGAGCCGGGCGCTGCGCCTGGTGGAGGCGCTGCGCGCCGAGGGGCGGCACGACGACGCGGGCCACTTCTACGCCGAGCTGGGCACCCGCACGCACGACGCCGGCAACCGGCCGGACACGACGATCGTGGACGCGGCCGTCGAGGCGGCCGGGCTCGGCGGCGCGGCGGCGGCGCTCGACGACGAGCGCTGGGACGCGGCGGTACGCGAGTCGCACGCGCTCGCGTACACGTCGGTGGGCCCGGACGCCGGCTCGCCGGTGCTGATGCTGCCCGGCGCCGAGCGCGGCCTGCACGGGCCGATCCTGACCGAGGTGCCCGGCACCGATGACGCCCTGACCATCTGGGACTGCACCGTCCCGCTGATGCGCCTGCCCACCTTCCACGAACTGAAACGCGCCCGCCACTGACCCCGCCCCGGCAGGATCCGCGCAACTTCGGGGAAGATGTCCCCTCGCCGCGCGCCGAGGCAGCATCTTCCCCGAAGTTGCCCTGCCGAGCGTCGGGTAGGCCGTGGTGGCTGGTTATCCACAGGGGCAGACGGGGGCGGTGGGGGTCGTCCACCGTGGATGGATGCCGGTTCCTCCTCGACGGCCCGCGCGCCTGCAGGGGCGCCTCTTTCGTGGGTCCCAGGTCGTGTCCCAAGGGCTGCTCACCCGCGCTGAGCTGCGAAGCACCGCATGGCGGCCACTCTTCAAGGACGTCTACGCCGACGCCGGACTCGTCGTCTCGCATCCGACACGCTGCGCGGCAGCGGCACGGTGGTTGATCCCGCCCGGCGCGGCGATCGCCGGGCGAAGTGCCGCGGCCCTGTTCGGAGCCGGCCGCGTGGAGGCACACGAGTCACTCGACGTCCTGGTGCCCACCGGCCGGCGGTTCGGTCCGGTGAGCGGCCTGGCCGTGCACACCGCCACCCTGCCCGGGACCGACGTGGTCCTCCGGGCCGGCGTTCCGGTCACCACGCCGGAACGCACCTGCTGGGATCTCGCGCAATGGCTCCGGGTGGAGGATGCCGTCGCCCTCGTCGACGTACTCGTCCGTCGCCAGCTCGTCGACCCCGCGCGGCTGAGCGAGCGGGCGCGCCGACACACGGGAGAGCGCGGCTGGAAGCGGATGCTCCGGGTCGCCGACCTGACCGACGGGGGCGCGGAGTCGCCCCCGGAGTCCCGCCTCCGGGTGCGGCTCGTCCTGGCCGGCCTCCCCGCCCCGGCAACCCAGTTCGTGGTCGAACGCGATGGCGCCTTCGTCGCCCGACTCGACCTCGCCTGGCCGCAGTGGAAGATCGCGATCGAGTACGACGGCATCTGGCACCACGACCCGGAACAGCTCCACCGCGATCGGCGCCGGCTCAACCGGCTGGTCGGTGACGACTGGATCGTCCTGCACCTGACCTCGAAGCGCCTCGCGACCGACTTCGACGGCTTCCTCGCCGAAGTCCGCCACGCCATCCGCACCCGCAAACGGTGAGACCCGCGCCAGCGAAGGACGGACACGTCCACGCGTCGAGGGACACGGGTCAACTTCGGGGAAGATGCTGCCTCCCGCGCGGACGAGACAGCACTTTCCCTGAAGTTGCGCGGCCGGGCCGGGGTCGGGGTCGGCGGTGGGGCGGGGCGGCCGGGACGGCATGATGGGGCCGTGATCGCGCGGTTCAAGGATCTGTGTCTCGATGCTGCCGACGCCCAGGTGCTCGGCGAATTCTGGGGGCGGGTGCTCGACGGGGAGGTCGTGGATGCCGGGGACGGGGACACCCGCGTTGATCCCCGGGCGGCCCGCTCCGGCGCCGAGTCGATCTGGGTCAACCGGGTGAGCGAGCCGCGTACCGGCAAGACCCGCGTACACCTGGAACTGCGGCTGGCCGGCGCGGACCCGGCGCCGCTGGTCGCGGCCGGAGCGCGAATCGTCCGCGAGCCGGACGAGGAGATCGAGTGGTGGGTGCTCGCCGACCCGGACGGCAACGAGTTCTGCGCCTTCGCCGGCCGGCCGGACACCCGGCCGGGGCCGATGGAGCTGGTGGTGGACTGCGCCGAACCGGAGCGACTGGCCGGCTGGTGGGCCGGCGTGCTCGGTGGCGAGGTGGAGATGACCGGCTGGGACGCGGCCTCGTTGATCGGCGCGACCGGCTTCCCGTGGGACGAATGGATCTTCAACCCGGTGCCGGAGCGCAAGACGGTCAAGAACCGGATGCACTGGGACGTGGACCTGGTCGACCCGGAGCCGACCGCCCTGATCCGGGCCGGTGCCACGCTGCTGCGCGAGCCGACCGACCAGACCCGCTGGTGGGTGCTGGCCGACCCGGAGGGGAACGAGTTCTGCGCCTTCCCGCCCCGTCCCACCGAGTGAGCGGACGGTTACCCGGCGACCATCGGGTGGACTAGCGTTTACCTGCGCGTTCGCCACCGACGTCGACACGCCTCGGCCGACCCCGGCCCGCCCGATCGGTTGGTTCTCGCGGGAACTCCCACCGCCGCCGCCCCGGTTGGGCAGGATCGTCCCCAACGAGGAGGTGCCGTCGTGCAGGACACCCGCGCTCTCGCCCTGACGTTCGAGGTGAGCGGCCTGCCACCGGTCAAGACCGAGGCGCTGTCCATCTTCGCCGCCGGGCATCGGCAGGCGACGAGGGTCCGCGCCCTGCTCCAGGCGGCCTGCACGGCGGCCCAGCGCACCGGCTGGACCCCGCTGTCCGGGCCGATCGAGGTGGACCTCGTGCTGCGTTGCCCGCCGGGGCACCGCACCTCCGACGCGAGCACCCTGCTCGGCGGGGTGTGCGCCGTGCTCCAGGACAAGAAGCGGGTGGGCAGCATCGGCCTGGCCCACCTCGGCGTCCTGGTGGACGTCGCCCTCTACGACGACGACCGGCAGATCCGGAAGTTGTCGTACACGGAGGAACCGGCGGAGAACTTCTCATATCAGGTACGGGTGGCGGCCGTACCGGCCGCGGTTTGACCGACGGCCGCGGTGGGGTACCGCGGTCGCCGAGGAAGGGAGCGCCGATGTCGGAACCACACGTCACGCTGGATCCCCGCGACGCGGTGCAGGAGAAGCTGCGCGGCCCGCTGGAGGATCAGCTGACCTCGGCGTTGCAGGCCGCGACCGAACGGGTGCGGGCCAGCTACGCCGGTGAGCCGGTCGAGCAGGTCTGCCAGCGGCTGCTGGACGAGACCCGTGCCGGCCTGCACCCCGACATCGCGGCCGGCTTCAACCCGGACATGGAGGAGTTCTGCCGGGTGGCGGTGGCGATCGTCCGCGGCGCGGGCAGCTGACGCCCGGCGGCCGGACCCGCCCTGCCTCTCATCAACTGCCTCGACGAGCTGTCGGCGGCGGGCATCGAAAATGGGTCAGGACCGGGTCCGCAACTACCCGGCCCTGACCCTCCGCCGTCCGGTGTGGTAGCGGACATCGCCATGGTGGACGCGCGGGCGCGGCACGCCGCCCACGCCGGGCCCACCACAGCGAGCCGGCCCGCCTGCACTCAGCTCCACGGTGCCCACAACCGGACCGCACGCGCTCCGACTCACCCCGAAGAGCCGTGAGCGCCGGATCAGGTTAGGCGCGTTTTCGCAGCGCAAACAAGGTTCGCACCGGCCGTGGGAGCGTGATTGATACCAAGGTGAAAAAGCGGCATGTCGACGTAACGCGCCACTGCGACCTAGCGCTGTTTCCGGTCGAGGCGACCACTACGCGCGCGGCCGGCGACGGTCGCCGCGACCCCGCCGGCGAGGAGGGCGCCCGCCAGCACGTGCAGCATCCGTACGCCGGTCGGAGCGATGTGTTCCGCAGCCGGCAGCAGCGGCACCACCGCCACCCCGACGGCGAGGACCACCCCCGCCACCGCGACGAACACCGCCCGGCGGGCCGGCACCGCCGACGGTGCCTCCGTCAGCATGTCACGGCGGTCCGCGACCCGACGTGCGACCCCGACGGTGACCACCGCGCCGAGCAGTGTGCTGGCCGGATCCGACACCGTCCACCAGTGCACGCCGGTGGCGCTGTACCAGTCGACGCCGAGGGCCCCCAGCCAGTTCGTGTGGGTGACCCGGTCCCACACGACGTGGCTGATCGCGCCGAGCAGCGCCGACCCGGCGGTGATCCACCAGGGATGCCGGACCGCCGCCAGCGAGGTGTAGTCCGTCCACCGGAAGCGGGAACCGGCCGGCAGGTGGGGGGCGACCACCGCCACCGCACGACGGAAGACCCACGCGTACGCGAGGGCCACCGGCAGGCACCACCAGAGCAGCCCGGCGGCCGTGTGCGTCCGTGGGAGATCCCACGCGGTGCCGGTGAACAGGTACGCCACGTCCGGCGAGACCGCCCCGGTGACCAGGGCGACCCCGTCGAACCAGCGGGGTCGCCAGAGCTTCAGCGGCAGCACCGCCGCCGGATGGGACGGAAACGTCAGCGGCACGCCGGGAGGTTACCGGGTCAGAAGTGCCGCAGCAGGTCCGGAAACGCGGCCAGGTGCAGGACACTCGGGTCGCTGGCGTCCAGTTCGTCGTGCTCCAGCACCCACGTGTTCTCGTTGGGGATGAACACGGCGTTCATCCCGGCCGCGCGGGCCGGCAGGATGTCCGACTTCGGGGAGTTGCCGATCATCCAGGCGTCGGCCGGGTCGAAGTCGTGCTCCTTGGCCAGCCACCGGTAGGTGTCGACGGTCTTCTCCGGCACGATGTGCCCGGCCCGGAAGTGGTGCAGCAGGTCGGACGCGTCGAGCTTGCGCTGCTGCTCCTCCCGTTCGCCCTTGGTGAGCAACAGCAGCTCGTGGCGGCCGGCCAGCTCGTCCAGCGCCTCGGCCACGCCGGGCATCAGCTCCACCCGGTGCTCGACCAGGGCGACCGCCAGGTCCTCGATCTCCCGCTGCTCGGCCTCGGTGGCCGGCCGCTCCCGCAGGTGCTGGAAGCACTCCCCCAGGCTGCGCAGGAAGACCTTGCTGCCGTAACCGTGCGTCACGGCGTTGGCCCGCTCGATGTCATCGAGGATGGCGCGGACCTCGGTGCGGTCCAGCGTCGGGTGGTCCACCCACGCCAGGAAGTCGTCGATGACCCGCTCGAACAGGACATTGTTCTCCCAGAGCGTGTCATCGGCGTCGAAGACCAGTACCCGTCCCGGCTCGATCACCACGTCACCCGTCACGTCGCCCCCTTCGTCGCCCGGCCACCGTACTGGCAACGGCCAGCCAGGTCACCCGAGTTCCGTTCAGCGGCGGAGGTCGAGGATGAGGTCGGCTACCAGGGCCGTCCAGCCGGTCTGGTGCCAGGCGCCCAGCCCGGCCCCGTTGTCGCCGTGGAAGTACTCCGGGAAGCAGATCAGGTCCCGCCAGTCCGGGTGGGTCTGGAAGAGCTGCGCGGCGCCGTAGATCGGCCGCCGGCCCCAGCCGTCCCGGGTGAACAGGGAGATCAGCCGGGCCGACAGGTCGTCGGCGATCTCGTCGAGGCTGCGCTTCACACCGGACCGGGTCGGGTACTCGACCTGGAGGTCGTCGCCGAAGAACGCGGCGTAGTCGCGCAGCGCGCTGATCAGCAGGAAGTTGGTCGGCATCCAGATCGGGCCACGCCAGTTCGAGTTGCCGCCGAACAGGCCGCTGGTCGACTCGGCCGGCTCGTACCCGACGCAGAACTCCTGCCCGCCGAGGGTGACCGCGAACGGCTTGTCCAGGTGGGCGCGGGAGAGCGTCCGCAGCCCGTACTCGGAGAGGAACTCGTCGGTGTCGAGCATCCGGGCCAGCAGCCGGACGATCTGCTCCGGGCCCACCATGGACAGCAGCCGCTGCTGACGGCCGTCCGGGCCGAGCCGCCGGGCGCCGATCACGTCGGCGTACTCGGGCCGGTTGGTGAGGAACCAGCGCAGCCGCGCGCCCAGCTCGGGCAGCCGGTGCAGGGTACGGGCGGTCAGCCGGGTGACGGCGGCGAGGGGCAGCAGCCCCACCACCGAGCGGACCTTCAGCGGCACCTTCGTGCCGTCGGCGAGCCGCAGCACGTCGTAGAAGAAGGCGTCCTCGTCGTCCCACAACCCCTGCGAGTACGCGGCCGCGGCGATGTACGCGAAGTGTTCGAAGAATTTGGTGGCGGTGTCCACCCAGGTGCGGTCGTGCTCGGCGAGGACGACGGCGATGTCGAGCAGGTTGAGCGCGTACATCGCCATCCAGCCGGTGCCGTCCGACTGCTCCAGCACTCCGGCCACCGGCAGCGCGGCCGAGCGGTCGAACGGGCCGACGTTGTCCAGCCCGAGGAAGCCGCCCTCGAACACGTTGTTGCCGCCGGTGTCCTTGCGGTTGACCCACCAGGTGAAGTTCAGCAGCAGCTTGTGCATCACCCGGGCGAGGAACGTGTGGTCCCGGCCCCCGTCGATCTCGAACACCTTGAGCGCCGCCCAGGCGTGCACGGGCGGGTTCACGTCGCCGAACGCCCACTCGTACGCGGGGATCTGCCCGTTGGGGTGCAGGTACCACTCGCGGAGCAGGAGCAGCAGCTGCTCCTTGGCGAAGCCCGGGTCGACCCGGGCGATGCTCACGCAGTGGAACGCGAGGTCCCAGGCGGCGTACCAGGGGTACTCCCACGGGTCCGGCATGGAGATCACGTCGAAGCTGGTCATGTGCCACCAGTGGCTGTTGCGCCCGTGCCGGCGACCGGCCGGCGGTGGCGCGGAGCCCGGGTCGCCTTCCAGCCACCGCTTGACGTCGAAGTGGTAGAACTGCTTGCCCCACATCAGCCCGGCGATGGCCTGCCGGGCTACCAGCGCCTCGTCCGGGGTGGCCTTCGCCGGGATCACCCCGGCGAAGAAGCGGTTCGCCTCGGCCCGCCGCGCCCACACCACCGCGTCGTAGCCGTCGCCGAGGTCGGCCGGCGGGGGCGGTGTGCCGCCGGGCGGTGGGGCGGTCCGGGTCAGCCGCAGGCGGATCTGCCGGTACCCACCGGCCGGCACGGTCAGGACGTAGTGCAGCGCCCCCTTGGTGCCCTCCCGCTCCGGGTTGACCGTCGGCGCCCCGGCGACGACGTGGTCGTTGATCCCGTCCTTCGGGTAGCGGGACCGGCTGGGCAGCCCCCACAGCCGCTCGGCGTTGGTGTCGTTGTCGCACAGCAGCGGTGTGGGCTCGCCGTCGCCCTCCAGCACGAGCTGGCCGAGCACCCAGTGCTCGCCGACCAGCCGGGCGCCCGCGCCGTCGGGGGCCGAGCCCGCCGCCGAGCCGACGATGCGGGGCACCCGGTCACCGCCGGGCAGGCCCCACGCCCACGTGTTGCGGAACCAGAGGGTCGGCAGCACGTGCAGGGTCTCCGCCCGGTCGCCGCGGTTGGCGACGGTGATCAGGACGCACAGGTCCGTCGGGCCGGCCTTGGCGTAGTCGACGGTCACCGCCCAGTACCGGTCGTCGTCGAAGATCCCGGTGTCCACCAGCTCGTACTCGGTGTCGTCCCGGCCGCGCAGCGCGTTGACCGCGACGAGTTCGTCGTACGGGAAGGCGGCCTGCGGGTAGTGGTAGCGCCAGCGCATCCAGGAGTGGGTGGGCGTGGAGTCCTCGTACCACCAGTAGTCCTTCGCGTCCTCGCCGTGGTTGCCGCCGTCCCCGCCGAGGCCGAACATGCGCTCCTTCAGGATCGGGTCCCGGCCGTTCCACAGCGCCAGGGCGAAGCAGAAGGTCTGCCGGTCGTCGCAGACGCCCGCCATGCCGTCCTCGCTCCACCGGTAGGCTCGGGACCGCGCGTGGTCGTGGGGAAAGTAGTCCCACGCCGTACCGTGTTCGCTGTAGTCCTCCCGTACCGTCCCCCACGCCCGCTCGGACAGATAGGGACCCCATGCGCGCCACTCCCGCTCCCCCGCGTCGGCCTGGGCGAGCCGGATCCGCTCAGGGTCGGGCGCGGAAACGTCGGGAGGCGGCACGTCGGTGATCACTCGCACATCTTCGACGCCGCCGGGGTACTTCACCACAGCGGCCATTCTTCTCGTGCCGCGTCACACCTCGCCGCCGGTGGAGGGAAATTGATCGACATCACCTTCGGTCCACAGGTCTGCGGTGAGCTGACCAGCGCCGCCACCCGGGAGTGGCTGGTGCCGGACGGTCTCGGTGGGTACGCCATGGGCACGGTCGCCGGGCTGCGCACGCGCCGCTACCACGGTCTGCTGGTGGTGGCGGGCGAGACACCGGCGTCCCGACGCGTGGGACTGGCGAGCCTCGACCCGGCGGTCGTGCTCCCGTCCGGGGCGCGGGTACGGCTCGGCGCCCACGAGTGGGCGTCCGGTGACGTGGATCCACGGGGCTTCGAGTTGCTGGAGCGCTTCGACCTGGCCGACGGGCTGCCCCGCTGGCGCTGGCGGATCGGCGACGTGGTGATCGAGCGGGAGCTGGCGACCGTGCACGGCCGGCCGTGCGTCGCGGTGGTGCACCGGCTGGTGACCGGCGGCCCGGTCCGGCTGGAACTCGCCGCGGCCTGCACCTGGCGGGACGCCCACGGCGAGCGCCGCGCCGACGGGCCCACGCCACGGATGGACCCGGTCGCCGACGGCGCCGTGGTCGAGGGCTGTTTCCGGCTGGCCGGGCCGGGCTGGGTGCCGGAGGGCCAGTGGTGGCTCGGCGCGCACCACCGCGAGGAGGCCGCGCGCGGCCTGCACCCCGACGAGGATCTCTGGTACGCGGGCGGCTTCGTCGGCGCGCTGGACCGGCCGGGTGACACCGTCTCGGTGCTCGCCTGGGCCGGCGACCTGGCCGCCGAGCCGCCGCCCGGGCCGGAGGTGGTGGCCGCCGCACGGGCCCGCAACCGGGCCGTGGTCGCGGCCGCGCAGCCGGTCGACCCGGTCGAGGCGACGCTCGTCCTGGCCGCCGACGCGTTCGTGATCGGTACCGGCCGCGGCCCGGACGTGGTGGCCGGCTACCCGTGGTTCGGCGCCTGGTCGCGCGACACGATGATCTCCTACGAGGGTCTGTTCCTGTGTACCGGGCGCGCGGACGAGGGCCGCGAGCTGCTGCGGTCGTACGCGGCGACGCTGTCGGAGGGGATGTGTGCCAACACCGCCGACACCGGCCGGGTGGAGTACAACACCGTCGACGGCACGCTGTGGTTCCTGCACGCGGTGAGCCGGCACGTGACCGTCACCGGTGACACCGACCTGGGCGCGGAGCTGCTGCCCGGGCTGCGCGGTGTGATCGACGCGCACGTGGCCGGCACCCGGTTCGGCATCGTCGTCGACCCGGCGGACGGGCTGCTCACCCAGGGCGCCCCGGCCGTCGCGTTGACCTGGATGGACGCCCGGGTGTACGGGGTGCCGGTGACGCCCCGGGCCGGCAAGCCGGTCGAGGTCAACGCGCTGTGGATCAACGGTCTGGCCGGGCTCGCCGAGCTGGCGGAGCTGGTCGGGCAGGACGCCGCCGAGCTGTGGCGGCTGCACGACCGGGCGGTCTCCGCCTTCCGGGAGCGGTTCCCCGCCCCGACCGGATGGCTGCACGACGTCGTCGACGCGCCCGCGCCCGCGTACCCGCTGGGCGGTGCCGCCGTCCACGACGACGACCTGCTGCGGCCCAACCAGCTGCTGGCCTGGTCGCTCCCGTACGCCCCGCTGGACCCGGACGAGCCGACGCTGCGCCGCGTCGCCGCCGGGCTGCTCACCCCGCTCGGCCCCCGCAGCCTCTCCCCGGACTCGCCGGAGTTCGTCGGCCGGCACCGCGGCGGCCCGGCCGAGCGGGACGGCGCCTACCACCAGGGCACCGTCTGGCCGTGGCTGCTCGGCCCGTTCGTGGACGCGAGCCGGCGGGCCAAGCTCCCCGTCGACGAGCTGTTCGTCGGGATCGAGGCGCACCTGACCGAGTTCGGCCTCGGCTCGGTCAGCGAGACCGCCGACGGCCTTCCGCCGCACCGGGCCACCGGGTGCCCGTTCCAGGCGTGGTCGGTGGCCGAGTTGCTGCGGGTGCGCCGGGTCCGGTAGGCAGCGGTTTACACGACCGCAACGGTTGTGTCTCCGCTGGTTAGCCAGCTACCAGCAGGATTGGTCCCGATCCAGTCGCGACGTCAACGGGGCACCGAAATGGTGCCGGCCGGCGCGCGCTCGGGGACAACTCAAGGGGGCCGCATGTCACCAGACGCCGCCGTCATCGACCTCCAGCCCGCCCGGCACGAGCGCGTGCTGATGTTGTCGTGGGAGTACCCGCCGGTGCTCGTCGGCGGCCTCGGCCGGCACGTCCACGCCCTGTCCGTCGCCCTCGCCGCCGCCGGCCACGAGGTCACCGTCGTCACCCGCCACGCCGACGGCGCACCCCTGGAGGAGTACGCCGACGGCGTCCGCATCGTCCGCGCCGCCGAGGACCCCGTCACCTTCCCCCTGGCCACCAGCTCGCTGCTGGCCTGGACGATGGCGTTCAACCACACCCTCACCCGCGCCGCCCTGCGCGCCACCGAGACCGGCGGGTACGACGTCATCCACGCCCACGACTGGCTCGTCGCCCACACCGCCATCACCCTCGGCGAGCATCTCGGCCTCCCGCTCGTCACCACCATCCACGCCACCGAGGCGGGCCGGCACCAGGGCTGGCTCCCCGAGGAGATGAACCGCACCATCCACGGGATCGAGCACTGGCTGAGCAACGCCGCCACGCGGGTGATCACCTGCTCCGGTTACATGCGGGACCAGGTCACCACGCTGTTCGAGGTGCCGGCCGGTGACGTCGACGTGGTGCCCAACGGGGTCGACGACCGGGCCTGGCACGCCCGCCCCCGGGCGGTGGCCTCCGCCCGGGCCCGGTTCGCCGGGGACGGCCCGCTGATCGGGTACGCCGGCCGGCTGGTGTACGAGAAGGGCGTCCAGCACCTCGTGCGCGCGGTGCCGTACCTGCGCCGGCGGCATCCCGGGCTGCGGGTGCTCATCGCCGGCGACGGGCCGTACCGGGAGGAACTGGTGGACCAGGCGCGGGGGCTGCACCTGCACGACACGGTCCGCTTCGCCGGGTTCCTCGACTCGACGCAGCTGCCGGCCGTGCTGGGCGCCACCGACGCGACCGTCGTACCGAGCCTCTACGAGCCGTTCGGCATGGTCGCGCTGGAGGCGGCCGCGGCTGGCGCGCCGCTGGCGGTGGCCGCGACCGGCGGGCTCGCCGAGATCGTCGAGCCGGGGGTCACCGGGGTGACGTTCCCGCACAGCGACCCGGACGCCCTCGCCGGAGCGGTGGACCAGCTCCTCGCCGACGAGGTGTTCGCGCGGCGGGTTGCCCGCCGCGCCCGGGCCATGGTCGGCGAGCGGTACGGGTGGGCGACGATCGCGGCGCGCACCGCCGGCACGTACGCGGCGGCCCGCCGTGCGCACCTCACCGGCGGACGGCTGGCCAGGGCCCGGCCCGGCGAGCGCCGACGGAGCATCGAGATCCCGGAGGGGAACCTCCTCGCGATGGGCGGTGCTGCCGGCTGAGCGGCGGTCGGTAGCCCCGGACCGGGCCGTCCCCGCGGCCGCCGAGCCACCGCGCACCGGCGGACGGCCGGCAGCGCGCCCGCTTCAGCGGATGAATCCCGCACATCTCCTGGCCTAGGGTGTACGCCGGGCGGTGGATGGGAGCACTGTGGAGCGAGTGCTGATCGCCGGCCGGTACCGGCTTCTGGAGATGGTCGGGCGCGGCGGCATGGGCCGGGTCTGGCGGGCCCACGACGAGGTGCTGCACCGGGAGGTCGCGGTCAAGCAGATCGTCCCGCCGAGCTGGCTGACCGGCGAGGAACGCGACGAGCTGCGGCTCCGCACGCTGCGGGAGGCACGCACGGCCGCGCGCATCGACCATCCCCACGTCGTCAAGGTGTACGACGTGGTGCCGATGGGCGACAGCCCGTGGATCGTGATGGCGTACGTGCCGTCCCGGACCCTTCAGGACGTGCTCGACGACGACGGCCCGCTGCCGCCCCGGCGCGCCGCCGCGATCGGGCTGGACCTGCTCGCCGCCCTCGACGCCGCGCACACCTCGGGGGTGCTGCACCGGGACGTCAAGCCGGCGAACGTGCTGGTCGCCCGCGACGGGCGGGCCCTGCTCACCGACTTCGGGCTGGCCGTCTTCGACGGCGGCGACGGTGCGATGACCCGCCCCGGCATGGTCCTCGGCTCACCGCAGTACGTGGCACCGGAGCGCGCCGCCGAGGGGGTGTCGAGCGCGGCGGCGGACCTGTGGTCGCTCGGTGCCACGCTGTACGCGGCGGTGGAGGGGCGGTCCCCGTACGCCCGCAGCACCGCCATGGCCACGCTCAGCGCGCTGGCCGTCGCACCACCGGACCCGGCCCCGAACGCCGGGCCACTGGCCCCGGTGCTGGCCGGGCTGCTGTGCCGCGACCCGGGCGACCGCACCGACCACGACGAGACGCGGCGCCGGCTGACGGCCGCAGCGGAGTCGCCGGAACCCACGGCCGACACCGGGGCAGCCGCGCCGCAGCCGGTCACGCCGCCCGCCCCGACGGGCGCCGGCGCGGGCGGTCGCCCCGCGCACCGGACCGCCGTCCGGCGGTGGGGGCTGTCGGCCGCCGCACTGCTGGTCGCCGTCGCCGCCGGGGTGGGGACGGCCCTGACGGTGGCCGACGAGCCGCCGGAGCGTCGCGACTGGTCCCGGCCGTCCGACGGGCCGGCCACCCACGACCGGGACCGCCGCCACGGGCCGGCGCCCGGCGACCCCTGGGCAAGCGCGGTCGGCGACGGGCAGGACGGCGGGCCGGACCACCCGAAGCCACCGCCGCCCGGCCGGCGCGGCTTCCCGCCGCCGCCGTTCTCCTGTGTCCGACCCGACGCGG
The DNA here is from genome assembly GCF_009707425.1 of Micromonospora sp. WMMC415. Taxonomy (GTDB): domain Bacteria; phylum Actinomycetota; class Actinomycetes; order Mycobacteriales; family Micromonosporaceae; genus Micromonospora. The sequence goes on along the minus strand of NZ_CP046104.1, from coordinate 3,016,834 downwards.
TCGGCGAGCCCGTGGTCGCCGCCGCCCCACCCGCCGGGGAGACGTTCCGCCCGCCACGTGGCTGGGCCTGGCACGCCGACACCCGCGGCTTCCGGATCGCCGTGCCGGCCGGCTGGCGGTACTCCGGTGACGGCGACGTGGCCTGCTTCCAGGACCCGACCACCGGACGCGCGCTGAGCGTCGCCATCCCCGGCGGCGGTCCCGCCGGAGCGCTGGACCGGCTGCGTGCCGCCCGGGAGCGCGCGCTCGCGGCCGGCGCGCTGCCCGGGTACGCCGAGTTCCGCCTCGGCGCCGCCGGCGCGGCGGCGGAGTGGGAGTGCGCGTGGGACACCCCGCACGGCAGCCGGCTGCGGGCCCTCCAGGTGGTGCTGGCGGCACCGACCGCCGGCTGGACGCTCGGCTGGATCACCCACGACGCCGACTGGCCGGCCGCGACGGCGCAGCTCACCACCGTCCGGACGAGCCTGCGCAGCGTCCGCTGACCGACCGGCCACCGATGCTCCGGATGAGAATCTGCACGCCGCTGACTATCGTGTGACACGGGGTGACCGAGGGGGAACGCGAGAGTGCGGCAGGGGCTGATCGCGGGCCGGTACCGGCTGCTCGACCTGGTCGGTACCGGCGGAATGGGCCGGGTCTGGCTGGCCCGGGACGAGATGCTGCACCGGGACGTCGCGGTCAAGGAGGTCGTCCCGCCGAACTGGCTGGCCGAGGCCGAGCGGGACGAGGTACGGCTGCGCTCGCTGCGGGAGGCGCGGACCGCCGCCCGCCTCGCCCACCCCAACGTCGTCCGCGTCTACGACGTCGTCCACGACGGCGACAGCCCGTGGATCGTGATGGAGTACGTGCGGTCCCGCTCCCTGCAGCAGATCATCACGACCGACGGGCCGCTGGGCCCCCGCCGGACCGCCCGGATCGGGCTGGCGGTGCTGGCCGCGCTGCGGGCGGCGCACCTGGCCGGCGTCCTGCACCGGGACGTCAAGCCGCACAACGTCCTCGTGGCCGACGACGGCCGGGTGGTGCTGACCGACTTCGGGTTGGCCACGTTCGACGGTGGCGACGGCGCGATGACCGGGCCCGGCATGGTGCTCGGCTCACCGCAGTTCGTGGCGCCCGAGCGGGCGCGGGACGGGATTTCCGACCCGCGTACGGACCTGTGGTCGCTCGGCGCGACGCTCTACGCCGCCGTGGAGGGCCAGTCCCCGTACGCCCGGCCCACCGCGATGGCGACGCTCAGCGCGCTGGCCACCGAGCCGCCCGACCCGATGCGGCGGGCCGGTCCGCTGCGCCCGCTCCTGACCGGCCTGCTGCAACGCGACCCGTGGCGCCGGTTGACGGCGGCCGAGGCGGAGCCGCTGCTGCGCGCCGCGGCGGCCGACCACGACCGGCCGGTCGGGCCGACCCTGCCACCTGGCGCGGGTGCCACTGCCGGTCGGCCTTCCTCGGCGGAGGCCGGCCCGCCACCCGCACCGCCGGCCGATCCGATGTCGACTCGGCACCGGCCGGCGGGCGCCGGTCAGGCGGCGGCACCGGCCGGCGGGCCAACCGCCGGCCAGGCGCCGGGACGGCGTCCGAGGAGCTTCCGGCGGCGACGGCCGTGGATCGCCGTGGGCGCGGTGTTCCTGGTGCTCACCGCGCTTGGCGTCGGCCGGGCCCTGGTGGGCGGCGACGGCGGCCGGCCGGAGCCGGGGGCCGGTTCCGGTGGGGGCGTCGCACCGGAGCGCCCGGCCGCGTTCGCCTGCGCCGCGCCGCCGCCCGCCGCCACCCCGGTGCCGTCGGTGCCGCCGCCCACCGGCGCGCTGCGCCTGGTACGCGGCTGGACGTGGCACGTCGACCCGGGCGGGTGGCGGATCGCCACGCCGGTGGCCTGGCTGCGGTGGACGGAAGGGACGGTGACCTGTTTCCGGGAGCCGGGCGGCGTCCGCATGCTCAGCGTCGAGGCCGGTCCCCACCGGGTTGACCCGGTGGGTTGGTGGCGGTCGGAGGAGCAGCGGCTCACCGGTGGCGGCCTCCTCAGGGACTACCGCCGGTTCCAGATCGCCCCGCTGGACATGTTCGACGGTGCCGCGGTGTGGGAGTGCGCCTGGGTCAACGCCGCCGGGGTACGCGTGCACACGGCCCGGCTGCTGCTGAACGTGACGACCGCTCGCGCGTACACCGTGTCCTGGTTGACCTCGGAGTTCGACTGGGGGGTCAACAACCCGTACCTCCTGATGGTCCGGCAGAGCTTCACGCCGCTGCCCTGACCGACGGATGTGAGCGGCCGGCCGCCACCCCGCGGGTGCGGCGCTGAACTACAGTGACGTAGTTTCGGCGCTCAAGATCCCCGGGAGGATGAGCGGACATGATGGGACCGTCGCATGCGCTGTCCGGCGCGTCGGTGTGGCTGGCCGGGTCCTGGGCGCTGGACCACTTCGCCGGCTACGAGCAGTCGCCGCTGGCGCTCGCGGTCGGCACCGCGGTCTGCGCGGGCGGCGCGCTCTTCCCCGACCTAGACCTGTCGGGAAAGGTCACCCGCAACCAGGGCGGCGCCACCGTCGCCCGCACCTTCGGCGTCTTCTCGCTGTTCATCGCCGAGGTCACGGAGAAGGTGTCGCTCGGGGTCTACTACGCGACGAAGCTCAGCAAGGATCCACGCCGCAGCAACGGCCACCGGACGCTCACCCACACCATCCCGTTCACCGTGCTGGTCGGCTGGGGCACCACCACGCTGTGCGCCGCGTACGGCAAGTGGGCCGTGATCGGCATCCTGTTCTTCATGTTCGGCCTCGCCCTGCGCGGCCTCTTCGACGAGTGGGCCGAGCGGGCCGGCTGGGTGGTCGTGACCCTCCTGTCACTCGCGGCGGCGTGGTTCACCTTCGCCACCCTGCCCGGCGACCGCGGTTACCCGATGATCGGGCTCGCCGTCGGCGTCGGGAGCTTCGTGCACATCCTCGGTGACATGATCACCCGGGCCGGGGTACCGATCCTCTGGCCCATCCCGATCAAACGTCGGATGTGGACGATGATCAGCCTGCCGGATTCGATCGCCCTGCGCGCCGGCAGCAAGACCGAGGTGGTGGTGGTCCGCGCCGCGCTGACCGTCATCGCGGTGCTGGCCGCCGTCGGGCTCGTCGCCCCCTCGGTGCTGCAACGCTTCAACATCGAGGTGTGACGGTGGTGGCGAAAGCCGACGACGCGGACGTGCCCGCGTTCTGGCAGGGCCTCGGGCTGCCCGGCCTGGCCGACGTGCACGTGCACTTCCTCCCGCCGCGGCTGCTGCGCCGGGTGTGGGCGTACTTCGACGCGGCCGGCCCACTGGTGGGCACCGAGTGGCCGATCCGGTACCGGTGGAGCGACGCCGAGCGGGTCGCGTACCTGCGAGAGCTGGGCGTACGGGCGTTCAGCGCCCTCGCGTACGCCCACCGGCCCGGCATGGCCGCCGATTTGAACGGTTGGACGCTCGACTTCGCCCGCGCGACGCCGGGATGCCTGCCGTCGGCGACGTTCTTCCCGGAGCCGGAGGCGCCGCGGTACGTCGCCGACGCCCTCGCCGCCGGCGCCCGCGTGTTCAAGGTGCACGTCCAGGTGGGCGGCTTCGCTCCGACCGACCCGCTGCTCGACCCCGTGTGGGGGCTGCTCGCCGACGCCGGCGTGCCCGTGGTCGTGCACGCCGGGCACGCCCCGGTCGGCACCACGCACACCGGGCCGGACCCGTTCGCCGCCGTGCTCGCCCGCCATCCCGCGCTCACCGCGATCGTGGCGCACCTCGGCGCGCCGGACTACACGGCGTTCCTCGACCTCGCCGAGCGGTACGAGCGGGTACGGCTGGACACGACGATGGCGTTCACCCCGTTCTTCGACCGGTTCGTGCCGTTCCCCAGCGAGGAGCGTCCCCGGCTGCGCGAGCTGGGGCTCGCCGGCAAGGTGCTGCTGGGCAGCGACTTCCCGAATCTGCCCTACGCGTACGCGGAGCAGCTCGCCGGACTGGCCCGCCTCGATCTCGGCGACGACTGGCTGCGCGCGGTCTGCTGGGGCAACGCCGCCGAGCTGTTCGACCTGCCCGGCTGACTCTCAGACCCCGACCCGCTGCTCGGGGACGCTGAGGCCGTAGAGGGCCATCAGCTCGGGGCTGTCGACCCGGCTGCCGTCGGCCACCGCGTCGCAGGCGATGTCGACGATCTGGTCCTTGTGCGCCAGCAGGTACGGGCGAGCGCCGACGTCGGCGCTGGCCAGGGTGGCGATGCCGGACCAGTGCCGGCGACCGAACAGCATCGGGTACCCGCGCAGGCCGTCGTAGGTGGCGCAGACCAGCACGTCCGGGTACGGCAGCGCGGTCACCCGGCGGACCGCCACGGCCGTCAGGCCGGGCATGTCGACCGGCACCACGACCACGGCCTCGATCCCGTCGTCGTCGATCGCCGCGAGGCCGGCGCGGATCGACGAGCCGACGCCCGTCCCCCAGGCCCGGTTGACCACCACCGTGGCGCCGCTGAGATCCGTCGTCTCGCGCACCTGGTCGGCCGCGGCGCCCAGCACGACCACGATCCGCTCGCAGCCCGCCTCCGTCATCGTGTCGATCATCCGGCTGACCAGGGGCTTCTCCCCCTGGTGCAGCAGGGCCTCCGGGCCGCCGATCCGGCGTCCCCCACCCGCGGCGATGATCATTCCTGCGATCCGGTTCAGCGCTGCGCCCCCTTCACCAGAGGCTGCCGGGAGATCCCGGTACGCGGTTTCCCGACAGCCTCTTGGAGCGGGCCGCGCCACGTCGGCCTGGCCCGCTCCGTCGTACGGACATGAGGAGAAACGAGCATTCCCGGGCGCGGGTAGCGGGGCAAAAGGGAAAATTGTGGGCTAAGCCGCGTCGGCGTAGCAGTCCACGATCGACACGTCGAGCGGGAACCGGACCGGCGTGTGCCCGAAGAGCAGCGCGGTGGCCCGCGCACCGGACCGGACGACCGCCGCCGCGACCACGTCGGCCCGCACCTTCGGGCAGTGCACGACCACCTCGTCGTGCTGGAAGAACACCAGCTCGCCACCGGTGCCGGCCAGCTCGCCGCGCAACGTGGCGAGCAGCGTCGACGCCCACTCGGCGGCCGTGGCCTGGATGACGAAGTTGCGGGTGAACCGTCCGCGCGACCGTGCCCGCGCCGACCGGTCGCCGCCATCCGGCGCCGCCTCCTCCCCGTCGAGGCCGGCCGAGCCGGGCGGGCAGGTGCGGCCCAGCCAGGAGCGGACCAGGCCGCCGGTCTCACCGGTACGGGCGGCGGCCTCGACGTGGCCGAAGGCGGTCGGGTAGTGGCGCCGCAGCACCTCCAGCGCGGGCACCGCCGCCCCACCGGTCTGCCCGTACATCGCGCCGAGCAGGGCCACCTTGGCCCGGGCCCGGTCGCCCCCGAACGCGTCCCGGGCGAGAGCGGCGTAGAGGTCGCCGGCCCCACCGGCGGCGGCCAGCCGGGCGTCCTCGGAGACCGCGGCCAGCACGCGCGGCTCCAACTGGCCGGCGTCGGCCACCACGAAGGTCCAGCCCGGGTCGGCCACCACCGCCCGGCGGATCACCTTGGGGATCTGCAACGCCCCGCCGCCCCGGGTCGCCCACCGCCCGGAGACCACGCCGCCGGGCACGTACTCCGGGCGGAACCGCCCGTCGCGCACCCACGCGTCGCGCCAGGCCCAGCCGTGCGCCGTCCAGATCCGGTAGAGCTCCTTGTACTCCAGGACCAGCGGCACCGCCGGGTGGTCGACGCCGCGCAGCACCCAGGCTCGCGTGTTGGGCACCTCCACCCCCGCGCGGGCGAACGCCCTCACCAGTTCCGCCGGAGAGTCGGCGTGCAGCTGGCGTACGCCGAACGCGTCGGCGATGCGGGCCGCCAGCTCGGCGAGGCGCCGGGGCGGCCCGCCCACCGGGGACGGCTCGCCGAGCAGCTCGGCGAGGACGGCGTCGTGCACGTCGCCCCGCCACGGCAGCCCGGCGGCGCCCATCTCGACGGCGATCAGCGCGCCGGCCGACTCGGCGGCCACGAGCAGCCGGAACCGGCCGGGATGCTCGGTCGTGGCGACCCGGGCGAGCTGGTCCGCGTACACCTGGGTCAGGACGTCGACGCCGGGGCCCGGCGGGCCCGGCAGGGTCTCGAAGAGCGCGTCCTGGCCGTGGCCGGGCGGCTCGGCCGCGCGGGGCGGCGGGTCGGGCGGCACCGGCGCACCGGTGAGCCGCGCCCAGGCGGCGGCGAGCGAGCGGGGCTCACCCCAGCGGCCGGCGTGGCCGAGCAGCAGCGCCTCGGTCAGCTCGACGTCGTGACAGCGGTCGACACGGACACCGGCGCGCAGCAACGCCGGGTAGACCGTCGCGCCGGAAGCCCACACCCAGCGCGGGCGGTCGGCCCGCTCCCGAGCAGCCACCGCGCCGGCCAGGTCGGCCACGGGCTCGGGCGGCGCGGTCGGCCGCCCGGCGGCGTCGAGGGGTTGCAGCACTCCCCCGCCGACCTCGTCCGCCACCACCGCCACCAGCACGGACGCGATTCTGCCCCGTCGGTGCGACACTCCCCCGCGCGCCGTCGGCCAGGCTCGTGCGACGCGTCGCGGGGAGATCGCCCCGCCACGGTGGCGACAACGAAAAACGGGGAGCATCTGCTCCCCGCCACTCTCAACGTATACCGCACCGGGGGGCTTGCGGCAAGACCCCAGGGGTGCCGCAGAATCGTCGGCCGAGGCCACGACCTGCGGAAACAGGAACCGCGTGGGTGGCGTTGACGCGTGCGTGCCACCGGACGGCGACGTCGCGCGCCGGCCGGTCGGTGCGCGCGATCGGCGCGAGCGGCCTCAGATCGGAGCTGATGACGTGAACCCGCTGACCACCAGCGCCTTTGATCTTCCCGACCACCTCTCACCCAAGGCCGACCCGGGTCTGATCGCCGGTGACGAGCAGCACTTCGCGGCCATCGCGGAGACACTCCGGCAGTCGATCGACGACCTGTCCGGCCGCCTCGACGCCGCCCGCCGGGCGCCCGGCGGCAAGGGCCGGCGGGCCGTGGACCGGGACCAGGAGGTCCACCGGCTGACCGCTCGCCTGCGTGGACTGCGTCGCTTCGGTCTGGACCTGTGTCTCGGACGCATGGTCGGCGCGGACGACTCCGAACCCGTGTACGTCGGGCGGTTCGGCCTCACCGACAGCGCGGGTCGCCGGCTGCTGCTCGACTGGCGCTCGCCCGCGGCGGAGCCGTTCTTCGGGGCGACCCACGCCAACCCGATGGGTCTGGCGAGCCGCCGCCGGTACCGCTGGACCCGTGGCCGGGTCACCGACTACTGGGACGAGGTGTTCACCCCGGACGGGTTGGACGGGCACGCGGCCCTCGACGACCAGTCCGCCTTCATCGCCAGTCTGGGCGGCAGCCGATCCACCCGGATGCGGGACGTGCTCGCCACCATCCAGGCGGACCAGGACGCCGTGATCCGGGCGGGATCGAGCGGCGCGCTCGTCGTCGACGGCGGCCCGGGTACGGGGAAGACCGTCGTCGCCCTGCACCGCACCGCCTACCTCCGCTACGCCGATCCGCGCCTCAACCACCGCCGGGGCGGGGTGCTGTTCGTCGGTCCGCACCAGCCCTACCTGGCCTACGTCGCCGACGTCCTCCCCAGCCTCGGCGAGGAGGAGGTGCAGACCTGCACCCTGCGGGATCTCGTTCCCGAGGGCGCCGCGGCGACCGTCGAGACCGACCCGGACGTGGCGCTGCTGAAGTCGTCCGGTGACCTGGTGGCGGCGGTCGAGGCGGCCGTCAGGTTCTACGAGGAGCCGCCGGCCGAGGGGATGACCGTCACGACCGACGAATGCGACATCTGGCTGAGCGCGGACGACTGGGCCGAGGCGTTCGCGGCGCCGGGGCCCGGCACGCCGCACAACGAGGCGCGGGACGAGATCTGGGAGGAACTGCTCACGATCCTGCTGGACCGGTACGACGGCGACGAGCCGGCGGACCTGGTCCGCAGGTCGCTGCTGCGGAACCGGGAGCTGCGGACGGCCTTCAACCGGGCCTGGCCGCTGCTCGACGCAGGCGACCTCGTCGGCGACCTGTGGTCGGTCCCCGCGTACCTGCGCCGGTGCGCCCCCTGGCTCGGCCCGGACGAGGTCCGGAGGCTGCACCGTCCTGACCCCCGGGCCTGGACGGTGTCCGACCTGCCGTTCCTGGACGCGGCACGGCAGCGGCTCGGCGACCGGGAGGCGTCGCGACGCCGGCACCGGCGCGACGCCGCCGTCGCCGTCGAACGGGAACGGATGGCCACGGTCGTCGACGAGCTGATCGAGGCCCACGCCTACGACGACGGTGAAGGTGTGCTGTCGAGCCTGCGCCAACTGGACCTCCAGGATGCCCTGGTCGACGAGGCGGCACTGCCCAGCGCCGAGCCGGACCCGCTCGCCGGCCCGTTCGCGCACATCGTCGTGGACGAGGCCCAGGAACTGACCGACGCGGAGTGGCAGATGTTGCTGCTGCGCTGCCCGTCCCGGAGCTTCACCATCGTCGGGGACCGCGCCCAGGCGCGGCACGGGTTCACGGAGTCGTGGCAGGAGCGGCTCGAGCGGGTGGGGCTCGACCGGATCAGCCTGGCCACCCTCAGCATCAACTACCGGACGCCGACGGAGGTCATGGCGGAAGCCGAGCCGGTCATCCGCGCCGTGCTCCCGGACGCGAACGTGCCCCGCTCCATCCGCGACAGCGGCGTCCCCGTCGTACGCGGGTCGGTGTCGGACCTGGGTTCGATCCTCGACAACTGGCTCGCCGCGCACGCCGACGGCATCGCCTGCGTCATCGGCGACCCCACGGTCCGGGCGACGTCCCGCGTCCGGTCGCTGAGCCCGGAGCTGTCGAAGGGGCTGGAGTTCGACCTGGTCGTCCTCGTCGACCCCGAGGCGTTCGGCACGGGCATCGAGGGAGCGGTCGACCGCTATGTGGCGATGACCCGCGCCACCCAGCAACTCGTGGTCCTCACCAGTTCCTGACGCGCACGCTTCCGCATCGCGATGGGAAAGGGCGGCCGTCCCCGTGGAACGGCCGCCCTTTCGCAAACGCGCGACTCGACGTCCGGTTACTTGCCGACGCCGGCGGTGAGGCCGGACTGCACCTGGCGCTGGAAGACGATGTACACGATCAGCACCGGCAGCATCGCCATCGTGACCCCGGCGAAGAGACCGGACCAGTCGGACTTGTAGCCCTGGTTGACCGACAGCTCGATCAGGCCCTGGGCGATCACCTGGTTCTTCGGCTCGCCGGCGACGGACTGCATCAGCAGCGTCGGCAGGTACCACTGGTTCCACTGCCCGAGCACGTTGAAGATGCCGATGCTGATCAGGCCGGGCTTGGCCATCGGCAGCATGACGCTGAAGAACAGGCGGGTGTGCGAGGCGCCGTCGACCAGGCCGGCCTCGGCGATCGCGGTCGGCAGGGTCCGGAAGAACGAGTGCATGAAGAAGACCGTGAACGACAGCGACCAGGCCACGTACACCAGGATCAGCATGACGTGCTTGTTCGGCCCGAGCAGCGGGAGCACGACGCCGGTGTTGTAGACCCCCTTGAACAGCGGGACGGCGGCGAGGTAGATCGGCAGCGTCAGCCCGGACAGGAACATCCAGTAGATCAGCCGGTTGCCGGGGAACTCGTAGCGGGCCAGGGCGTACGCGGCCATCGAGCCGAGCAGCATGGTGAGGAAGACACTGCCGACGAGCACCAGCAACGTGTTCAGGAAGAAGCTGTCGATGCCCGCCGTCCAGGCGCGCGCGAAGTTGTCCCACTGCAGTGACGAGGGGAACAACGACAGCGGCTCGCGGATCACCTCGGAGTCGGTCTTGAGGGCCGACATGACCACCCACAGCAGCGGGTAGACGACCATGATCGCCCACACCACGAGGAAGAGGTGCGAGAAGCCGTTGAAGATCCGTGCGCCGACGCCGTTGGCGGCGGACTCGGCCACCGGGCCGCGGGTGGTGCCGGTCGGCGGGGGCGGGGTGGGCCGGGCCCGGCCGGAGGTGTGGGTCACCGTGCTCATCGTCCAGGCCTCCTCAGTACTCGATCCGCTCACGGCGGGTGATCCGAAGCTGGAGGGCGGCCAGCAGGATCGTGAAGATCGCCAACGCCACGGCGATGGCACAGGCGTAGCCGAACTGGCCCTTCTGGAACGCGTTGAAGTTGATCACCGATGCGAAGATCTCGCTGGCGTGGTTCGGCCCGCCCTGGCTGGGTGTCATGACGTAGACCAGGGCGAACATGTCCAGGGCGATGAAGCCCAGGTAGACCCAGGCGACCGAGACCGTGTCCCGCAGCAGCGGCAGGGTGATCCGGAAGAACGTGTGGAACCGGCCGGCGCCGTCGAGGATCGCCGCCTCGTAGACGTCCTTGGGGATCGACTGCATCGCCGCGGAGAACAGCACCATGTAGAACCCGGCGCCGCTCCACACCGCGATGAGCAGCAGCCACCACAGCACCGCCGGGACACCGAGGAAGGGCTCGGGGTCGTTGGTGAACGCGATCGGGTTGTCGGCGTCGACCAGCCCGATCTTGATGAGCAGGCCGTTGATCAGGCCCTGGCCGTCCGTCCGGTAGATCTGCTGCCACATCACCGCGATGACGACCAGGGACAGCACCTGCGGGAAGAAAAAGATGACCTTGTAGAGGCCGGAGCCGAAGACCCCCCGGATGCCGGCCCTGTCCTCGCGTCCGCCCACATTGAGCAGGAACGCGAGGAACAGGGCCAGCGCGATCGTGAACAGCGGCACGGTGACCAGGAAGAACACGTTGTGCCAGAACGCCTTCCTGATCAGCTCGTCGGAGAGCAGCCGGACGTAGTTGTCCAGCCCGACGAACTGCTGCCGATCGGAGTAGCCACCCCAGTCGGTCAGCGAGTACCCGGCGGCCTGCACGAAGGGCCAGACCACGTAGAAGAGGTAGAGCGCGACGGGCAGGGCCAGGAAGCCCGTGACGAAACGCGCGACACCGTGCCGCATTGGACTCACTCTTTCCGTTGGGATCAGGCGGTACGGGTCTGCTTCTTGATCGACGAGTCCTTGGCGACCTTGTCGGCGGCCGCCTGCATCTTGTCGACGAACTGCTGGGCGGTCAGCCGGCCGGCCATCAGCTCCTCGGAGAGGTTCTGGCTCTCCTTGTCCAGGTCGGCGTAGAAGTTCCAGAACTTGACCGAGACGAGGTCCTTCGGTGCGTTCTTCATCAGCTCGTTCGCGCTGGCCAGCGCCGAGTCCTGGACGTTGTCGCCGGAGCCCTTGGTGGAGGCGAGCGACTTGGTCAGCTCGGCGAACTTCGCCGAGCCGGCCCTGGAGAGAACGGCCCGCAGGAACTCCTTGGCGGCGGCCTTGTTCGGGGCCTTCGCCGGCACCACGATGCCCTCACCCGCGCCGGCGTAGACGTCGTTCGGCGCCTTGTCGCTGGCGCCCAGGCCCCAGTAGTCCGAGATCTTCATCTCGAAGCCCGGCGGGATGGTCGCCGCCATCTCGTTCTTGAGCCAGGTGCCGACCTGGATGAACGCGGCCTTGCCGTCCAGCCACGCCTGCTGCGACTGGGTGTGGTCGAGCTTGCCTGGGAGCAGCAGCTTGTCCTTGACCAGCTTCTCCCACGCCTGCAGGGCCGGCAGGATGCCGTCGGCCTTCCAGGCGTTCTCCTTCAGGTTGTCGATGTCGACCACGGCCTGCTTGCCAGCGGACTTCCAGATGGTCGCCATCAGTGCCCAGCGCGGGTAGTAGCCGTGCACCGCGTCGTGGACGTACGGGGCCATGCCCTTCGCCTTGATCTTCGGTGCGAGCGCGAAGAACTCGTCGAAGGTCTTCGGCGGCTGCCAGCCCTCCTTGTTGAACAGCGCGGCGTTGTACCAGTTGCCCCAGACCGTGTAGGCGATGTTGACCACGTAGAACTTGCCCTGGAAGGTGCCGTCGGCGACGGTGCCCGGCAGCAGCGTGTCGGCCACCGTTCCGTCGCTGTCCCAGGCGGGGGCGGTGAGCAGGTCGTCCAGCGGCTCGATCGCACCCTCGTTGACCAGGGTGCTGATGTCCATGATGTCGGCGCCCGAGTTCATGACGACGTCGCTCGGCTGCGTCGCCATCTTCGGCTGCTCTTCGGTCTTGATCTTCTGGGTGGAGCTCATGTTGACCGTGATGCTCGGGTGCTTGGCCTTGAAGATCGCCATGTCCTCCTTGGCCCACTGGTCGCCCAGCCCGCCGTTGAAGACGACGACCTTGACGGCGCTGCCGTCCTTGACGCCGAACGGGTTGTCCTTGCTCTTCGCGCCGCCGGTGTCGTCGTTCTTGGCCGGCTCGCTGCCGGCGCACGCGCTGAGCAGGCCGGCGGCCGGTGTGACCAGCAGACCCGCGGCCGCGGCGCGACGCAGCAGAGTCCGGCGGTCGAGGTCGGGGGAAACAGACATCTCTGACTCTCCTTGGATATTCGGGTCAGGCGGTCCGCCGGAGGCGCCCGGCGTACCGCGACTCGAGGGCGTGGTTGTGCTCGTCCCCGCCGGGGACGTTGGCGGAGAGGTAGATAGGGGGTACCTCCCCGGCCTGGTGGAACCGTCGTACGACCTCGGCGGTCAGCAGCTGCGCCAGCAGCGCCGCGGTGACCGAGGAGACCGCACAGACCGCGCCGCCGCCCTCGAGCGGCAGCAGTGCGTCGCCGTACGGCGCGCCGTTGTCCAGCACGACGTCGGCGATGTCGGCGAGCCGGTGCCCGGACGGGTGCCGGGGGGCGACCCGCGCCGTGTGCTCGACCGAGGTGACCGCGATCAACGGGTGACCGCGCCCGGTGACCAGCGTCGCCAGCTCGACCACCGAGCCGTTGATGCCGGACTGGGACGCCACCACGAACACGTCCTGCGGCAGCGGGTCCGCGAGGGCGTAGATCTGGTGGGCGATGGAGGGGTCGCGCTCCAGCTTCGGATCGGCGAGCACGTCGCGCGGGGCGTCGCCGTGCAGCACCAGGTCGTGGATGGACAGCCGGTTGGTGGGGACCAGCCCGCCGGCCCGGGCGACCAGCTCCGCGGCGAACGCCTCGGAGTGCCCCGCCCCGAAGGCCTGGAGCACGCCGCCCGCCCGGAGGCTTCCGGCGATCAGGTCGGCGGCGGAGGCGAGCGCGTCGGCGCTGGAGTCGACGAGGCGGTCGAGCACCGGCCGGACCGCGTCGGCGTACCGCTGGGCGCTGATCATCGGCTGCCCCCCTCGCCGGTTCCGGTGTTGCCCGGCAGCCGCCTGGCGGCCTTGTGCCCGTCGACGGCCTGGGCGGTACGCCGGAAGGCCGCGTGGGCGCGGTCGTGGGTGCGCTGGGCCACCGCGATGTAGAGCAGGTCGAGCACGACGAGCTGGGGGTGCCGGGCCGACAGCGCGTCGGGGCGGAAGGTGGTGGCCTGGCTCGCCGTCAGCAGCGCGATGTCGGCGAGCTCGGCCAGCGGCGAGCGGGGAAAGCCGGTCACGGCGACGGTGGTCGCGCCCCGGCTGCCGGCCTCCGCGAGCATCTCGATGGTCTCCCGGGTCTGGCCGCTGTGGGAGACGCCGAGCGCGACGTCACCGGCGCGCAGCAGGGCGGCCGAGGCGAGACCCTCGTGGACGTCGTTCCAGGCCCAGGCGGCGACCCCAATGCGGTGCAGCATGAACTGCATCTCCTCGCCGACCAGCGCGCTGCCGCTGGCGCCGAAGATGTTCACCCGGCTCGCGCCGGCGATGGCCACCGCGGCCCGCTCCACCTCGCCGAGGTCGAGCAGCGCGGCGGTGTCGTGCATGGCCCGGGTGTCGGCGGCGATGATCTGGTCGAGCACCCGGCGCAGCGGGTCGCTGGGCTGGATCTCGCGCCCGATGTCGACGGTCCAGCCGGCCGAGCGGGCCCGGCCGGTCTCGGCGGCGATGCCGAGCCGCAGGTCCGCGTACCCCTCGAAGCCCATCGCCCGGCAGAAGCGGGTGATGGTGGCCGGCGACGTGCCGCTACGCTCGGCCAGCTCCACGATCGTCGCGCGGGCGGCGGCCTCCGGGTCGCTGAGCACGTGCTCGGCGACCCGCCGCAACGCTCCGGTCAGCTCACCGGCGCCGGCCCGGACCCGGGCGAGCACGCCGCCGGCAGCGACCCCGGCGCCCCGCCGGTCGAACCCGTCGGCGTCGACCACCGCGGTCACCGCGGTGGCGTCCACCTCGTGATCAACCATCGGACGCCCTTTCGGAAAAGACTGTTAACTGTTAGTGGTAAAAGTTCTTACTGAAGGGCCCTCCGTGTCAAGGCCGTGGGCGAAGTTTTCAAACTGTTACCTGGCGCACAGTCCGGGACCGGTCCGCTCCCCTTGCCCGGCACGCCCCGGCCGACCAGCATGAACGCCGTATCCGATCAAGGGAGGTGGGCGGTGTCCGGCACCGTCGTGGTCGGTCTCGACGTCGGGGGTACGTCCACCCGCGCCACCGCCGTGACCCTGGACGGGGAACGGCTCGGCACCGGCCGGGCCGGTGGCGGCAACCCGACCAGCCACGGCGCCGAGGCCGCCGCCCGGGAACTGCGCGCCGCCCTGCGCGCCGCGCTCAGCGGCGTCGACCCGGCACGGGTACGCGCCGGGGTCGTCGGGCTGGCCGGGGCCGCCCGGTTGCTCGCCGACCCGGACGGCCGGGCCGCCTTCGACCGGGCCTGGCACGACGCCGGGCTGCGCTGCCCGTACGCGGTGCACGGCGACGCCCTGGTCGCGTACGCCTCGGGCACCGCCGCACCGGACGGGACGATCCTGATCGCCGGCACCGGGGCGATCGCGGCGCGGGTACGCGACCTGCGACTGGACCGGGTGGCCGACGGGCACGGCTGGCTGCTCGGCGACGCCGGCTCGGGCTTCTGGCTGGGGCGGGAGGCGGTCCGCGGGGTGCTCGCCGACCTGGACCGGGGCACCGCACCCGGCCCGCTGGGCGCCGCCGTCCTGCGCGACCTGCTCGGCTCGGCCGAGGTCGCACCCCGGTCCCGGGACACGGTCGACACCCTGATCCAGGCCGTCACCCGGCGCCCGCCGGTGGAGCTGGCCCGGCTGGCCCCCCTGGTGACGACCGCCGCCGTCGACGGCGAGCCGGTGGCCCGGCGGCTCCTCGACGAGGCCGCGCTGCACCTGGCGGAGAGCACCGCCCGGATCCGACCGGCGGGCGAGCGCACGCCGATCGTGCTCGGCGGCGGCCTGTTGACCGGCGGCACACCGCTCGCGGCGACCGTACGGGCGGAGGTGCGGCGACGTTGGCCGGACGCGCCGGTCCACCTCGCTGGCGACGGCGCGGCCGCGGCGGCCTGGCTCGCCGCCCGGGACCTGCCCGAGGTCACCGACCCGGCGGCGTTGCACGCCCTCCTGCTCCCCACCCGGGGAGCGCCAGGGTCGTGACGGCCAGCCCGCCCTACTTGAGCTGGCCGGCGGTCAGGCCGGCCTGGATCTGGCGCTGGAAGGCGATGTACACGACCAGCACCGGCAGGGTGGCGATGGTCAGGCCCGCGAAGAGACCGCTGTAGTCGCCCTGGTAGCCCTGGCTGACCGCGAGCGCGGCGAGCCCCTGGGCCAGCACCCACTTGGAGTCGTCGCCCTGCATCAGCACCTGCGGCAGGATGAACTGGTTCCAGTGGCTGAGGAAGTTGAAGATCGCAATACTGATCAGTCCCGGTCGCGCCATCGGTAGCATCACCCGGAAGAAGAGCCGGAAGTGACCGCACCCGTCCATCAGCGCCGCCTCGGCGACCGCGGTCGGCAGGGTCCGGAAGAAGGCGGTCAGGAAGAACACCGTGAACGGCAGCGAGTAGGCGGCGTACACCAGCATCAGACCGGTCCAGGTGCCGAAGAGACCGGCGTTGCGCACCACGAAGAAGAGCGGCACGAGGGCCAGGAAGACGGGGAACATCATCCCGCCGACGAACAGGTAGTAGCAGATCTGCCGGCCGGGGAACTCGTACCGGGCGAACACGTAGGCCGCCGTGGCGCCCAGCAGCATGGTCAGGCTGAGGGAACCGGCCACCACGATCGCGCTGTTCAGGAAGTACTGGCCGATGTGCGCCTCGGTCCAGGCCCGCGCCCAGTTCTCGAACCGCAGCGCGCCCGGCAGCCCCCACGGGTCGGACAGGATCTCCCCGTCGCTCTTGAACGAGCTGAGGAACATCCAGAGCAGCGGCAGCACGGTCAGCGCGCCCCAGAACACCAGGAACCCGTGCGAGAAGACGTTGGCGCCGCCGGTCTCGCGGCGCAGCTTCCGGACCTCCGGCGCCGACCGGTCCCCCGCGGCGGTGCCGCCGGACGCGGGCTTGTCGAGAATGGTCACGAGTACTCGATCCGATCACGTCGAGCGGCCCGCAGTGCCAGCACCGCCACCGACAGGGTGAGGAAGAACAGCACCACCCCGATGGCCGAGGCGTAGCCGAACCGGTTCTCGCTGCCGAACGCCGTCTCGTACATCCGAAGGCCGATGACGTCGGAGGAGAAGTTGGGGCCGCCGTTGGTCATCTGCTGGATCAGGATGAACCCGTCCAGCGCCGCGATCGCCAGGTAGATCCAGGCCACCTGGACGGTGTCCCAGAGCAGCGGGATGGTGACCTTGCGCAGGGTGGTCCAGCGGGACGCCCCGTCGAGCATCACCGCCTCGTAGATGTCCCGTGGGATGGCCGACATGGCCGCGCCGAAGAGCACCACGTAGAAGCCCACGTTGCTCCAGACCATCACCGCCAGCACGCACCAGAAGGCCGTACGCGGGTCGCCGAGCCAGGTCGGGGTGGGCAGGCCGACGGCACCCAACGCACCGTTGAGCAGGCCGCTGTTGGGGTGGTAGACCTCCCGCCAGAGCAGGGCGATGATGACCACCGAGAGCACCTGCGGGAAGAAGTAGACCATCCGGTAGACCGAGGTGCCGCGGACGCCCGTCACCCCGGCCCGGCCCTTGCGACCGCCCATCGCGAGCATGGTGGCGAAGAAGAGGCCCAACCCGATGGTCAGCACCGGCACCACGGCCAGCAGCCACGCGTTGTTCTTCAACGCGTTCCACACCCGACCGTCGTCCAGCAGCCGCTCGAAGTTGGCCAGCCCGACGGGATCGGCCTCGGCCGAGTAGCCGAGCCAGTCGGTGGTCGAGATCTGGAAGGCCTGCAGGTACGGCGAGATGACGAAAATGCCGTAGAGCAGCAGCGGCGGCACCAGGAACGTGACGATCAGCGGGTACTTGCCATGTCTCACGAGAAGGACCTACTCCCGATGCGAAGGCGGTGCTCCGGTGGGGACGGTCGTCGCCGCCCCCACCGGCCGGACGTCACACGGCCCGCTTGTACTTCTTGATCGAGCTGTCCTGGGCGATCGAGTCGGCGCCCTGCTGGCACCGGTCGAGGAACTCGGCCGGGCCGATCCGGCCGCTGAAGAACTCGCCGCACGCGGCGTCGACGAGTTCCCGCTCCAGCTTCCGGTAGTAGTTGTTGTAGACCCAGTTGAAGCCGTCGCCGCCGGAGGCGTCCAGCGCCTTCACCACCGTACTGAGGCCGAACGGCAGTTCGACGCCCTCGGTGGAGCCGGCCACCACGGTCAGGCTGGAGACCTTCCGGGTGAAGTCCTGGGCGCCCTTCCTGGACAGCATGATCCGGAAGTACTCCAGGCCGCCGGCGATGTTCTTCCCCTTCGCCGGCACCATGAACGGCTCGCCGGCGGTGCCGCGCATCGCCTCGAACGGCAGCTTGTCGCCGCCGCCCAGGCTCGGGGTCGGCTGGATGGTCATGTTGAAGCCCGCGGGCGTCACCTTCTTCTGCTCGCTCTCCAGCCAGGAGCCGCAGGAGATGAAGGCCGCCTTGCCCTGGCACCACTCGGTCTGCGACTGCACGTGGTCGAGGCCGGGCGAGCCCTCCAGGATGTACTTGTCCTTGACGATCTGGTGCCACGCGTCCGCCGCGGCCTTCATCGCGTCGGACTTCCACGCGTTCGGCTCGAGGTTGTCGATCGCGGTGGCGACGGAGGGCCCGCCGAACTTGATCGCAGTGGAGATCAGCGGCCAGCTCATGTAGCGCGGGTGCTTGCCGGCGTACGTCCACGGCGCGATCCCGGCCGCCTTGATCTGCTTGCAGAGCGCGATGTGCTCGTCCCAGGTCTTCGCGTACTGCCAGCCGCGGTCGCTGAACAGCTTGGTGGAGTGCCAGATGCCGTACGCGGTGTAGGTGTAGTTGAGCACCAGGAACCTGCCGTCGTACGACCCGACCTCGACCGCGCCGGGAAGCAGGGTGTCCTTGACGGTCTTGCCGGGGATGTCGAGGCTCGGCGCGTTGAGCAGTTCGCCCAGGTCGGCGATGGCGTTCTGGGAGACCAGCCCGTTGAAGTCGATCTGGCCGGCGCCGGAGTTGTTCACCACGTCCGGCGGGGTGCCGTCGACGAAGCGCGGCTGCAGCGTCTTGTTGATCTCCTGGGTGGCGGAGTGTTTGATCGTCGCCTTCGGGTACTTCTCGGTGTACATGGCCTCGTGGGCCTTCGCGTACTCCTCGCCGAAGCCACCGTTGAAGATGACCACCTCCAGCGGGGCGTCCTCCTTGACCCCGAGCGGGTTCTGCTCGGTCTTGGTGCCCTGGTAGGTGCCGCCGTCGCCCTGGTCACCGCCACCGCCGGTGGCGCAGCCGGTGAGCAGGCCGGCGGCCGGGGTCGCCAGGAGGCCGGCGGCGGCGCTGCGCCGCAGGATGTCACGCCTGTTCATCATCACTCCTCGGATCGGGTCTCCGGCGGCCACCGGGCAAGGGGGGTGGTGGGTCGCCGCGCGAGGCAGGGGGGGGAAGTTTGTCTTCAGTTTGACAAATATTGCTGAAGAATTTCTACGGCAGGAGCGTCCGGACTTCAAGACCCGAAGACCGAACCGTTACCGCGGCCTTGACCTAGGCTTGCGGCCATGGGTCGACTGCGCCGACTCGCCGAGGCCACGCCGCCGAGCCGGGACCGCTACGTCGATCTGCTCCGGGCGCTCGCGATCGTCATGGTCGTTCTCGGTCACTGGGCGGTCGCGACGATCGGGTACGACGACGCCGGGCAGCCCACCGGGCGCTCGGCGCTGCCCGAACTACCCTGGGCGTACCCGCTCACCTGGCTGGTCCAGGTCATGCCGGTGTTCTTCCTGGTCGGCGGGTACGCCAACGCCGCCTCCCTGACCGCCCACCGCCGCCGGGGCGGCGACGCCACCGGCTGGCTGCTCGGCCGTAGCGCCCGGCTGCTCCGGCCGACCACCGTGCTGGTGGTCGTCCTCGCCGCCGCGGCCCTGGTCGCCCGGGCGCTCGGTGCCGAGCCGTCGCTGATCCGGACGGTCGTCTGGTTCGCCACCATCCCGCTGTGGTTCCTCGCCGCGTACCTGGCCGTGGTGCCGCTGACCCCGGTGATGTACCCGCTGCACCGGCGCTTCGGGCTCCTCGTACCGCTCGCGCTGGCCGCCCTGGTGGCCCTGGGCGACCTCGGCCGAGGGCTCGGCCCCGCCGCGGCGGCCCTGCCGAACTACCTGTTCGGCTGGCTGGTCGTGCACCAGCTCGGCTTCGCCTGGTACGACGCCCGCACCGAACGATCACCGCACGACGACCGGGCCGAACCGTCGCCGCACGATGTCGCCGGTGAGCCGCCGGACCATCGCACCGGGCTGCGGTCGCGGCGGCTGCCGGTGTCCCGGCGGGCGGGGTGGACGGCACTGCTCGGCGGGCTGGCGGTGGCGGTGCTGCTCACCGGGCCGGGCCCGTACCCGGTCAGCATGATCAACATTCCCGGCGAGCGGCTGGACAACGCCGCGCCGCCCAGCCTGGCGCTGCTCGCGCTGACCACGGCGCAGCTCGGGCTGATCCTGCTGCTGCGCGGCCGGGCGGAGCGGTGGCTGGGGCGCGACCGCCCCTGGATGGCGGTGATCGCCGTCAACGCCGTGGTGCTGACCGTCTTCCTGTGGCACCTGACCGCGACGATCCTGCTGGTCGGCGCGCTGGACGCGGTCGGGCTGCTCCCGACGCCGGCCGCCGGCTCCGCCGCCTGGGCGGCCTGGCGGCTGCCGTGGGTGCTGATGCTGGCCGTCGTGCTCGCCGTCCTGGTCGCGGTCTTCGGCCCGGTGGAGGCCCACACCGGCCGGCCGCCGGCGGCCCGTGGCCCCGGACCGTCGTCCGGCGGCGGGGAGGGCCGCCGGTGGCGGGCCGCCGGCCGCGCCACGCTCACCGCCGCCGGTTTCGCCGCCGTGGTGTACGCGCTGGTCGACAACGCGGTCACGTCGCGCGAGGCCCCGGAACCACTGGGACTGCCCGCCTCGGCGCTGGTGGCGTACCTGGCCGGGGCGGGCATCCTGCGGCTGCTCAGGTCTGGGTGGGGAAGCCGAGGTTGACCCCGCCGTGGCGGGGGTCCAGCCAGCGGCTGGTGACCACCTTGCCCCGGGTGAAGAAGCGCACCCCGTCCTCACCGTGGGCGTGCAGGTCCCCGAAGAGGGACGACTTCCAGCCGCCGAACGAGTAGTACGCCATCGGCACCGGGATCGGCACGTTGACCCCGACCATGCCCACCTCCACCTCGTGCTGGTAGCGCCGGGCCGCGCCGCCGTCGTTGGTGAAGATCGCCGTGCCGTTGCCGTACGGGTTGGCGTTCACCAGGTCGACCGCCTCGTCGTACGAACCGACCCGGACCACGGACAGCACCGGCCCGAAGATCTCGTCGGTGTAGATCGACATGTCCGGGGTGACGTGGTCGAACAGCGTCGGCCCGAGCCAGAAACCGCCCGCGTCGCCGTCCGGCTCGACGTCCCGGCCGTCGACCACCGGCACCGCGCCGGCCGCCACGCCCGCCGCCACGTACGACCGGACCCGCTCGGCGTGCGCGGCGGTGACGAGCGGACCCATGTCGCAGCCGCGCCGCCCGTCGCCGGTGCGCAGCCCGGCCATCCGCTCGGCGATCTTCGTCACCAGGGCGTCGGCGACCGGCTCGACCGCGACCAGCGCGGAGATCGCCATGCACCGCTCCCCCGCCGACCCGAAACCGGCGTTGACGGCGGCGTCGGCGGCCAGGTCCAGGTCGGCGTCGGGCAGCACCACCATGTGGTTCTTCGCCCCGCCGAGCGCCTGCACCCGCTTGCCCGCCAACGAGCCGCGCTGGTAGACGTACCGGGCGATCGGGGTGGAACCGACGAACGACACCGCCTTGACCGCCGGGTGGTCCAACAGGGCGTCGACGGCCTCCTTGTCGCCGTTGACGACGTTGAACACCCCGTCGGGCAAACCGGCCTCGGCGAACCACTCGGCCAGCAGCAGCGCCGCGCTCGGGTCCTTCTCGCTGGGCTTGAGCACCACCGCGTTGCCGGCGGCGACCGCCACCGGGACGAACCACAGCGGCACCATCACCGGAAAGTTGAACGGGCTGATCACCGCGACCACGCCGAGCGGCTGCCGGAGCGAGTACGAGTCGACCTCGGTGGAGACGTTCTCGCTGAACCCGCCGCGCAGCGCCGACGGGAGGCCGCAGGCGTACTCGATGACCTCCAGCCCGCGTTGCACCTCGCCGGCGGCGTCGGCGAGCACCTTGCCGTGCTCGGCGGTGACGACCGCGGCCAGCCGGTCCCGCCGGGCGTGGACCAGCTCCCGGAACGCGAACAGCACGGCCGTCCGCTTCGCCAGGGAGGCGTCCCGCCAGGACCGCGCGGCGCGCTCGGCGGCCCCCACCGCCGCCGCGACGTCCACGGTGGAGGCCAGCTCCACCTCCCCGGTACGCCGACCGGTGGCCGGGTCGAAGACGTCGCCGCGTCGCGGGGACGCGCCCACCACGCGCTTCCCGTCGACGAAGTGCCCGATCAGGTTCACCGGCTCCCTCCTCGCGCTCACCGGGCCACCGCCTCGGCGGCGGTGCGGATGGCGTCGACCAGGATGGCGAGGCCCTCGCGGGCCTCGTCCTCGGTCAGCGTGAGCGGCGGGCCCATCCGCAGCACGTTGCCGTGCAGGCCGCCCTTGCCGGCGAGCAGGCCGCCGGCCCGGCACGCCTCGAAGACGCGGGTGGCCAGCGCCGCGTCGGGCTCACCCGTACCCGGCCGGACGAACTCGACGCCGAGCATCAGGCCCTTACCGCGTACCTCGGCGACCTCCGGCAGGTCGCCCACCGCGGCGCGCAGTCCGTCGGCGAGGATCGCGCCGACGCGGGCCGCGTTCGCCTGCAGGTCGTGGTCGAGCAGGTAGTCCAGGACGGCGTTGCCCGCCGCGGTCGAGACCGGGTTGCCGCCGAACGTCGAGAAGCTGATGGCCGGCACCGACTCGACCACCTCGGCACGGCCGACGACACCGGCGAGGGCGAAACCGTTGCCGATGCCCTTGGCGAAGGTGAGCAGGTCCGGCGTGACGCCGTGAGCCTGGTAGCCCCAGAAGTGCTCGCCGGTACGCCCCCAACCGGTCTGCACCTCGTCGGAGACGAGCAGGATGCCGTGCTCGTCGAGCACCTTCTTCCAGGCGGCGAAGAGCCCGTCCGGGCCGTGCACGAAGCCGCCGACGCCCTGGATCGGCTCGGCGATCAGGCACGCCACGTCACCGGCGGTCTGCGTGGCGAGCACCTCGCGCAGGTCCTCCACCGCCGCGTCGACCCGGTCCGCCTCGGGCAGCCGGGCCAGCAGGCCGCGCAGCCGCTCACCGGAGTGCAGCCAGGCCACCTGCAGCGGGTTCAGCGGGCTGGCCGACCAGCCGCGGTTGCCGGTGACGCCCATCGCAGCGTACGACCGGCCGTGGTAGCTGTTGCGGACGGCCAGGACCTGGTGCGAGCGGCGGTGGTTGGTGGCCATCAGCAGCGCCGCCTCGTTGGCCTCGGTCCCCGAGTTGGTGAAGAAGACCCGCGGGTCCGGGATGCCGGAGAGCCGGGCCACCTTCTCGGCCAGCTCCACCTGCTGCCGGATCAGGTAGAGGGTGGAGGTGTGCACGATGCCGGTGCGGAGCTGGCGCTCCACCGCCTCCCGGATCTCCGGGATCTCGTAGCCGATCATGTTCGTCAGCACGCCGCCGAAGAAGTCCAGATAGGTGCGCCCCTGCGCGTCGGTGACCCGGCGGCCCTCGCCGGAGACGAGTTCGAGCGGCTCGGCGTAGTAGAGCGGCATCCAGGACGGGAGCACGGCCCGGTGCCGGGCCAGCAGGTCGTCGGCGGTCATCGAGGCGCCTCCCAGCATTTGCGGTTACCGCACGCTCTCATCAGGCCCGGCTCGGGACAACTGTCACCGTGTAGCGCACGCGCCCCGGCGACCTGACAGCACGTCAGCTCCGGGCGTTGACGCGTCACCTGGTCGGTATGTCCGGATCCGTTGTCACCCTTGCGCCGGATGTCCGGTTCGGCGGGTGACCGGCGGCACCGTCGCGGCGGAATGGTGGCCGGGCCGGGGTCGTTACATCACCTGGACGATCGAGCAGGGCCGCCGCCCCGAGCGGGCGCGATCCCCGGCCCACCGGCCGGAATGATGGCGGCCCGGCGGTCGTTACACATGGTCCCGGCGCCGTGAGGGCCCCCCGCCCCGCGTGGTCGCCGGTCCGGACACCCGGGACATCGCCGGTCCGACCCCCTCGGACCGTGCCTGCGAGCCCGGACGTCGCATCCGTTCGCTGATCCCCCCTTCTTGTCGGCGCGGGTGCCCTTCCCCCGAATGGAGCTTCTCGTGATGAACACGATGCTGCGTAAGAGCGTTCTCGGTATCGCTGGTCTGGCCGTCGCCGGTGGTCTCGCCGCCGGCCCACTGAACCACGACACCACCACCGCCGGCACGGTCGGCACCACGTCGCTCGCCGCCACCGTGCAGGCTGACACGGTGGACAAGAACACGCTGATCCCGCACGGTGTGCAGGGCAAGCAGTCGCGTATCGACCTGGACGACGAGCAGATCGGCAACGTCAAGGCGATCATCGCGGCGACGAAGAAGGCCGACATGGACGAGCGGGCCGCCGTGGTGGCCATCGCCACCGCGTTGCAGGAGTCGAAGCTGGTCAACCTGGGTCACCTGGGTGAGCGCAACGACCACGACTCGCAGGGCCTGTTCCAGCAGCGCCCGTCCAGCGGGTGGGGCACGGTCGAGCAGATCACCGACCCCGAATACTCCACGCTGGCGTTCCTGAAGGGTCTCAAGCAGGTCGACGGCTGGCAGGACATGCCGCTGACCAAGGCCGCCCAGACCGTGCAGGTGTC
This sequence comes from Micromonospora sp. WMMC415, assembly GCF_009707425.1. Lineage (GTDB taxonomy): Bacteria > Actinomycetota > Actinomycetes > Mycobacteriales > Micromonosporaceae > Micromonospora. Next base: position 2,992,720 of record NZ_CP046104.1, on the reverse strand, counting down.
GGCCTACCCGTTCCACTACGCCCAGTGGGAGACCCAGGCCGCCGACCTCGTCGCCGAGCACTGGAACTGACTTTCCTCATAGGGGGAACCAAGCCGCTGGCCGGCACCCGAACCCGGGTGCCGGCCAGCGGCGTTTGTGCAAGGAAGGGCCCCTTGTTAACGCCTGGTGTTGTACAAGGGTCCCTTCCTAACACCTCAGCCGGCGGCGGTGTCGCGGACCGCCTGGGCGAACACCTCCGAGCGGTGCTCGAAGTTGCGGAACCGCCCGTAGCTCGGCGCGGCCGGCGACAGCAGCACGACCCCGCCGACCGGCGTGACGTCGCGGGCCAGCCGTACGGCGTCGACCAGGTCGTCGACGACCTCGCAGCGCACCTTCGGCAGCCCGTCGAGCGCCGCCACGATACGTGGGCCGCTGTCCGGCACGCCGATGACGGTGATCTCCCGTTCGGCGAGGTGCTCCCGCAGCGGCGTGTAGTCCAGGCCGCGGTCAGTGCCGCCGACGATGACCGTGAGCGGCCGCCCGTCGTACGCGTCGATCGCGTGCATGGCAGCGTACGGGCTGGTGGCGAGCGTGTCGTCGACGAACGTGAGCCCGGACGGGTCGACGATCTCGGTGAGCCGGTGGGCGAGGCCCTGGAACTCGGCGACCGCCACCGCGAGCGTGTCCCGCCGGGCGACCACGTCGACGCCGAGCGCGTCGAGCACGGCGAGCGCCACGCACAGGTTGCCCTCGTTGTGCCGGCCCACCAGTGGCAGGACGGCCCGCGCGAAGAGCGGCTGGTCGCCGAGGTGGAACCAGGGCGTGCCGTCCGGGCCGGTCGCCACGTGGGTGGTGTCCGGGGTGCCGGCGCGTACGGCGGGCCGGTCGCCGAGTTCGGCGGCGAGTCGCGCATCGGCGCCGTTGACGACGATCGTCTCCGGGTGGTGCGCCAGCAGGTTGAGCTTGTCGCGGTAGTACTCCCGCTCGCCGCCGTGCGCGTCCAGGTGTTCGGGGAACAGCGCCGTGACCACGGCGACCCGCGGCGAGTCGGCCAGGTCGCTGCACTGGTAGCTGGACAGCTCCAGCACGTACAGCTCGGCCTCCGGCAGGTCCAGGGTCGGCACGCCGATGTTGCCGCCGAAGACGTTGGGCCGCTCCACCGCGGTGAGCAGGTGGCTGATCAGGCTGGACGTGGTGCTCTTGCCCTTGCTGCCGGTGACGCCGACGGTGCGTGCGGCGTGGTCGGCCAGCCACAGGGCGGTGCCCTGGGTGACCGGGACATCGCGCCGCCGCAGCTCCACCAGCCACGGGTGCGTGTTCGGCACCCCGGGTGAGCGGACCACGACGTCGGCGGCGAGCAGCCGATCGAAACCCGCCTCGCCGGTGACCAGCGGCGCCGCCTCGGCGAGGGGCCCCTCCCAGGGAAGGCTGAGGAAGGAGCGGCTGTCGTCGACCGCGACCAGGTCCGCCGGGCCGTGCGCGGCGATCGCGGTCACGGCGGCCCGGCCCTCGCGGCCGGTGCCCCAGACGGCGACTTTGCGTCCGCGCAGGTCAGACAGGCGCACGTGCTCTCCTCGGGATGTCGGCGACGTCGGCGGGCGGGTCCGGCGCACTCGGGCACGGCGGACGAACCAGGGCCTAGTATGGCGTGTGCCCAACGAGCAGCTCCGGCGGATGGACGCCTTCACCTTCCCGTCCTACTCGATCGACCTCTCCACCGGGGAGGTGTTGTTCGACTACGCCCTGACCGGGCCCGACGGCGAGCAGCGCTTCACCGAGGTGGTCACCCTGCCGCTGCCCGACGCGCCCCCGTCGGACGAGACGGTCGCGACCCTGGGCCGCGTCCTGGAGCTGCTGCACGTGGTGGCGGGCGTCAGCTACTACAAGACGGCCGCGCCGCGCCGGCTGGTGCTGCCGGCGCCGCTGGGGTCGGCCGCCGTCGAGCTGGTCACGGCCGTCTACACCAAGGGCCTCGGGGAGTACGCGTACCGCAACGCGCTGCCGCACGTGCTGGAGCTGCGTCCCGAGGTACCCGCCGGTGAGGTCGCACCGGCCGTCGGGTACGACACCTACGGCCGGCGGCCGCTGTCGGCGGTCGGCGGCGGCAAGGACTCGATCGTCAGCCTGGAGGCGCTGCGCCGGGGCGGTTTCGACCCGGTGCCCTTCTCGGTCAACCCGAACCGGGTGATCGAGTCGGTGAACGCGGCGTCCGGGCTGCCGGCGCTGGCCGCCCGCCGGCGGATCGACTCGGTGCTGTTCGACCTGAACGAGGCCGGCGCGCTCAACGGTCACATCCCGGTCACCGCGATCAACTCGCTGATCGCCGTCGCGACGGCGGTGCTGAACGGCCTCGGCCCCGTGGTGATGTCCAACGAGCGCTCGGCGTCGGACCCGAACCTGGTCTGGGACGGGCACGAGATCAACCACCAGTGGTCCAAGGGGGTCGAGGCGGAGGGGCTGCTGCGGGCGGCGCTCGCCGAGCACGCCGGGCTCACCGACCCGTACTTCTCCCTGCTGCGCCAGTTGTCGGAGCTGCACATCGCGCGGTTGTTCGCGTCGATCGACCGGTACGACGACGTGGTGACCAGCTGCAACGCGGCGTTCAAGCTGCGCGGCGCGAGCGAGCGCTGGTGCCGGAACTGCCCGAAGTGCCGGTTCGTCTTCCTCGCGCTGGCGCCGTTCATGCCGCGCGAGCGGATCACCCACATCTTCGGCGGTGACCTGCTCGCCGACCCGGTCCAGCTGCCGGGTTACCGGGAGCTGCTCGGCGTGGACGGGCACAAGCCGTTCGAGTGCGTCGGCGAGGTCGAGGAGTCGGTGGTGGCGCTCAGCCTCCTCGCCGAGCAGGAGCAGTGGCGCGATGCCCCGGTCGTCCGGGCCCTCGTGGACGCCGTCCCCGAAACGGCCTGGCAGGCGGCAACCACCTCGGACGTCCTCACCCCCGGCGGCCCCACCTTCACCCCCACCGTCTACGCCAAAACCCTGGACTCCCTCACCTAACCCCCACCCCCCACCCCCCACCACCCACCCACCTTGCCCGCCGCGGCCCCGCCCGGGTTGATCATGAAGTTAGCGGGTCCGAATCGGGACGAACCAACCCGCTAACCTCATGATCAACAGGTAGGGGCGGGGCGCTGGGTCGGGAGTTAGGGGGTGCGGATGGCGTCCAGGGCCAGCAGGGCCACGTGCAGGGAGAGGCAGGCGTCGACCGAGTCCAGGTCGACGTCGAGGATGCGGCCGATCCGGGCCAGGCGCTCGTAGAACGCCGGGCGGGACAGGTGCGCGGCCGCAGCGCCCGCCGACTTGTTGCGGCCCTGCTCCAGGTACGCGCGCAGCGTGCCCAGCAACTGCTCCCGGGGGTGCTGGGCGTCGTACGCGAGCAGGGCCCCCAGCTCGCGCTCGACGAACGTCTGCACCCGGGGCTCGTCCCGCAGCAGGTGCAGCAGGCCGGCGAGTCCCACGTTCGGCAGCCGGAAGACCGGCAGGTCCCGGCGGTCGCGCCGGGCGGCGTCGGCGATCTGGCGCGCCTCGACCAGCGACCGCCGCGCCTCCCGCAGGCTGCCCACGCCCGAGCCGGCGGCGATGACGACGGCGGCGGACGGCACCAGCCGCACGGGCGCGGCACCGCCCCGCGGCACGCCCCCCACTCCCGACGCCTCCCGGGGTGCCGGCACACCGCCGCCACGGGTCTCCTCGTCCGGACCGGGCGCGGCACGGGAGGGCTCGGCCGGCCGGGGCACGTGCGCGTCCGGGCGGGTGCGGCGCAGGGCGGCGGCGAAGGTGGCGAGCGCCCGCTCCTCGAACGACACGTCCGGCAGGGCGAGCAGCGCCCCCACGGCCTGGTCGTCGAGGGCGCTGGTCAGGGCGGTGAGCTTCGCTTCGCGGACGGCGTGCCCGACCGCCTCGGCGAGGTCCCGCAGCCGGGCCGGCCCGGCCTCCGGCGCGCCCGGGGCGAGGCCAGGTTCGCCGGCCGGTTCGTGGCCACCGTCGCCGGCCGGGTCGTCGGTCCGGTACCGGACGACCACGCCCACCAGGTGCCGCCGTTCCAGCACCACGCCGAGAGCCCGCGCCCGCAGCGCCACCTCGTCCACCGGCCGGGAGTGGTCGAGCAGAGCGGTGAGCAGGGTGCGGTGCAGCTGCCGCTCCAGGCCTTCGGCGTCGCGGCGGATGAGCCGCCCCAGCGCCAGGGTCGACGCCGCCCGCTCCACGAGGATGGTCAGCCGGGTCGGCGGGCTGTCCGGGGTGCCCGCGCCGGCCGCCGGCTCGCCGGGTCGGGCCCCGCCGGTGGGCGCGTCCCGCCCGGACTCCGACGGCCGGCGCGGGCCACGGGTGGTCAGTTCGCCGTCGCCGGGCCAGCGCAGCAGCAGCCGCCCCCAGTCCTGCCCACGGGCCCCGACCATGGTCACCAGCCAGCCGCTGTCCGTGTCGTACGCGGTCCGCCCGGCCGGCCGGATCCGCCGCGAGTGCTGCTCCCAGCCGTCGAGCAGCAGTTCGGCGCTCTCCCCCGCCGGGTCGTACGCGAGCACCTGCCGGGACAGGTTCTCCAGCACCACCGGGCATCCGGACAGCTCGGCGGCCTGCCGGACCACCTCGCCCGGACCGGCGCCCTCCACGGACAGTTCGGTGAACCGCTGGTGGATCTCCTCGGTGGCCCGCAGCTCGGTGAGCTGCGCGTCGACGATCAGCGCGTGCACGGCCTCGGTGATCCGCACGAACGGCGTGGCGCGCCGCAGCTCGACCAGGGGCAGCCCGCGCCGCTCGGCGGCGGCCGCCATCACGCGGGGTACCCCGCTGAGGTACCGGCGGCCCAGCTCCACGACGAGGCCGGACACCCCGACGTCGGCCAGGTCGCCGATGAACGCCCGCAGCCCGGTGTCGTCGGCCGGTAGCCCGATCCCGGTGGTCAGCACCAGTTCCCCACCGCCGAGCAGGGTGGCGATGTCGGGTACCTCCGCCACGTGCACCCAGCGGACCGGCCGGTCCAGCCCGGCGTCGCCCGCGACCAGGCGCGGCGCGCCGTGCCGCACCGGCTCCAGCGCGAGCACCTCACGGACGGTAGGGAACACGGCCGACACGCTACCGTGAGTGACCTCGCAACGCTCACCCCTGGTGGTCCGCCCGGTCACGGACGGGGTGGCCGCGGCACCACCGTGCCGGTGCGGCGACGGTGGTCCGGTCAGAGCGGGTCGTCGCGGCCGAGTTCCCAGCAGGCGACGGCGGTGGCGGCGGCGACGTTGAGCGAGTCGACGCCACGCCGCATCGGGATCACCACGCGGACGTCACTGGCGTCCATGGCCGCCCGGGTCAGGCCGGCGCCCTCCGCGCCGAGCAGCAGGGCCGCCCGGGCCCGTTGGCCGGCGTCGAGGTGCTGGATCGGCACCGCGTCCGGGGCGGGGGTCATCGCCAGCACGGTGAAGCCGGCCGCCCGCACCTGGGCGAGCGCGTCCGGCCAGGGGTCGAGTTTGGCGTACGGCACGGCGAACACCTCGCCCATGCTGACCCGGACGCTGCGCCGGTAGAGCGGGTCGGCGCAGGTCGGCGAGAGCAGAACCGCGTCGACGCCGAGACCGGCGACCGCCCGGAAGATCGCGCCGAGGTTGGTGTGGTTGTTGACGTCCTCCAGGATCACGACGCGGCGGGCGGCGGCGAGCACCTCGGCCGCCGGTGGCAGGGGGCGACGCCGGAACGACGCCAGCACTCCCCGGTGGACGTGGAATCCGGTGGCCTGTTGCAGGACGTCCGGCGTCGCGGCGTAGATCGGCGCGTCCCCGGTGTCCAGGTCGGCGAGCTGGTCGGTTCGTTTGGCGTCCACCAGGTACGACCGGACCGGGTAGCCGGCGCGCAGCGCGCGGCGGAGCACCAGTTCGCCTTCGGCGATGAACAGGCCGTGCGGTGGCTCCCAGCGGGTCCGCAGTTCCACGTCGGTGAGGGCGCGGTAGTCGCCGATCCGCTCGTCGTCGGGGTCGGTGATGAGGTGGACGGGCACCCGACGATTCTGCCGGACGGCCCGCCGCCTCCCGCAGACGCCGCCCGCCGGCCGGTTACCGGAACGTCCTGAGGGGCCGGCACGGCATCGATCAGGTTGAGCATCTTGGTCGGCCGACGCCGCCCCGGACATCGAGGTTGAGCTTTCCGGAAACATTCCGTTAGCATCGATCTGCGCGGATGGGCACCCCACCGGAATTCTCGCAGGCACCCGGGCAGCCTGCGGCGGGTCGCGCCCGGCGCGGATGGGCAGCGCCGGCGGAACCCCGCACCCACCATCCGACCTCCCGGAAGGCATTTCGCCATGAGCAACCCACCGGTCCCCCGTGCGGACCGACCGAGCCGGGCCCGCGCCGCCCGACTCCTCGCCCTGACCGCAGCGGTCACGGGTGCCCTGGTCGGCGCGACCGTCGCCCTCGCCCCGACGGCCAGCGCCGGCACGACACTCGGCGCGTCCGCCGGCGAGAAGGGCCGCTACTTCGGTGCCGCGGTCGCGGCGAACAAGCTGTCCGACAGTACGTACGTGGGCATCCTGAACCGCGAGTTCAACTCGGTCACGCCCGAGAACGAGATGAAGATCGACGCGACCGAGCCGCAGCAGGGGCAGTTCACCTTCACCAACGCCGACCGCATCGTCAACCACGCCCGGTCGAACGGCATGAAGGTGCGGGGCCACACCCTGGCCTGGCACTCGCAGCAGCCGGGCTGGATGCAGAACATGTCCGGCACCGCGCTGCGCCAGGCGATGCTCAACCACGTCACCCAGGTGGCCACCTACTACCGCGGCAAGATCGATTCCTGGGACGTGGTGAACGAGGCGTTCGCCGACGGCTCCACCGGCGCCCGCCGCGACTCGAACCTCCAGCGCACCGGCAACGACTGGATCGAGGCGGCGTTCCGCGCCGCGCGGGCCGCGGACCCGAACGCGAAGCTCTGCTACAACGACTACAACACCGACGACTGGACGCACGCGAAGACGCAGGCCGTCTACCGCATGGTCCAGGACTTCAAGCAGCGCGGCGTGCCGATCGACTGCGTCGGCCTCCAGTCGCACTTCAACAACCAGTCGCCGTACCCGAGCAACTACCGCACCACGCTGTCCAGCTTCGCCGCGCTCGGCGTCGACGTGCAGATCACCGAACTGGACATCGAGGGGGCGTCGGCGGACACCTACCGCCGGGTCGTCGAGGACTGCCTCGCCGTCGCCCGCTGCAACGGCATCACGGTCTGGGGCATCCGGGACACCGACTCGTGGCGGGCCTCGCAGAACCCGCTGCTCTTCGACGGCAGCGGCAACAAGAAGCCCGCGTACACCGCGGTGCTGAACGCCCTCAACGGCGGCGCCACGCCGCCGCCCAGCACCACGCCGCCGCCGACGACCCCGCCGCCGTCGACGCCGCCGCCCAGCACGCCCCCGCCCGGTCCCGGCGGCTGCTCGGCGACGGTGTCGCTGCAGACCTGGACCGGCGGCTTCGTCGCCACCGTACGGGTCACGGCCGGCTCCGCCGGCACCAACGGCTGGGCGGTCAACCTGACGCTTCCCGGCGGCGTCTCGCTGGTCAACACGTGGAACGCCACACCGAGCGCCAACAGCGGGGCGGTCCGGTTCAGCAACGTGAGCTACAACGGCCGGCTGGGCTCCGGCCAGACCACCGAGTTCGGGTTCCAGGGCAACGGCAACGCCGGCACCCTGACCCCGGCCTGCTCGGCGAGCTGACCGGGCCGGCGCCCGGTGCGGGTTCCCCCCTCCCCGCACCGGGCGCCACCCTTTCGTGGCGTTTCGTCCGGTCCGCTCCGGGAACCCGCCCGCCGCAGGCGCGAGCGGAGGGACCGATCAGGTGAGCATGGACGGCGACAGGTACATCCCGGCCGCCCCGTGGCCCCTGCCCCGCGACGCCACGGTCGCGGACCACATCGTGCAGCGGATGGCCTGCTGGGGCGTGCGCCGGTACTTCGGCTATCCGGGCGACGGCATCAACGGCATGACCTCGGCCCTGCAACGCACCCACGAACAGGCGCACTTCGTGCAGGTCCGGCACGAGGAAACCGCCGGCTTCGCGGCGTCGGCGCACGTCAAGTACGGCGGCGGCCCGCTCGGCTGCATCCTCGTGACCAGCGGTCCCGGCGCGATCCACGTCCTCAACGGCCTGTACGACGCCAAACTCGACCACCAGCCGGTCGTCGCGCTGCTCGGTCACACCGCGCTCACCGCCGAGGGCGGCGGCTACTACCAGGAGGTCGACCTGCTCGCCCTCTACAAGGACGTCGCCGCGGCGTTCCTCGCGCAGGTCGACCACCCCGCCCAGGTCCGCCACCTGGTGGACCGGGCCTGCCGGACGGCGCTCGACCGCCGTACCGTCACCGCCCTGGTCCTCCCCCTCGACCTGCAGGACAAGCCGGCGGTGCCGGACCCACCGCACGCGCACGGCTACTACCACACCAGCAGCGTGCCGAGCACCGGCCCGACCGTGCCGCCGGAGGCCGACGTCCGCCGCGCCGCCGAGGTGCTGGGCAGCGGCGAGCGGGTGGCGATGCTCGTCGGGCAGGGCGCGCTCGGCGCCGAGACCGAGGTACGCGAGGTCGCCCACCGGCTCGGTGCGGGCGTCGCGACCGCCCTGCTGGGATTCGCCGCCGTCGACCACCGTGAGCCCTGGGTCACCGGCGCGATCGGCCTGCTCGGCACCCGGCCGAGCTGGCACCTGATGAACCACTGCGACCGGCTGCTCATCGTCGGCAGCAACATGCCGTACTCCGAGTTCTATCCGCCGCCCGGGCAGGCACGGGCGGTGCAGATCGACCGGGACGGCACGCTGATGGGGCTGCGCTACCCGACCGAGGTGAACCTGACCGGCGACGCCGCACCCACCCTGCGGGCGCTGCTGCGGGAGCTGGGCCCGGGGCCCGGACCGACGAGGTGGCGGGAGACGATCACCCGGGAGACGGCGGCGTGGCGGCAGGCGCAGCGCGACCTCGCCCAGCAGCCCGCCGACCCGGTCAACCCGCAACTGCTCTTCGCCGCCCTGAGCGACCGGCTGCCCGACGACGTGATGCTGGCCGTCGACTGCGGAACCGCGACCGCCTGGTACGCGCGCCACGTCCAGGTCCGCCCCGGGATGCTGGCCAGCCTGTCCGGCACGCTGCTGTCCATGGGCGGCGCCATGCCGTACGCCCTCGCCGCCAAGTTCGCCCACCCGGACCGCCCGCTCGTCGCGCTGATCGGCGACGGCGCGATGCAGATGAACGGCGTCAACGAGCTGATCACCGTGGCCAAGTACTGGCGCGGCTGGCCCGACCCGCGCTTCGTCGTCCTGGTGCTCAACAACCGGGACCTGGCGTTCGTCAGCTGGGAGCAGCGGTCCACCGAGGGCACGCCGATGTTCCCCGACAGCCAGCAACTGCCCGACATCGGCTACCACCGGTGGGCGGAGGTGCTCGGACTCGGCGGCGAACTCGTCGACTCCCCCGACCAGATCCCGGCGGTCTGGGAGCGGGCGTTGACCGCCGACCGGCCGACCGTGATCAACGCGCTGGTGGACCCCGCCGAGCTGATGCTGCCCCCGCACTTCACCGCCGACCAGGCCCGCAAGACCGCCGGGGCGCTCTTGCGCGGCGACACCGACTGGGCGGGCATCCTCCGGCGGGGCCTGCCCGCGACGGTCGCCGCGTACAAGCCGCGCCGGGGTTGAGCGCCGTCGGTCAGTCGCGCTTCACCGCGGCGACGAAGACCCCCCAGGCGTACGGCTCGAAGCGCAGCGTCCCGCCGTCGCGGTCCTTGGAGTCGCGCACCAGCACCACACCCGGCAGATTGTCGGCAACCTCCACACAGGACCCGCCGTTCGAACCCGAACGGGTCGACGTGCGCCATCGGGCGGCGTTCAGATCCATGGCCTCGCCACCTCCTCGATCAGTGTGAGCGACTGACTCCGCGACAGCGCTTCGCCACGAACCGTCTCCCACATCCCTTGAAGGGTAACGATGTCCTCGGCCTGCGCGACGACCTGTGCCCTGACCTGCTGGTCAAGATGAGCCACTGCTGATCCGTCCGGCAGCGTGGCCAGGATGAAGCCGCCCTGTAGTCCGGGATGCAGGCCGGCGGTCGCCGGTATCACCGCCACCTGGATGTTCGGTTGCCGCGCGCGGTCGAGCAGCAGCCGGAACTGCTGCGCCATGACCGAGGCGTGGTTGACCATCGGGCGACGGAGCGCCATCTCGTCGATCACCACGAGCATCTGTGGCGGGTCCTCCCGCTGGAGGATCTCCTGACGGGTGAGCCGCGCTGAGACCAACTGGTCGACCCGAGCCGCAGGCAACGGGACCCCGGCGAGCGTGGCGCGGGCGTAGGCCTCGGTTTGCAGCAGCCCGGGAAGGTCGGCCGGTTCGTACCAGCGGAGCGGGACCGCTTCCCGTTCGAACTCGATCCATTCGCGCAGCCAGACCGGGGCGGCGTCGTCCTTGACCAGGTCGGACCAGAGCCGGACGAACAGCCCGCCGGTGTCGAGCGCCTTGTCGATCGCGGCGAGGTAGTCCTCCCGGGGCGGCCGGGTGCCCAACTCCACGGCGCTGACCTGCTTGCCGGAGAAGTGCGCCCGCTCGCCCAACTCGTCCTGGGTGAGCCCGGCCAGGGTGCGCTGGCGGCGCAGTTCGGCCAGCAGGAACTCCGACGCGGACACGCTCATCGGTTCTCGATCCCCTCTACGCCGACCCGCCGCGATTCGCGGCCGTTCTCCGGCAGAGTGGCCAGGCTCCCCGGCGACCTGCCGAAGCTTCCGAGCGTAACGGTGTCCTCACCAGACTGTGCGCGTGCGGCGCCGGATCGGTCCGTCCCCCGGCCGATCCGGCGCCGCTCCGAGGAGGCGAACATGATGGACGGTGATGTCGGCCCGCACGCCCTACCCGTCGCGCTGCCGGAGTGTGGCGACTCGGCGGCGACGCGGATCGAGGTCTACTCGGCCGACTCTCTCGACGCGAACGCCTACACCTGCCACGTCCACACCGACGAGGCCCTCGCCGCGATCGGCCGTGCTGGGCTCCACGGGCACCCGGTGCCGCTCGCCCCCGACATCACCCGGCCCTGCGGACACGTGCACGTCTACCCCACCGGCCAGTTGGGTGACCGGCACGACCCGGGCCATCCGCCGTGGTGCGACCGGGCCGGCTGCACCACCCGTGGCCAGCACCGGTCCGTCCAACTGCCGATCAGCGTCGGCCAGCCGGAGGCGGCCATCGCCTATCTGGCCCTCACCCGGTGCCTCGCTCCGGCCCTGGAGCCGGCGCTGACTCTCACGGTCGTCGACGGCGACACCGGCACCGAGGTCGTGCTGTCCCTCGGGCAGGGTCGCGTCCTGTCGTACCGGGTCCGCCGACTGCTCGACCTGGCGACCCGACACCCCGGCAGGCGACCGCGCCGGTAGTGCCCCATCGGTCGACGGCGGCCCGCCTCGGTTCACCGAGCGCAACGGACGCTGGGAGGGCGCTGCACACGAGGAGCCCGCTAACCGGGGCGAGGGCTGGACAATGATGAAGCGCCCGTTCGAGGGCCGCCCCGGCTGCGGTCCATCGGCCCGGCTGCCCTACTGCGGCGGGTACTGCTGCGGCGGGTACTGCTGCGGGGGCGGCGCGACCTGGGTCACCGTCGTCGTCGAGCGACTCTTCGACTGGGCGAACCACCAGTGGATCGGCCAGATCACCCAGGCGATGCCGCAGGTGAACAGGCCGCCGACGGCGTAGAGGACGTGCATCCAGCCGGGAATCCCGCCTGAAGCCACGGTGGTCTGGTGGTAGCCGATCGGCGGGGGGTACGCCTGGGGCGGGTACGGGCCGGACGCCTGCGGCGGCGGGTACTGCGGGCCCCCCATCGGCGGCGGGTACGAGCCGGCTTGCGGCGGAACGGGCTGCTGCTGATGCTGGGTCGGGTCGTCCGGATACATCGGGCCAGGCTATCGCCGCGGGTCCACATCGGGCGCCCGCCAATCGGGCATGAAAAGCCCCGCCCTCGCCCGACCGCCGACGGGCACCGCGCCGGCTCGTTAAGAAGGGCCCCTTGTACAACGCCAGGCGTTAACAAGGGGCCCTTCCTTACACCTCAGCCGCGGCGGTCGAGCCAGCGGCGGAATTCCTCCAGCGGGTCCTCGGTGCGGTCCTCGCGGCGGTCGTCGCGCTGCGGGCGGCGGTCGTCCGGCTCGGGACGCTCGGTCGGGCGCTGCGGGTCGCCGACCAGCGCCGGGCTGGGCGCGGCGAACGCCTTCTCCGGCTGGCCCGCCACCGCGGTGGCGATCACCCGGGCCACCGCGTCGATCACCTTCGCCTGCACCGGGCCGCCGACGGCGTCGGTCGTGTCGTCGGGGTTGGCGGCGATGCCGGCCACCGCGACCTGCGGGGTGAAGCCGACGAACGTCTCGGTGGCGTTGCCCTCGGAGCTACCGGTCTTGCCGGCGACCGGGCGGCCGTCGAGGATCCGGGTCACCGAGGTGGCGGTGCCGCCGTTGCACTGGCCGAACGGGGACTGCTGGCCGACCGGGCAGCGGGCGGCGTCGGTGGCGGCCCGCGCGACGTCGGCGTCGAGCACCCGCTTGCAGGACGGCTCGACCGACACCGTCGAGCCGTCCGCCGCGGTCACCGAGACCACCGGCAGCGGCTTGCAGTACGTGCCCTCCGCGGCCACGGTGGCGTACGCGTTGGCCAGGTCGAGCGGGGTGGTGGAGGCGACGCCCAGGGTGAAGGCGCCCCAGTTCTCGGCGTTGTTCTCGGCGAAGGTGGCGTCGGCGTCGGCGCGGAAGGTGATGCCGAGGCGCTGCGCCATCTCGACCACCTTCTCCGGCCCGACCTGCTCGGCGAGCCACACGAAGTACGTGTTCACCGAGCGGCCGAAGCCGTCCCACATCATCCGGTACCCGTCCATCCACTCCGGGTTGGCGTTGGCCGGGCACCACCGGCCGTCGCAGGAGCCCTCGCCGTCGGCGGCGTACCGGGTGGGCAGGCGGCTCGGCGCGTCGAAGCCGGTGGACAGCGGCTTGCCGGCCTCCAGGGCGGCGAGCATGGTGAACAGTTTGAACGTCGAACCCGCCTGGTACCCGGCGACGCTGCCGCCGCCGGAGATCAGCGGGTTGACGGTGTTCGGGTGGTTGACCTGCCCGTCCGGGTTCGCGTCGAGGCTGTAGTGCCGGTTGACCGCCAGGGCGAGGACGCGGCCGGTGCCCGGCTCGACGGCGGCGATCGGCAGGGCGCGCTTGTTGTCGTACCCGTAGACGCTGGTCGCCTGCTGCTGGGCGGTGGCCTGGACCTGCGGGTCCAGCGAGGTGACGACGGTGTAGCCGCCGCGGCGCAGCGCCTGCTCCCGCTCCTCGACGGTCGCGCCGAAGGCCGGCTGGGTGAGCCACCACTGGCGCAGGTAGTCGCAGAAGAAGCCCCAGTCGTCGTGTCCGCCGGCCGGGGCGGTGCAGCCGTTGGGCTGGGCGGTGGGGCGCAACGTGAGCTTCTCGGCCTTGGCGGTCGCGGCCTGGTCGGCGGTGGCCGCGCCGGTGGCGACCATCGCGTCGAGCACGTACGCCCGCCGGTCCAGCGCCGCGTCGGCGTCGCCGTCGATCGGGCTGTACGCCTCGGGCGACTGCACCAGCCCGGCGAGCAGGGCCGCCTCGGCCAGGGTCAGGTCGGCCGGCGCCTTGGCGAAGTAGCGCTGGCTGGCCGCCGCGATGCCGTACGACCCGGACCCGAAGTACGCGATGTTCAGGTAGCGGTTGAGGATCTCGTCCTTGCTGAGGCTGTCCTCCAGCGCGTTCGCGTACCGGATCTCCTGGAGCTTCCGCTCGACGGTCTGCTCGGTGGCCGCGGCGCGCTGCTCGGCGGTGCGGCCGGGGTCGTTCTTGAGGACGTTGCGGACGTACTGCATGGTCAGCGTGGAGCCGCCCTGCGCGGTCTCGCCGCCGCGGACGTTGGCGACCAGGGCGCGGGCCATGCCCCGCAGGTCGACGCCGCCGTGGCTGTAGAAGCGGCGGTCCTCGGCCGCGACGATGGCCTGCCGCATCACCGGCGCGATCTCGTCGAGGGGCACGTCCGTGCGGTTGACGTCGTAGAACGTGGTGATCAACGTCTTGCCGTCGTTGGCGTAGAGGTAGGAGCGCTGCGGCGTGGCCGGGGTGCGCAGCGCGTCGGGCAGCGCCCAGTAGCCCCCGAGGGCCGCGCGGGCGGCGAACCCGACCAGCAGGTTCCCCGGCAGCGCGGCGACCGCCAGGATCAGGCCGGCGACGAGGCCGGCGAGCAGCACGGTGAACAGCCGCGCCAGCGGCGTACGGGAGGCCATGGTCCCCAGGATTGCCACGAAAGCCGCCAACCGACCACCCTGAGCAGGCCGTTGTCAGCAACCTCACGGTAAGTAACCAGCCCTCTCCCAGCCGCCGCCGACCTGGTCGATCATGAAGTTGGCGGGTGATGTGGAGATCGACACGCCCGTCAACTCCATGATCGACAGGAGCTGGGGCGTCAGCCCGCCGCCAGGGGGCCGCCGGGGGTGCCGGGGGTGCCGGGGGTGGGGGTGGAGGTTGCCACGCTGGCGTTCGTCGCGTCGCGGATGATGTCGCGCGGCAGCAGGCGGCCGGAACGGTAACCGATGCCGATACCGGCGATCAGCACGAAGATCGCACCGAACGTCTGCAACGAGCCGATCAGCGACCCGCCCAGGCCGAGCAGCGGCGCCGCGATCATCAGCATCGCGCCGTCCCCCATGCTGAACATGCCGGAGCGGGCCACCGCCCAGCCGATCGACAGCCACGCCAGGCTGTAGAACGTCGCGCCGACGAGCACCAGCGTGCGGGCGGTGGTGCCGAAGACCGGCGTCTCCTCCGCCAGGCCGGCGAACGGCAGCATGAGCACGGTGCCGGCGAGGCCCAGCAACAGGCCGGCCACCGCACCGCGGCGGCTGCGGGTCGCCGCGAGCAGGCCGGTCAGGGCGAGCACCGCCAGCAACCCGAGCCACACCGCGACCACCCACCCCACCAGGTAGAGGGGACGCCCGTCGGCCGGGTACGGGTCGTTGCCGATCCCGCCGTCGCTGGCCATCGACACGAGGCCGTAGAGGATCGCGTACGCGGGAAGCAGCCACACCGCCGCGCGGGCCAGCCGTCGCAGCGACCAGGCCCAGGTGGCGTTGGTGGCCGGCGCCGCGGGCGGCGGGTCGCCGACGAACGGCAGCACCCCGAAGCCCCCGCCGGTACGCCGGGTGCCCAGCGGCCCGGCGGGGTCGTGCGCGCCCGGCACCGCCGCCGAGGACCGTGACCGCTTCGCCGGATCCATCATGGGTGACCTCGCTCCCTGCACGAGCGGTGCGGGACACGCCGGGGCGCCCCGAGGCCTGGTCACCGCCCGTCCTAGGACCGATGGTGGCAGGCGCCGGAGCGCCCCATGAGGAGTTCTCGGTTTTGGCCCGGGTTTACCGGATCAGCCCCGTTCGCGCTGGTCGGCGGGGTCGCTGAGGAGGCTGGCCGGGGAGACCGGCTCCGGCGCGGGGAGCCCCTGCGGCGCCTTGCCGCCGGTGGCCTGCGCCTCGGCGACGCGTACCTCGTCGTGGATCTCCTGCGCGGCGGCGGCCGCGGCCTGCGCCGCCTCGGCGGCCTCGCGCTCGACCTGGCTCGCGCCGTCGGAGGCCTCCGGCGACGGGACGTCGCCGACCATCTGGCTCAGCCCGCCCAACGCGCCGCCCATGCCCTCGAGGGCCTTGGTCAGCTCGGCCGGGACGATCCAGACCTTGTTGGCGGTGCCGTTGGCGATCTGCGGCAGCGCCTGCAGGTACTGGTACGCGAGCACCTTCTGGCTCGGGTTCGCCTGGTGGATCGCGTCGAAGACCGTGCGGATCGCCTTGGCCTGGCCCTCCGCCTGGAGGATCCGCGCCTGCCGGTCACCGTCGGCGCGCAGCACCGCCGCCTGCTTCTCACCCTCGGCGGTCAGGATCTGCGACTGCTTGTGCCCCTCGGCGTTGAGGATCGCGGCGCGGCGGTCCCGCTCGGCGCGCATCTGCTTCTCCATCGAGTCACGGATGCTCGGCGGCGGCTCGATCGCCTTGATCTCCACCCGGGTGACCTTGATGCCCCACCGGCCGGTGGTCTCGTCGAGCACGCCGGACAGGTGCCGGTTGATCTCCTCGCGGCTGGTGAGCGCCCGCTCCAGGTCGAGGGAGCCGATCACGTTACGCAGCGTGGTGACGGTGAGCTGCTCGATGGCCTGGAGGAAGTTCGAGATCTCGTACGTCGCCCGGACCGAGTCGACGACCTTGAAGTAGAGGACCGTGTCGATCGAGACGACCAGGTTGTCCGAGGTGATCACGGGCTGCGGCGGGAAGCTGACCACCTGCTCCCGCATGTCGACCTTGGTGCGCACCGAGTCGACGAACGGCACCAGCAGGTTGAGCCCCGGGTTCAACGTGCGCTTGTAGCGGCCGAGCCGCTCCACCACGTCCTGGCGCTGCTGCGGCACGATGCGCACCGACTTCGCCAGGGTCACCACCGCGATCACCGCCACGGCTATCAGCAGGACCGGGAACACGAGTTCCATATGCTCACCTTTTCGCGTCGGGTAGCTCGCCGGGGGAAGAAAGGTCGTCCCGCCACACCAGGGCGGTGGCGCCGCGTATTTGGATCACCTGCACCCGGTCGCCCGGGACGAAGACCTGGGTGGCGTCGTAGGAGCGGGCCTGCCACAACTCGCCGTCGATCTTGACCAGGCCGTGGTCGGTGTCGACCCGCTCCAGCACGAGGGCGGTGGACCCCTCGATGGCCCCCACGCCGAACGGCTCCTCGCCGCCGGCCGGCGCGGAGCGCCGGCGCAGCGCCGGGCGGACGCCCAGCACGGTCAACGCCGAGACCACCGCGAAGACGATCGCCTGGATCTCCACAGGGGCACCCAGCGCCGCGGCGCCCGCGGCGGCGAACGCGCCGACCGCGAACATGATCAGAAAAAGCGTCGTCGTGAAGATCTCGGCGATGGCGAGCACCACGCCGAGCACGATCCACAGCACCGCGTCCACGTAACGATCGTGACACGCGAATGCCAGTGTCATCGAACTGTCATGTTGGCCTCCACCCCACGGCTTTAGCCGGGGGATCCCCGTAGCTAAGGCGTTTCAGGCCGTAGCCGTTGGGGTGGTTGGCGCTTCGTTGACCGCCCAGCGGCGAGGTCTCCACGCCCGATCACCGCAAGCCCGGCGGCGAGGATGTTCTTGGCCGCGTTCACGTCGGCGTTGTCCTGGTGCCCACAGGCGACGCACCGGAAGACCACTTGGCTCTCGCGGGACTGTCGGGCGACATGCGTGCAGGCATTGCAGGTTTGCGACGTGTACGCGGGGTTGACCTTGACAATGGTCGCCCCATGGTAGCGGGCGGCGTGCTCAATCTGGACCAGGAACGCCCCCCAGCCCTTGGCGAGAATGGCCCGATTCAGGCCAGCCTTCTGCCGCACGTTACGGCCGGGCTGCTCGAGGCTGCCCCTGGCGCTGGCGGTCATGTTCGCGATCCGCAGATCCTCCACGACGACCAAGCCGTGGTCGCGAACGAGCTGCACGGCGGTCTGCGCTGCGAAGTCAGCCCGCCGGTCGCGGATACGGGCATTGAGACGGGCAAACTCACCTCGGATCCGATCGCGACGATTCGACCGGCGGTTACGGCCATGCACCCGCAACGAACGGGACAAGCGTTGCTGCAACCGCTTCAGTCTGACCGTCTCGCCTGGGGTGACGAACCCCCGGTCGTGCCGGTCGCCGTCGGAGGTGACCACCGCCACAGCTACACCCCGATCGACGCCGACTGGCGGCTTCCCGTTGGGCGCCGACTCGGCCACGCCGTCCTCAACGCAGAACGAGATGTACCAGCGCCCACCGCGGCGCGAGACGGTAGCGTTGCGGACGGCGCCGCCGAGCGGCCGACTCCACCGGAACCGCACCGCTCCAAACTTCGGCAGCCGCACTTCACCCCACCGCCGACTGAGCCGACGCACTACGATCTGCTCGCGATCGGGAAACCGGAACGACGGCGCGGTACGCGACTTGGACCGCCACCGCACCTTCCACGTCCCATGCGCCTTGCAGGCCCGTTCCAGGTCCCGCAACGTCTGCTGCAGCACGTGCGACGGAGCGTCGGCCAGCCACGCGCAATGCGGGTCCTTCTTCGCCTCAGCCATCTGCCGAGCCTGGCCCACATAGCCGATGAACGCCCCACGTCGACGGTACTCACGGCGCTGCTCCAACGCCGTGTTCCACACTGCCCGGCACGCCGCACCAACCTGTTCGGCATAGGCGGCCTGCTCATCGGTCAACGCGAGCAGGTAACGACGGCCGGTCAACATTCAACGCCCCTGGCCTGCTCCACGTACTACGTCACCGTCGCCAGCGGGCGCCACCGTAGCCGCCAGAAGCACGAGTTGACCTACGACGCCGCCAGCCAGCAGCAAGCAACCTGAACCCTCCCGCAACCCCATGGCGGACACCCAGCCAGCGTACAGCTGAGCACGACCCGCCGTCCGTCCACAACTGACACGCGGGCCCTACGCCCAACGCCCGGTTCTGCGTGCTACGCATTTCGTGATCAGTAGGCTTCGGGCAGCCGCGCCAGGAGGAGAGCCTGTGTCCCTGCTGCCCGAGACCGCCCGCCGGATCGACACCCTGGTCGCCGAGGCGCAGTCCGCCGGACGTACGCCGTCGCTCGCGATCGGCCTGGTTCGGGACGGCGCGCTCGCCCACCTCGCCACCGCCGGCGACACCCCCCGCCCGGACGCCGACCTCCAGTACCGCATCGGCTCGATCAGCAAGACGATGACGGCGACCCTGGTCCTGCAGGAGCGCGACGCGGGCCGGCTGGCGCTGGACGACCCGCTCGACCGGCACCTGCCCGGCACCCCGGTCGGCGGGCTCACCCTGCGGCACCTGCTCGGCCACGCGAGCGGCCTGCAACGGGAGCCGGTGGGCTCCTGGTGGGAGCGGGCCGAGGGCGGGGACCTGGCGGCACTGCTCGCCGGGCTGCACGCCGACAAGATCGCCTACCCGCCGCACCGGTCGTACCACTACTCGAACCTGGCCTACGGGCTGCTGGGCGGCGTGCTCGAACGGGTCACCGGCACCGCCTGGGCGGACCTGCTGCGGCAGCGGATCCTGGAGCCGCTCGACATGCGCCGGACCACGTACGCCGCGACCGAGCCGTTCGCCCGTGGCTACGTCGTCCACCCCTGGACCGACACGCTGCGGGAGGAGCCCCGGACGGACACCGGCGCGATGGCCCCCGCCGGTCAGCTCTGGTCCACCGTGGCGGACCTGGCCCGCTGGGCGGCGTTCCTCGCCGACCCCGCCCCGGACGTGCTCACGCCGGAGACGGTGACCGAGATGTGCGCGCCGGTGGTGATCAGCGACCTGGAGTCGTGGACCGGCGGGCACGGTCTCGGCCTGGAGCTCCACCGGCGCGGCGACCGTGTGTACGTGGGCCACGGCGGCTCGATGCCCGGCTACGTCGCCGCCCTCGCGGTGCACCGGGCGAGCCGCACCGCCGTGGTCGGCTTCGCCAACTCGTACGGCTTCCGCAAGGGCGGGATCGGCGGTCTCGCCCTGCGGCTGCTCGACCTGGTGCTGGACGCCGAGCCGGTGCCCCCGGCGCCCTGGCGACCCGCCGCCGCGCCGCCGGACGAGGTGGCCGGGCTGGCGGGGCGCTGGTGGTGGATGGGCGTGCCGATGGACGTCACCTGGGAGGCCGGCGAGCTGGTGGCCGCCGTACGCGGCGAGCGGGTCAGCCGGTTCGCCGTGGAGGGGCCGGACCGCTGGCGGGGCCGCTCCGGGCCGGAGAACGGTGAGATCCTGTCGGTGCTGCGCGACGGAGCCGGCGCGGCCGTGGCGCTGGACATCGCCACGTTCGTCTTCACCCGCAGCCCGGACGAGGAGCCGTGAGGTCTCGGCGGCGTCGGACCGGCTCAGCGCCAGGGCCGGGCCGGCCCCCGCGACGTGCCGGGCGGCCCCTCAGTCCTCCGGCTCGGTGACGAAGTCGATCAGGCGCTCCATCGCGTTGATCAGTGGTGTCTCGACGTCGGCGAAGCTGTCCACCCGGGAGAGGATGTGCCGCCACATGTCGGCGGGCTCGGCCACGCCGAGAGCGGCGCAGACCCCCTCCTTCCAGGGCCGGCCGGGCGGCACCACCGGCCACGCCGCGATGCCCAGCGCCGCCGGCTTGACCGCCTGCCACACGTCGACGTAGGGGTGCCCGGTCACCAGCACGTACGGGGAGGTCACCCGGGCCACGATCCGGCTCTCCTTGGAGTTCGGCACGAGGTGGTCGACGAGGACGCCGAGCCGCCGGCCCGGGCCGGGCGCGAAGTCGCGGACCTCCGCGTCGAGGGCGTCGATGCCGTCCAGTGGCTCCACCACGACGCCCTCGATGCGCAGGTCGTCACCCCAGATCCGTTCGACGAGGGCGGCGTCGTGGATCCCCTCCACCCAGATCCGGCTGGCCTTGGCCACCTGGGCGCGGACGTTGTCCACAGCGATCGAGCCGGAGGCGGTGCGCCGCCGGGCCGCCGGCACCGTGGGGCGTGCCGGACGGCGCAGCGTCACCGGCCGGCCGTCGAGCAGGAACGCCGCCGGCAGCAGCGGGAAGTTGCGCCGCCGCCCGTGCCGGTCCTCCAGCACCACCGCGCCGGACTCGAAACCGACGACGGCCCCGCAGAAACCCGAGTCGGCGTCCTCGACCACGAGGTCGATCTCGGCGTCCACCTCCGGGGTGACCTTGCGCCGCCGCCAGTCCCCCGCCAACACGTCCTGGTCGTACCGCCCCACCATGCCGATCACGCTAACGACCCGTGCCCGCGTCCCGCTCCCGCCACGCCGCCCGCCCGCCCGGCCCTCGTCGATCACGAAGTTGCGGTGCCTGACAAAGGCCACGGAACGCCAGAAACGTCCACCACAACTCCATGATCGGTGAGAGTGGGACGAGCAGGGCGCGGGAGACCGACGGCACGGGCGGCAGTCGAGACAGGGGCGGTCGTCAGCACGTACCCTTTCGGCATGTCCACCCCCGCAGCGGGCGCCGCCACCATCGCGCCGCGCCGGTCCAGCCGGTTCGTTGCCTGGGTACGCGCGTGGCGCGCCGGGCTGGTGCCCTTCGACGAGGTCGCCGACGCCATCGCCGGTGACGAGGAGCACCTGGTCGCGGACGCCCCCGGCACCTGGACCGACGTCCCGCTGCCCGAGGCCCTGCCCACCCTCGCCAAGCTCTCGCCGGACGAGATCCGCCTGGTGCTGCCCGCCCCGGGTGACCCGCGGGGGCTGCCCGGGCCGGGTGACTTCGCCGGTGCGGCGCTGCTCGCGGGCGAGGCGGTGGTGGCCGGCGCGCTCGGCCTGATCCCGCAGGTCCGCACGCACACCTCCGGCTCCGGGGACACGTTCGAGACGGTGCTGTGGCGGGTCTACCCGCTGCCCGCCGACGCCCCGGCGGCGTCGCTCGCGCTGCCCGGCGCCGCCGAGGCGGAGGCCGAGCTGGCCGCCGCGCTGGCCGAGACCACCGCGGCACTGACCCGGCTGGACGTGGCGCAGTGGCGCCCCGAGCTGGCCGGAGCCCTGGAGGCGCTGCGCCGCCCCGACGGCACCACCGACCTGCCGCCCGGTTTCGACCCGCGCGCCCGCCGGCTGTTCGCCCGCGCCGCCGTACTCGACCGGGTGCTCGCCCTGGCCGGGCACGCCGCGCCCGGCGGCGCGATCAACAACTACGAGGCCCAGCAGCGCGACGCCGCGTTGCGCCCACTGACCACCGCCTGCCGGCAGGCGCTGGTCGCCGCCTGCAACGCCCCGCTGCGCGCGTAGCCCACGCCGGCCCCACCGGTCCGGTCGCCGCGTCCGCCCCGCGTGCCGTACTCGCTTGGCACCGGCCCGGCCTGCGTGTTCGCCTCCGCGCCGGCCCGGCCTGCCGTGTTCGCTCCGATCGGGTCGCCTCTCCGGCCGGGCGACATACCCGTCGGCCCCTTTGCTCTGCTTCAACCCACGCACCGGTTCCGGCACAAAACCGTTGCGTCCGTTGAAGCAGAGCAAAGGGAGGGACGCGGGACAGTCGGGGACGGCGGAGCGAGGGGCCACCCGAGGGTGCCGGCGGGGTCTCCGGCGATCCTTACGTCCCGTACGCCGCCAGGAAGACCCGCACCGCCTCGTCGGCCCAGCGGTGCAGGTCCGCCTCGGGGAACGTGTCGCGGACGCCGAACATCGCCTCGTTCAGCGGGATCGACAGGATCAGGTAGTTGAGGTGCTGCGCGGCGAGCAGCGGGTCGGGCGCGCGCAGCAGCCCCCGCTCGGTGAGCCGCGTGATGACACCGGCGAGGGTGGCGTGGGCGCGCTCGGGCGCGGCGCGGTGCCAGGCGCGGGCCAGGTCGGGGAAGCGGCCCGCCTCGGCGATGAGCATCCGCCGCAGCTGGATCAGGTGCGGCCGGGTCACGCCGACGATGTGCTCACGGGCGAACGCCCCCAGGTCACGCGGCAGGTCGTCGGACTCGGCGAGCGCGTCGACGAACGCCGAGCCGGCCTGTTCGGCGTCGGCGACCGCCCGGGTGAACACCGCTTCGAACAGGGCGTGCTTGTCGGCGAAGTGCGCGTACACCGTCACCTTGGACGCGCCGGCCCGGGCGGCGACACGGTCCATCCCGGCGCCGACGTAGCCGTGTTTCAGGAACTCGGCGAGGGCGGCGTCGAGGATCGTCCGCCGTTTCAGGTCTTTCCGCACACCAAAACTGTACTGTACCGTTCAGTTCATGCCCACGGTCACCTCGCGGGACGGCACCCGCATCGCGTACGAGAGCACCGGGTCGGGGCCGCCGCTGGTCCTCATCGACGCCGCCGGCCACTTCCGGGCCAACAGCTCCCTCCGCGAACTCGCCGACCAGCTCGCCCCGGAATTCACCGTCCTCCGCTACGACCGCCGCGGGCGCGGCGACAGCGCCGACACCCCGCCGTACGCGCCGGCACGGGAGGTCGAGGACCTCGCCGCGCTGGTCACGGCGGTCGGCGCACCCGCGTCGCTGTACGGATACTCGTCCGGCTGTCTCCTCGCGCTGCACGCCGCGGCGGCCGGCCTCGACGTTCACCGGCTGGTCCTGCTGGAGCCGCCGCTCGACCCGGCCGAGGACTCCGCCGAGCAGCGGGCGTTCACGGCGGCGCTGCGAGAGTCGTCCGGCGAGGACACCGTCGCCTTCTTCCTGACCGGCATCGGGGTGCCGGAGGAGGTGGTGGCCGGCATGCGCGGCTCGCCGCACTGGCGGGCCATGGCGTCGGTCGCGCACACCTTCGCGTACGACAGCCAGCTCAGCGAGGCGACGACGGCCGCGCTGCTCAGCCGCGTGACGGTGCCGACGCTGGTGCTGGACAGCGCGGGCAGCAGCGGCGATCTGACCGGCATGGCCGCCACCGCGGCGGCGATGCTGCCGAACGCCGTCCACCGCAGCCTCCCCGGCGAATGGCACCAGGTACCGGCGGAAACGCTTGCGCCGGCGGTCGCCGACTTCCTGCGGTAGCCGGCCTCAGACCTCGTCGATCAGGTCGGCGACGGAGTCGACGATCCGCGACGGCCGGTACGGGTACCGCTCGGCCTCGGCGCGGCTGCTGATGCCGGTGAGCACCAGGATCGTCTCCAGCCCGGCCTCCAGGCCGCAGAGGATGTCGGTGTCCATCCGGTCGCCGATCATCGCGGTGGACTCGGAGTGGGCGTTGATGGTGTTCAACGCCGAACGCATCATCATCGGGTTGGGCTTGCCGACGAAGTACGGCTCCACACCGGTCGCCTTCGAGATCATCGCGGCGACCGACCCGGCGGCGGGCAGCGCCCCCTCCACCGAGGGGCCGGTCGCGTCGGGGTTGGTGCAGATGAACCGGGCCCCGTCGTTGATCAGCCGGACCGCCTTGGTGATCGCCTCGAAGCTGTAGGTGCGGGTCTCCCCCAGCACCACGTAGTCGGGCGCGAAATCGCTGAGCACGTAGCCGACCGCGTGCAGGGCCGTGGTCAGCCCGGCCTCGCCGATGACGTACGCGGTGCCGCCCGGCCGCTGGTCCGCCAGGAACTGCGCGGTGGCGAGCGCGGACGACCAGATCGCCGACTCCGGGACGTCCAGCCCCATCCGGGCCAGCCGCGCCTGGAGGTCCCGCGGCGTGTAGATCGAGTTGTTGGTCAGCACCAGGAACGGCTTGCCGGAGGCGCGCAGCTTGGCGATGAACTCCGGTGCGCCGGGAACCGGCTGGCCCTCGTGGACCAGCACGCCGTCCATGTCGGTGAGCCAGCTCTCGACGGGCTTGCGGTCAAGCATCGTGATTCCCAGGGGGTGTCGGGCCGCCGGGGCGGTCAGGAGGGGCGCCGGGCGGGGACGCAGCAGGCGGTCGGGCAGGTGTCCCACATGGGCAGCTCGCCCAGTCGGCGGCGCAGCGTCGCGCCGGCCGGGTCGGTGCGTTCGCGGACCAGTTCGCGCACCATCGCGACGAACCGCGGGTCGGTGCCGGGCGTGCGGGCACGGACGAAGTCGAGACCGAGCTGCTTCGCCGTCTCCAGGGCCTCGGTGTCGAGGTCCCACACCACCTCGAGGTGATCGGAGACGAACCCGATCGGGCTGACCACCACGCTGGTCACCCCCTGCTCGGCCAGCGCGCCCAGGTGGTCGTTGACGTCCGGCTCCAGCCACGGCACCTGCGGCGGGCCGGACCGGCTCTGCCACACCAGGTCGTACGGCAGGTCCGGGGCGGCGGCCGCGTGCACCAGCCGGGCGGTCTCGGCGAGCTGCGCCTCGTACCGGCCGCCGTGCGGGCCCGCGGTGGCCGCCGCCGAGACGGGGATCGAGTGGGCGGTGAACACGATCCGGGTGCTCTCCCGCTTCGCCGGGTCGAGCTGGGCCAGCGCCGCCGTCACCGCGTCGGCGTGCGGCTCGACGAAGCCGGGATGGTCCCAGAACTGCCGGAGCTTCTCGACCACCGGCGCGTCCGGGCCGACGGCGGCGCGGGCGGCGGCGATGTCCTCCTGGTACTGCCGGCAGGACGAGTAGCCGCCGAACGCGCTGGTCACGAACGCCAGCGCCCGCTTCACCCCGTCGTCGCGCATCCGGGCCACCGTGTCGGCGAGCATCGGGTCCCAGTTCCGGTTCCCCCAGTAGACCGGCAGGTCGACGCCGTTGGCGGCGAAGTCCTCCCGGATCGCGGCGAGCAGCTCACGGCACTGCTGGTTGATCGGCGAGACCCCGCCGAAGTGCAGGTAGTGCTCGGCGACCTCGGTCAGCCGCTCCGGCGGCACGCCCCGCCCCCGGGTCACGTTCTGCAGGAACGGCATCACGTCCTCGGGCCGCTCCGGCCCGCCGAAGGAAACCAGCACCACCGCGTCGTACACCATGGTCCCATTCTTGCCCGCGGCCCGGACCGGGCAGACGACGCCCCCGATTCCGGGCGTTAAGAAGGGGCCCCGCCTCTACCGGAGACGTTAAGAAGGGGCCCCTCCTTTCAGGCGCCGAGGGCGTGGTAGCCGCCGTCGACGTGGACGATCTCGCCGGTGGTGGCCGGGAACCAGTCCGACAGCAGCGCCAGGCAGGCGCGGGCGGCCGGCTCCTGGTCGGTCAGGCTCCAGCCCAGCGGGGCGCGCTCGGTCCACGCGTCCTCGAACTGATCGAAGCCGGGGATCGACTTCGCGGCGATGGTGCGCAGCGGGCCCGCCGCGACCAGGTTGCTGCGGATGCCCTGCTTGCCGAGGTGCAGCGCCAGGTAGCGGGAGGCCGACTCCAGCCCGGCCTTGGCCACGCCCATCCAGTCGTAGACCGGCCACGCCTTCGTCGCGTCGAAGGTGAGACCGACCACCGCGCCGCCGGGAGACATCAGCGGCAGCGCGGCCATGGCCAGGGACTTGTAGGAGTACGTCGAGACGTGCAGCGCGGTCGCGACGTCCTCCCAGGGGGCGTCGAGGAAACCGCCGCCGAGGCAGCTCTGCGGGGCGAAGCCGATCGAGTGGACGATCCCGTCCAGGCCGTCGACGTGCTCGCGTACCTTGTCGGCGAGCCCCGCGAGGTGCTCGGCGTTGGTCACGTCCAGCTCGATCACGGGCGCCGGCTCGGGTAGACGCTTCGCGATCCGCTCCACCAGGGAGAGCCGGCCGAAGCCGGTGAGCACGACCTGGGCGCCGTTCTCCTGGGCGAGCTTCGCCACCGAGAAGGCGATCGAGGCGTCGGTGATGACCCCGGTGACCAGCAGCCGCTTACCGGCCAGCAGTCCTGACATGTCGGTGTGTCCTCCGTGCTTTCTCAGTGGCCCATGCCGAGGCCGCCGTCGACCGGGATGACCGCGCCGCTGATGTACGCCGCGGTGTCGCTGGCCAGCCAGGTGACCACGCCGGCGACCTCGTCGGCGGTGGCGAACCGGCCCGCCGGGATGGCCTTGCGGTACTCGGTGCGGCGCTCCTCGGGCAGCGCGGCCGTCATGTCGGTGTCGATGAAGCCGGGCGCGACGACGTTTGCGGTGATGTTGCGGCTGCCCAGCTCGCGGGTGATCGAGCGGGCGACGCCGACCAGGCCCGCCTTGCTGGCCGCGTAGTTGACCTGGCCCGGGCCGCCGTACAGGCCGATCACCGACGAGATGAAGATCATGCGGCCCCACTTGGCGCGCAGCATCCGGCCGGAGGCGCGCTTGGCGCAGCGGAACGCGCCGGTCAGGTTGGTGTCCAGGACGCGGGTGAACTGCTCCTCCGACATCCGCATGAGCAGCGTGTCGTCGGTGATGCCGGCGTTGGAGACCAGCACCTCAACGGCCCCCAGCTCGGCCTCGATCGTCCCGAACGCCGCGTCCACCGAGTCGTAGTCGGTGACGTCGCAGCGGACACCGAACAGCCCCTCGGGCGCGTCGCCGCTGCGGTGGGTCACCGCCACCCGGTCGCCCTGCTTGACGAAGGCCTGCGCGATGGCCAGGCCGATCCCCCGGTTGCCCCCGGTGACCAGGACGGTACGGGCCACGGTTCCCCCTCTGCTCAGCCGATCTCCACGTCGGTCGGAGCCTAGGGGTTACCGGTAGGTAAGCGCTAACGCCGGAGACGTCGTACCTGGTCAGCGGGGGTGTGAAGGACGCCACGTCCGGCCGGGCGGACGGGTGTCGTCGGCCGGTCGGCCGAGTGCGCGCACCGCCGGCGGCGGGTGTACGATGATCCCCGTTTGCGAGCCGGGAACCGGCTCGCGTTTCGGGCCCCGCCGACCGCAGGAGGTGATCGCTGTGCGAGATAGCGATCCTCCCAGTCGTGGCCGGGACCCCCGTCAGCCCCGCTGAGCCCTGACCCGCCAGCCCGGCTGACCAGCCCTGCTCCCCGCACCGTCCGACCCGGCCGCCGGCCGGGACGACCGCTGGTGTCGGCCGGAGCCGCCCGGTCACGACTTCGTGTGCGCGTTCTGACCCATCCCCGCGGGCTGCCACGCCCGCGCCCAGTCGCCACCGGAGCCGATCCCATGAGCCGTTACGTCGCCCCGCTGGGCTTCACCCTGGCCGCCGTCTGGGTGGCCGTCCTCTTCGTCCTCGCCAACGGCGGCCACTGACCCGCCGCGCCGGTCCAGGACCGGTCGCCGCCATTCGTCGGCGGCGGGCCCTGGACCGACGCGAGTCGTCCTAGAGGATCCGGGACGACCACAGCAGGCTCGCCGCCCCCGCGCAGAGCGCGAACAGCAGCGCCACCCCCGCGTACCACTGGGTGACCTCACGGGGCTCGGTCCGGAACCCGATGGACGAGCCCATGTCCTGGTAGACCTGCTTGAGTTCGCTCACCGACGCCGCCTCGTAGAAGTACCCCTCGGTCGTCTCCGCCAGGTCCGCCAGGGCCAGCCGGTCGACCGGCACCCGCTGCAACTGGCCACCGATGTCCACCTGGCCGCCGTCGGTGCCGAAGGCGATGGTGGAGACCGGCACGTTGGCCGCCTGCGCCGCCGCCGCGGCCTCCTCGACCGACCGTCCCGAGGTGCGGTAGCCGTCGGAGAGCAGCACGATCCGCGCCGGGGGAATCCCGGCGGCGCCGTCGGCCGGCACCGACCGGATCGCCTCCAGGCACGTGAACACGGCCTCCCCGGTCGCCGTGGACTCGGCCAGCACCAGGCCGTCGATGGCGGCCGTCACGGCCTGCCGGTCCTTCGTCGGGGACACCAGCACGTTGGCCGCCTTCGCGAACGAGACCAGGCCGAGGTTGTAGCTGTCCGGCAGTTCGTCGACGAACTGCTTCGCCGCCTCCTGGGCCGCCGCCAACCGGTTCGGCGCCACGTCGTCGGCCTGCATGGACAGCGACACGTCGATCGCCAGCATCACGGTGGCCCGCTCCAGGGGCTCCCGGGTGTCCACCGCGGGCCGGGCCAGGGCGGTGGCTAGCACCAGCAGGGAGAGCAGGAACGCCGCCGCGGGGACGTGCCGGCGCCAGCCCAGGCCCTTCGGCGCGAGCGTACGCAGCAGGTCCACATTGGTGAAGCGCATCGCGTACGCCCGGCGGTGCAGCTGCCGCCACACGTAGAACGCCGCGAGGGCGAGCACCGGCAGCACGGCCAGCAGCCACCACGGTTGCAGAAAACGGATCATCGTGTCGTCCCCCGGGTGCGGGCGTGCCGCTGCGCGGCGACGAAGCGCACCATGTCCAGCAGCCAGTCTCGGTCGGTGCGCAGTCGTAGGTGGGCGGCGCCGGCGGAGCGCAGCGCGGCGGCGATCTCCGCCCGCTGGGCCGCGGCGGCCTCGGCGTACCGGGCGCGCAGCCGCGGATCGGCGGTCTGCACCTCGTGGAGTTCGCCGGTCTCCGGGTCGACCACCGGGAGCACGCCGACGTCGGGCAGTTCCAGCTCACGCGGGTCGACCACCTCGACGGCCAGCAGGTCGTGGCGGACCCGGAGCTTCCGCAGCGGGCGGACCCACTGCGCGGGCGGCGCGAGAAAGTCGGAGACGACCACGGCCACGCCCCGCCGGCGGGGCGGCCGGTTCAGCATGTCCACGAGCACGCCGAGGTCCCCGCGCCCGGGGCGGATCTCGGTGCCGGCGATCGCCCGTAGCAGACCCTGCGCCTCCTTGCGCCCGGAACGGGCGGGCAGCCGGGTGAACAGGCCGGGCCCGGGCGCCGGCGGCCGGCGTCGCCGACCACCCGCGGCGGGCTCGTCACCGGTGCCGACGACGGCGCCGATCCGGTTGCCACCGCGCACGGTCAGGTGAGTGAGGGCGGCGGCCGCGGCCACCACCACGTCCCGCTTCAGCCAGCGGCCGGTGCCGAAGTCGAGGCTCGCCGACAGGTCCACCGCGAGCCACGTCTCCAGCTCGCGGTCGGCCACCGTACGCCGCACGTGCGCCGTCGTCGTCCGGGCGGTGACCGGCCAGTCCATCCGGCGTACGTCGTCGCCGGGGCGGTACTCGCGTGACTCGCCCGCCTCGCTGCCCGGGCCGGGCAGCAGCCCGACGTAGTCGCCTTGGAGGAGGCCGTCGAGCTTGCGGGTGACGAGCAGTTGCAGGCGCGACAGGGCGGCCTCAGAGCGGTCGCGGGGGGTGGCGTCGGGGGGCCGACGGGTGGGTGAGGTCACGGCCGCTGCCCGGGCCAGCCGGCGCCCGGCGGCGCGGCGGCCGGTGTCGGCGTGGCCTGCTGCCGCGGAGCGACCGACGGCAGCGGGATGGTCGCCATCACGCGGTGCACCACATGGTCGGCCGGCACGTCGTCGGCGAGCGCGTCGTAGCTGAGCACCAGCCGGTGCCGGAGGATGTCGGGGGCGATGTCCTGCACGTCCTGCGGCAGCGCGTAGTCGCGGCCGCGCAGCAGCGCCAGGGCCCGCGTGGCGCGGACCAGGCCGAGGGAGGCGCGCGGGCTGGCACCGTACTGGATGAGTTGCGCGACGTCGGGCATGCCGTGCTCGGCCGGGCTGCGGGTGGCCAGCACCAGCCGGACCGCGTAGTCGACCAGCGCGTTGTGCACGAAGACCTGGTCGGCCTTGCGCTGGAGGGCGACCAGGTCCGGGGTGTCGAACACCGGCGTGGGCTCCGGGGGCGCGACGCCCATCCGGTACACGATCTCCCGCTCCTCGGCGTCCGTCGGGTACCCCACGATGATCTTCATGAGGAAGCGGTCGCGCTGCGCCTCCGGCAGCGGGTAGACACCCTCCTGCTCGATCGGGTTCTGGGTGGCCATCACGAGGAACGGGTCGGGCACCCGGTGGGTCTCGCCGCCGATCGACACCTGCCGCTCGCTCATCACCTCCAGCAGCGCCGACTGCACCTTGGCCGGTGCGCGGTTGATCTCGTCCGCGAGCAGGAAGTTGACGAACACCGGCCCCAGCTCGACGTCGAACTTCTCGCTGGACTGCCGGTAGATCCGGGTGCCCATGATGTCGGCCGGCACCAGGTCGGGCGTGAACTGCACGCGCGCGAACGTCCCGCCGACGACCTTCGCGAGGGTCTCCACGGCGAGCGTCTTCGCGACGCCCGGCACGCCCTCCAGCAGGCAGTGGCCACGGGCGAGCAGCGCGACCATCATCCGCTCGACCATCCGGTCCTGCCCGACGATCACCCGCTTGATCTCGAACAGCGCCCGCTCCAGCAGCGTCGCGTCCTCCGCCGGCGTCGTCGCCGGGGTGGGTGTCTCCGGGCCCGCCCCGTCGGGGGTCGTGGCGTCGGGCGTGGTCGGCTGGGCCACCGGTCCTCCACAGCATGATCGGTTGTCGGGCGTGGTGCGTTACAAGACTGACATGCCCGGCTGAGCACCGAGGTGATGAGAACCCGATTTCCGCCACGCCGTCCGGTGTCCCCGAATCGCCGATCACGGGTGGACAGGAACGGGGCCGGCACGTGTACGATTCACCCCGTCGCCGGGCGGCTCCCCCCGTGGCCGCCCGGCGCTCATCTTCTCCTCCCCGCCACCCTAGACTGGCCGGGATGGACACCCCCGCACCCGACGCCCTGGTCTGCTCGGCCCGTGGCTGCCGCGCCCCCGCGGAGTGGGCACTGCGGTGGAACAATCCGCGCCTGCACGACGCCGCCCGGCGCAAGACCTGGCTGGCCTGCGCCGACCACCGCACCTCGCTCAGCGACTTCCTCGACCTGCGGGGCTTCCTGCGTGAGGTCGTACCGGTGGCCGGATCGCCTACCCTCGAAGCGTGAGCGCGCACAACGGATTCCCGCGGTGAGCGGTGACGACCGCGCCGGGCCGCCGCCCGCGCCGACCGACCCGCCCTCGGCCCCGCCCGGCCGGCCACCGGCCCCGCCCGGCCCGCCCACGGCGCCGCCCGGCCCGCCCACGGCGCCGCCCGGCCGGCCGCCGGCCGGCCCGCTGGAGCCGTGGCCGGAGACCGTCCGCTGGCAGTCCGTCTCGTCGAACCTGATCTGGGTCGAGCTGCTGCGGCTGGCCGCTCTCCTCCTCGTCGTCATGGCGCTGCTCGCCATCGGCTGGGCCCTCAGCGGCAGCGGGCTGTTCGGCGCGGCGGTCGCGGTGGTGCTGCTGCTCGGCTGCCTGCGGGTGGTCGCCATCGTGCGCGCGGTCCGCGCCTGGGGGTACGCCGAACGCGAGGACGACCTGCTGGTCCGCCACGGCCTGCTGGTCCGCCGGCTGTCCATCGTCCCGTACTCGCGGATGCAGTTCGTCGACGTCAGCGCCGGCCCGTTGGAGCGCGCGTTCGACCTGGCCACCGTCCAGTTGCACACCGCCGCGGCGGCCAGCGACGCCCGCGTGCCGGGGCTGCCTCCGGCCGAGGCGTCCCGGCTGCGTGACCGGCTCACCGCGCTCGGCAGGGACCGGGCGGAGGGCTTGTGAGCGACCGCGCCGAGCGGGGCCCGGAGGAGGTCCGGCCACCCGCCCCGGAGCCGCACCCCGCTCCCTACCCACCCTCCGGCGCCGCGCCGCACCACG
Organism: Micromonospora sp. WMMC415; assembly: GCF_009707425.1. Classification (GTDB taxonomy): domain Bacteria; phylum Actinomycetota; class Actinomycetes; order Mycobacteriales; family Micromonosporaceae; genus Micromonospora. The sequence goes on along the minus strand of NZ_CP046104.1, from coordinate 2,960,908 downwards.
GCGCCTTCCCGACGCCCGGACCCCATCCGGCGGCTCCCGGCCCCGGCCTCCCGGCCGGCCAGGCGGAGCCCCGGCACCGGCTGCACCCGCTGTCCCCGGCGCTGCACGGCGCCAAGTCCCTGGTGGTGGTGATCGCCGGGCTTTCCTGGTCGACGCTGTCCCGGGTGGGCCTCGGCTGGTTCGCGGTGATGGCGGCGGTGCTCGCGCTGGGCGCCACCGTGCTCGCGGTGATCAGCTGGTACAACACCGGTTACCACGTCGTCGGCCGGGAGCTGCGCGTCTACGAGGGGCTGCTGTGGCGGCGTACCCGCGCCATCCCGTTGGAGCGGCTCCAGGCCGTCGAGGTGGTCCGGCCGCTGCTCGCCCAGCTCACCGGTCTCGCGGAGCTGCGCCTGGAGGTGGTCGGCAGCGGCAAGACCGAGGCGCCGCTGGCGTACATCAGCGTCGCGGACGCGGCGGCACTGCGGCAGCGGCTGCTCGCCCTGGCCGGCCGCGCCCCCCAGGACGTCGCCGCACCGGAGGCCCCGGCCGAGGGTGCGGCGCCCGGCGACGCGGCCGTCCCGCCGGGCCGGCCGCTGCACGCCGTGCGCAACCAGGATCTGCTGCTCAGCCAGTTGCTCACGCCGCAGGCCTTCCTGGTTCCGTTCGGCGTGGCGTTCGTGGTGGCGCAGTTCCTCTCCGAGGGTTCCTGGTCGTTCATCGCGGTCGCGAGCACGCTGACCGCCATGGCGGGCGTGCTGCTGCAACCGATCCGCCGGGTGCTGGACGACTGGAACTTCCGGCTCGCCCGGGACGCCGGCACACTGCGCGTCCGCAACGGGCTGCTGGAGACCCGCGCACAGACCGTGCCGCTGCACCGGGTGCAGACGGTCGGGGCGACCTGGCCGCTGCTGTGGCGGGTCAAGGGGTGGCTGCGGCTGCGGCTGGAGGTGGCCGGCTACGCGGTGGGCGAGTCCGACGAGCGCAACCGGCCGGACCGGCTGCTCCCGGTCGGCGACCTGCGCACGGCGGAGACGATCCTCGCCGAGGTGCTGCCCGGGGTACGCCTCGGCGAGCTGCCGCTGACCCGACCGCCGGCGCGGGCCCGCTGGCTCAACCCGCTCAGCCGGCAGGTGCTCGGCGCGGGGCTGCACGGGAAGGTCTTCGCCGTCCGGTCGGGCCTGCTCACCCGACAGGTGGTCGTCGTGCCGTACGCCCGGATCCAGAGCGTGCGGGTCGTGCAGGGGCCGGCGCAGCGGCGGCTGCGGCTGGCGACGGTGCACGCCGACACGGCCGGCGGCGCCGGCGCCGCCGCGCAGGACCGGGACGTGGCCGAGGCGTGGGCCCTGGCGGCGGAGCTGACGGCCCGGTCGCACGCCGCGCGCCGCGCCGGCTGACCCCCGCGGTCAGCGGCCGGCGGACACCGCGCCGTCGCCCGCCGCGGGCACCTCGTCGGCCACCGGCCCGTCGAGGGTACGCCCGGAGCGCGGGTGCGGGATGGACCACGAGCGCTGGGTACGCCGGCCGCGCCGCGCCGCCCACCAGCGCTCCCCCAGGCCGACGGCGAGGAAGGTCATCCCCACGTACGCCCAGCCGACCAGCACGTCGATCACGTAGTGCTCGCCGCAGTAGACCAGGGTGAACGTCATGGCGAGGGGGTACGCGAGCAGCAGCGGCCACCACCGCTTCCGCGTCGCGCGCAGGAAGAACAGCACGACGAACAGGGCGAACGCGGTGTGCAGCGACGGCATCGCGGCGACCGGGTTCGAAGCGATCTGACCGGCGTTCAGCAGGTTGCCGGCGCCGTGCAGGCCGAACGCCTTCCAGCCCCGGGTGGAGATCCGGGCGACCTCCTCCAGCAGCCCGTTCTGCGCCGCCCACCAGGGCGGGGCCGCCGGGTAGAGGAAGTACGTCACCAGGCCGGTGGCGCAGAGGAAGCCCCAGCGGCGCATGAAGGCGGCCCACCGCCCCCGGTCCCGCAGCCAGAGCACGGCGGCGGCGGCCAGCGCCACCACGAAGTGCGAGAAGTAGACCCAGCTGGCGAGGACGTCCCACCACCGCACCTCGGGCTGGTACAGGTGCTGCTGGAGCCAGACCGTCGGGACCTGCCCGCCGGTGGCCCAGCCGAACATCAGCCGGTCGGCGACGATCAACTCGTACGCGTGCGGCGTCGCCCCGTTGTCGGCGAAGCCCCGGGACAGGTTGTAGACGACGAGCAGCAGCACGACCGGCAGCCAGTCCCGGGCGAAGCGGAGGTGGCTGCGCCACGGCCGGGTGGAGTTCCACGCGACCGTCGCGGCCCAGATCCACAGGAACGCGTACGCCGGGTCGGTGGGCAGGCCGATGAGAAGCCAGCCGGCGACGAAGCCGACACTCCAGAGGGTCATCGCCACCACGCGGCGACGTCCGCCCTCGGCCACCGGGGTCGGGTCGGTGCGGGCGGGAGGCTGGGGGTCGGTCGCGACAGACATCGCGGTCAAGGTTAACGGCGGTCGCCGTGGAGGCGGACGGAGGACCACCGGGAGTTGACGTCCGTGGTTTCCGGCTCAGGCGTGGCCCGCCGCAGCCGCTGCGGGCTCCCACAGGAGTCGCTTAGGCTGTGGACATGCAGGAGCAGCCCTTCACGGCGGGGTTGACCGCCCGCGTCGAGCTGACCGTCACCGACGCCGACACGGCGCAGGCGGTGGGCTCCGGGGACGTGCCGGTGCTCGGCACGCCGCGGGTCCTCGCGCTGGCCGAGGCGGCCACGGTGGCGGCGACCGCCACCCGGATGCCGAGCGGCTCGACGACCGTCGGGGTGCGGGTCGAGTTGGAGCACCGGGCGGCCACGCCGGTCGGGCGGACCGTGGTGGCGCGCGCCCACCTCGCGAAGGTCGACGGGCGGCGGCTGCTGTTCGAGGTGTCCGTCACCGACGGCGACACGACGATCGCCGACGGCCGGGTGGAGCGGCTGCTGGTCGACCGGCAGCGCTTCGTGGAGCGCGCCGCACAGCCGTCATGACCGGCCGCTCCGCCCCCGGCCACTTCGCCACCGGTCGTTTCGTCGAGGTCGCCGACCGGGTGCACGTGCTGTGCGAGCCGCTGCTGCGGGTCAACGTCACGCTGGTCGTGGGCGACGGCGCGGCGCTGCTGGTCGACACCCTCTCCACGGCCCGGCAGGCGGCGGAGCTGGCCGAGGCGGCGCGGGCGGTCACCCCACACCCGTGGACCGTGGTGAACACGCACCACCACTTCGACCACTGCTTCGGCAACGCGACGCTCGCCGGTGAGCCACCCCACCCGGTGTACGCGCACGAGCTGGCCGCCGCCGCCATGCGCGAGCCGGACCGGCTGCGCCGGGAGGCGTACGAGGAGATGCGCGACGAGCAGCCGGCGCTGGCGGACGAGCTGGCCGGCACCGACCTGCTGGCGCCGACCCACACGGTGCACACCGAGACCACGCTCGATGTCGGTGGCCGGCGGGTGGTGCTGCGCCACCCCGGTCGCGGGCACACCGCCGGGGACCTGGTCGTGCACGTGCCCGACGCCGACGTGCTGGTCGCCGGGGACCTCGTCGAGCAGAGCGGGCCGCCGGCCTTCGAGGAGTCGTACCCGTTGCAGTGGCCGGAGGCCGTCGCCGACCTGCTCCGGATGACCACGGCCGCCACGGTGGTCGTCCCCGGGCACGGCGATCCGGTGGATCCCGAGTTCGTCCGGGCCCAGCATGCGCAGCTCGCCGACCTGGCGTGGCTCATCCGCGCCGGCCACACCGGCGGCGCACCGCCGGAGCGGGTGGCCGCGGAGTCCCCCTTCGGCGCCCGCCCGGCCCTCACCGCCACCCGCCGCGGCTACGCCCACCTAAACGGCACCCCCTAACCCCCACCCACCCACCCACCCCACCCGGCGGCCGGGGGGTGCGCGTTGATCATGGAGTTAGCGGGTGGTTTGGAGATCGAACCACCCGCTAACTCCATGATCAACGGGGACGGGGGGGCGGGGGTGGGGGGTACCGCGCGTGCCGTCAGCCGGCGAAGCGGTTGACCACCTCGGCGCGGGAGGGCATCGCGGTGGCGCCGCCCCGCGACTCGCAGACGAGACCGGCGACCCGGAGCGCGAAGGCGACCCGCTCGTGCCACCCGGCCGGCTCCACGGGCTCGCCGTCGGCGAGGAGGTCCGCGACGAGCGCCCCCATCACCGCGTCGCCGGCGCCGGTCGCGTCCACCGCGTCGACCTTCGGCGCGGGTACGCGTACCGGATCGCCACCGGCGGGGGCGACCACCGCGCCGGCGGCGCCGAGGGTGACCACGACGGTGCCGGCGCCCAGCTCGCGCAGGTACGCGGCGACGCCCTCGACCGGCTCGCCAGGGTAGAGCAGGGCGGCGTCGGCGCTGCTCAGCTTGACCAGGTGGGCGCCGGCGGCGAACTCGGCCACCACCGCCCGCAGCCCGTCCAGCGCCGCCGGCCCGGCGAGCAGCCGGGGCCGGACGTTCGGGTCGAACACCCGCAGGCCGGTGGCGAGGGACCAGGCGTGGCGGGCGGCGGCGAGCGTCGCCGGGTGCAGCAGGACGATCGAGCCGCAGTAGGCGACGCCCGCACCGGCCACCAGGTCGGCGTTCAGGTCGTCGACGGTGAGCAGCGCGTAGGAGGGCGGCTCCCCGTAGAAGCGGAAGTCCGGCTCGGGACCGGTGTAGGTGGCCACCGCGAGCGCGGTCGGCGCCGGCGCGGTGACCGCGCCGGCCAGGCCGACGCCGGAGCGGCTGAGGAAGTCACGGATGCGGGCGGCCAGTGCGTCGTCGCCCAGCGACCCGACGAACTGGACCTCGCCGCCGAGCCGCGCCACGGCGACCGCCACGTTGAGCGGCCCGCCGCCGACGGCCTGCCGGTAGACCGGCTCGCCGTCCCACTCGGCGTCGAGGAGGTCGACCAGCGCCTCGCCGAGCACCACCGCGTATCCCATCCGGTCCTCCGTCCGCCGAACCCTTCCGCGCCCACCGTAGCCGGGTCGGAGGGTCCCCACTCGGCGGCTGCGCCGCAGCAGGCCACCTCCTGATGATCCGGGCGCCGGGGCGGCCCGTTCTACACATCGAGCAACGGCTATTGCACCGGGCCGGTCGTCCGTGATGGGATGGCGCATGCCGGGCGGTGCGGGGGCTGCCGCACCGCCGGCGCCGGGACATCACGCGAGGGCACCGGTCCGCGAGGCGGACCGCTGCGGCGCGCGTGCCCGCATCTCCTGCCGCACGCCCGCCGCGACCGTCGTGACCGCTCGTCGCCGCGGGCCGGCCGTGCCGCCCGCGCGTCACCCGCGGGGCGGTCCGCGCCCCGCGAGTCAGGAGTACCCGTGTCCCACCGTTCCCGTACGGCCGCGCTGCTCACCGCGGCCGCGACCCTCCTCGTGGGCGCCGTCGCGCTCACCGCCGGTCCCGAGCCGGCCGCCGCCCACGGTGCCGCCATGACGCCGGGCAGTCGGACCTTCCTCTGCTGGAAGGACGGCCTGACGGCCACCGGAGAGATCCGCCCGAACAACCCCGCCTGCGCCGCCGCGGTGGCCCAGAGCGGGGCGAACTCGCTCTACAACTGGTTCAGTGTGCTGCGCTCCGACGCGGGCGGCCGAACCGTCGGCTTCATCCCGGACGGCCAGCTCTGCAGCGGCGGCAACTCCGGGTTCCGCGGCTACGATCTGGCCCGCACCGACTGGCCGCTGACCCACCTGACGGCCGGCCGGACGATGGAGTTCCGCTACAGCAACTGGGCGCACCACCCGGGCACCTTCTACTTCTACGTCACCAAGGACAGCTGGAGCCCGACCCGTCCGCTGGCCTGGAGCGACCTGGAGGAGCAGCCGTTCCTCACCGTCACCAACCCGCCGCAGCGGGGCGCGGTGGGCACCAACGACGGCCACTACTACTTCACCGGCGCGCTGCCGGCCAACAAGAGCGGCCGGCACATCATCTACTCGCGGTGGGTCCGCTCGGACAGCCAGGAGAACTTCTTCGGCTGCTCGGACGTGACGTTCGACGGCGGCAACGGTGAGGTGACCGGGATCGGTTCCGGCGGCAACACCCCACCGCCGAACCCGACCACGCCGCCGCCCAACCCCACCACTCCCCCGCCGAACCCCACCACCCCGCCGCCGCACAGCGGCGACTGCATGGCGGTCTACAAGGTGGTCAACTCGTGGTCCGGCGGCTTCCAGGGCGAGGTCGAGATCATGAACCACACCACCTCGACCTGGTCGGGGTGGACGGCCACCTGGACCTGGCCCAGCGGGCAGACGATCACCCAGGTCTGGAACGGGACGCACACCGGTTCCGGGTCGTCGGTGACCGTGACCAACGCGTCGTACAACGGCACGCTGGCACCCGAGGGAAGAACCACGTTCGGCTTCCTCGCCAACACCACGGGCACCAACACCCTCCCGACGGTCACCTGCACCGGTCGCTGACGCCCGGGGCCGGGTTAAGAAGGGCCCCCTGCTATGCACCAGGCGTTAACAGGGGGCCCTTCCTTACACCTCAGCGGACCATGCTGCCCACCACGGGCTTGGTGAGCAGGGCGGACTGGTTGCGCTGGATGCCCGGGTCGAGGGTCTTCGCGACGAAGATCGCGTGCCAGATGCAGAAGATGAGCACCGTCCACACCTTGCGGGAGTGGTCCGCCTCCTCCCGCTTGTGCTCCTCGAGCAGGCGCAGCGCGTACGACAGGTCCAGCAGGTCGCCCGCGCCGGAGGTGGCCAGCACGTGCCGGGCCCACTCGTACATCTCGCCGCGCAGCCAGACCCGGGTCGGCGTGGGGAAGCCCAGCTTCTTCCGGTTGACGATGGCCGGCGGCACGACCCCCTGCAGCGCCTGGCGCATCGCGTACTTCGTGGCGTCGGAGCGGGGCGGGAGCTTCAGCTCGACCGGGATCTTCGACGCGACCTCGAAGACCTCGCGGTCGAGGAAGGGCACCCGCACCTCCAGCGAGTGCGCCATCGAGATCCGGTCGGCCTTGACCAGGATGTCGCCGCGCAGCCAGGTGTAGAGGTCGACGTACTGCATCTTGGTGACGTCGTCGAGCTCCGTGCACTCGGCGTAGATCGGGGCGGTGACGTCGGTGTAGCGCACCGAGGGGTCGTACCGGCGCAGCAGCTGCTGCTTCTCCTCCTCGGTGAACATCCGCGCGTTGCCGTAGTACCGCTCCTCGATCGGGGTGGTGCCGCGCTCCAGGAAGCTCTTGCCCTTGACGCCCTGCGGGATGGCCTTGGACACCGCCCGCAGCCCCTTCTGCACGCCGCCGGGCAGCCCGTTGACCGTGCTGAGCGACAGCGGCTCCCGGTAGATCGTGTAGCCGCCGAAGAACTCGTCCGCGCCCTCGCCGGAGAGCACCACGGTGACGTGCTCCGCGGCCTTCTTCGCCACGAAGTACAGCGGCACCAGCGCCGGGTCGGCGACCGGGTCGTCCAGGTGCCAGACGATCTTCGGAAGCGCCTCGATCATGTCCTGCGGCCCGATCTTGGTCGGGATCGTGGTCACGTCGAGGTGGCGGGCCGACTCCTGGGCGACGTCGATCTCGGAGTAGCCGGGGACGTCGTAGCCGACCGTGAAGGTCAGGATGTTCGGGTTGAACTCGCGGGCGAGGGCCACCACCGCGGTGGAGTCGATGCCGCTGGACAGGAACGAGCCGACCGGCACGTCCGAGCGCATGTGCATCCGGACGCTCTCCCGCAGCGTCTCCCGGATCTCGTGGTAGAGCTTCTGCTCGTCCGGGACCGGGGCGGGCCGGAAGACCGGCCGGTACCAGCGGCGGACGTCGATGCGACCGCCCGGCGTCCAGGTCAGGTACTCGCCGGAGCCGATCCGGCGGATGCCCTGGTGCAGGGTGCCCGGCTCGGGCACGTACTGGAGGGTCAGGTAGTGACTGAGGTTCGCCGTGTCGATGCCGGCGTCACCGGCGTAGTTGGCCGGTGCGAACGGCAGCAGTGCCTTCTTCTCGGAGGCGAGGTAGAGGCCGTCGGCGGTCTCCAGGTAGTGCAGCGGTTTGATGCCGAAGTAGTCCCGGCCGCCGAACGCGCGCCGCTCCTGCCGGTCCCAGATGACGAACGCGAACATGCCCCGCAGCCGCGTGAGCACCCGCTCACCCCAGTAGTGGTAGCCGGCGACGATCACCTCGCCGTCGCCCGCCGTGGCGAACTGCGCGCCGAAGTCGCGGGCCAACTCCTCCCGCAGCTCGATGTAGTTGTAGATCTCGCCGTTGAAGGTCAGCAGGTAGCGCCCGTTCGCGTACGGCAGCGGCTCGTGGCTGGAGGCCACGTCGATGATCGCCAGCCGCTTGTGGGCGAACACCCCGTCCGCGTACCGGCCGGTCGCGTCGCCGACCACCTCGACCCCGGTCTCGTCCGGGCCGCGGTGGTGTAGGCATTCCAACGCCCCGGCGATGTGGTCGCGGTGGGCGGCGGCGTCGCCGCGCGCGCTGAAGAAGGCCAGGAGTCCGCACATGGTCGTCATCTTTCCACGCGTCCGTCACAGCCGTCGCGGCCGTCCGGCGAACCTGCCGGACGGCCGGGCCGCCCAGCCGCGACCGGTCGGCGTCGACGGCCCGGCACCCGGCGGGTCCCCGCCGGCACCGGCGCGCGGTACCGTCGGGGCCAGCAACGACGCGAGAGGGAGCGGGACCATGACCGAGGAGCGCACCGACACCAGACCCGCGGACGGCACCGAGTCGCACGACCCGGACTTCCCGGAGGCGTTCCTGGCGTTCATGCGGCAGGGCTGGCGGGACACCACGCTGCCGGTCGGTCCGCGCCCCGAGGTGCCGAACTACGCCAAGCGCCGCGCCGCGCTCTCCGCGGCCTTCCCGGGCGAGACCCTGGTGATCCCGACCGGCGGCGAGAAGGTACGCGCCAACGACACCGACCACCGGTTCCGGCCGGGCAGCGACTTCGTGTACCTGACCGGCGACCACGACCCGGACAGCGTGCTCGTGCTGCGGCCGAACGGCTCGGGCCACGACGCCACGCTGTACATGCGGCCCCGGTCGTCGCGGCTGACCGACGAGTTCTTCCGCAGCCGGCACGGCGAGCTGTGGGTCGGCCGGCGGCACACCCTGGCCGAGAAGTCGGCCGAGCTGGGCCTGCCCACCGCGGACCTCACCGAGCTGGACGGGGTGCTGGCCGACCTGGCGCCGGCCCGCACGCGGGTGCTCCGCGGCTTCGACTCCGGCGTCGACGCGGCCGTGCGCCCGTACGACGGCCCGCGCGAGGAGGGCCAGCCGGCCCGCGACCGGGAGCTGGCGATCACCGTCGCGGAGCTGAAGCTGGTCAAGGACGAGTGGGAGATCGCCCAGCTCCAGGACGCGATCGACGCCACGGTCCGCGGCTTCGAGGACGTCGCCCGGGCGCTGCCGGCCGACCGGGCCGTGTCCGAGCGGCTGCTGGAGGGGATCTTCGCCCTGCGGGCCCGGCACGACGGCAACGACGTCGGCTACGGCTCGATCGTCGGCGCCGGCGAGCACGCCACGATCCTGCACTGGGTGCACAACCACGGCGCCACCCGCCCGGGTGAGCTGCTGCTGATGGACATGGGCGTCGAGAACCGCCACCTCTACACCGCCGACGTGACCCGCGTGCTGCCGGTGGACGGCCGGTTCACCGCGCTCCAGCGGCAGGTCTACGACATCGTGTACGCGTCCCAGCAGGCCGGCATCGACGTCATCAAGCCCGGCGTGAAGTTCAAGGACGTGCACCTGACCTGCATGCGGGTGCTCGCCGAGGGGCTGGCCGACCTGGGGCTGCTGCCGGTGAGCGTGGACGAGGCGATGGACGAGAAGTCGACGGTCTACCGCCGCTGGACGCTGCACGGATTCGGGCACATGCTCGGCATCGACGTGCACGACTGCTCGAACGCCCGCAAGGAGATGTACCGCGACGGCACGCTCGGCGAGGGCTACGTGCTCACCGTGGAGCCGGGTCTGTACTTCCAGCCCGAGGACGAGCTGGTCCCCGAGGAGCTGCGCGGCATCGGCGTCCGGATCGAGGACGACGTCCTGGTCACCGCGACCGGCGCGGTGAACCTGTCCGCCGGTCTGCCCCGGACCGCCGACGACGTGGAGCGGTGGCTGGCAGAGCAGCGGGAGGCGGGTCCGCGCCTGCCGGGCTGACCCGCCCGTAACGACCACGGCGGGCCCCGCCGCCGGCGTCTGCGACGTTTCTCGTCGTCTGGATGCCGGTGGTGGGGCCCGCCGTCGTTTGCGCTGCTCACGCCCCACCGGGCGGGACGTCCGCACTCCCGCTGTCCGGACCCACCCCGTACCCAATGTGGGGTTTTTTCAGATACGCGCTCATAGTGAAGAACTCTCCCATACGGTGTTGTTTGCCAGCTACAACCGATTTGTAGCGGAGGTTGCCTCGCCACGGCGAAGCGACCTTGTCGGTACAAGGAGAGGACAGAGAGCTCCGATGTCCAACAACCTTCGCAATAACGATGACCCGACCCGCGACAAGAACTCACCGTTCCGCCGGCGCGGGCTCTGGTTCGTCACCGGCGTCGCCAGCCTCACCGGGGCGGTGAGTCTCGCCAGCGTCGCGTACGCCACGACGGGCGTGACCGGCTCGCACCGGGTGACCGACGTCAAGTGGTCCACCGCCCAGGTGGTCAGCGACAACGACAAGGACAAGGGCAAGGACGACAAGGGCAAGGACGACAAGGGCCACGACGACAAGGGCAAGGGCCACGAGGACAAGGGCAAGGACGACAAGGACTGGGACAAGGACTGGGACAAGGACAAGGACAAGGGCAAGGACGGCAAGGGCGACCACGGCAAGGTGCGGGAGGTGGCCTGCGACGACGACGAGTTGATCGAGGCCCTGGACCTGGCCAACCGTGACGACGGCGGCACGCTGAAGTTGGCCAAGGACTGCACCTACGAGCTCGACGAGTTCGACAAGAAGGACGAGGCGGGCCTGCCGACGATCAAGCAGGACATCAAGATCGAGGGCAACGGCGCGACGATCAAGCGCGACTCGAAGGACGGGTTCCGGATCTTCCGGGTGGCCGACGGTGGTGACCTGACCCTGAAGGACGTCGCGGTCAAGAACGGCGCCGCCGGCGACGAGAAGCCCCGGCACCACGACAACGGCAGGCACGACGACAAGGGCAGGCACGACGACAAGGGCAAGCACGACGACAAGGGCAAGCACGACGACAAGGGCAAGCACGAGTCGCCGCGGGCCAACGGCTACCAGGGCGGTACCGGTGGCGGCGCTCCGGCCCCGGCGCCCGCTCCGGCGACCGCGAAGCCGACGGCTGCCCAGCTGGCGGAGGCCAAGCTGGCGGCTGCCCTGAAGGAGGCTGTCCAGAAGGCGGCCGCCAAGAAGGCCGCCGCGGTGCCGGCGCAGGGCGGTCAGTCGTCGGGCGGCAACGGCTGGAACGGCGGCAACGGCAAGGACTCCGGCGACCGGCAGGGCAAGGACCGCAAGGACTGGAACGACAAGGACGACAAGGAGCACGAGGGCGACGGCGGCGGTCTGCTGATCGAGCGGGGCGGCAGCGCCCACCTCGTGAACACCAAGTTCTTCCTCAACAGCGCCGAGAACAACGGCGGCGCGGTCGCCAACTTCGGCCGGCTCAAGGTCGAGAGCAGCATCTTCGACAACAACCACGCCGGCAAGGACGGCGGCGCCATCTTCAACGCCGGTGTCCTCAAGGTCTCGGGGTCCCACGACGGCAAGGGCGGCGAGTCCCGCATCACCAACAACACCGCCGGCAAGAACGGCGGCGGCGTGGCCAACGGTCACGGTGAGGAGGACAAGAAGAAGCACGACGACAAGAAGAAGCACGACTGGAACGGCAACGGCCACGACCGTCACGACGACAAGAACGACAAGGACGGCAAGGACGGCAAGGCCGGCACCGTCGAGATCGAGAAGACCCTCATCGAGGGCAACACCGCCAAGAAGAACGGCGGCGGCCTGTTCAGCAACGACGGCTTCGTCGAGGTCCGCTGGAGCTTCGTCAAGAACAACACCGCCGGCGAGAACGGCGGCGGCATCTACGCCGTCGACACCGTCCTGACGGTCAAGGAAAGCAAGATCGAGAAGAACAAGGCCCACAAGGACGGCGGCGGCATCTACAACGTCAACAGCGACGAGAAGGACCGCAACCGCACCACGTCCTGGAACAAGGACGACAAGAACGACAAGGACGAGGAGAAGCGGGGCAGCGCCACCGTCACCGACAGCGAGATCCTCGAGAACAGCGCCGGCCGCTTCGGCGGTGGCATCTTCAACGGCAAGCCGATCGAAGAGCACAACGGCCAGCCGTCCCCGAGCAACTGGTCCAACGACAAGAACAAGGACCACGACGACTTCGGGGCCTCCCTGGTCCTGCGCGACAGCAAGGTCAAGGAGAACTTCGCCGGCAAGAACGGCGGCGGCATCTACAACAACAAGGGCAAGGTCACGCTCTCCGAGACCAAGGTCACGAAGAACAAGGCCGACAACGGCGACGAGCACAACAAGATCGCCGGTGGTGTCTTCAACAACGATGGCAAGGTCAAGCTCGACGACGAGTCCACCATCACCGACAACGACCCCACCAACTGCGCCAAGACCGTCGAAGACTGCTTCAACTGAGCGCGTCGAAGCGCTCTGGGGAACAGCCGGACGGAAAAAGTCGGCCCCCTGCCACCGGAGGTGGCAGGGGGCCGCACCATGCGAACTAGCGCTGCACGAAGACCGCCACGCTGCGGGCGGGCACCGTGAAGGTGCCGCTCGACCGGTCGAACGAGGCCGTCCGCAGCGCCTCGTCGGCGGAGGTCCGCAGCACCGGGTGCAGCGCCACGTCCGCCCCGCGCAGGCCGGTGACCTGCTGGGTCGCCGTCTCCGTGGTGGCGTTGAAGACCACCGTGACCGACTTCCAGCGCCCGTCGAGGCCGCGACCGTCCAGCGTCATGGTCAGCACACCGGGGGTCTCCGCCGTGCCGGACAGCGGGAACGCCACCCGCTTCTGCACCTGCTCGGCCGTGGCCAGCCCGAAGACCGGCGACGACGCCCGGATCGCCAGCAGCTCCGCGTACCGGGCGTCGGTCAGGTCGATCGCCGCGCAGTCCGGCACCAGCTTCGGGTCCGCCAGCAGGGGCTTCGCGTACGGCCACTTGTCCTTGTTGTCCTGCTCCGGCGGGAGGCCGGCGCCGAACCCGTTGCCCTGGCCGCAGTCCCAGCGGATCTGGTTGAACCAGTCCCCGGAGTTGTACGAGTTGCGGTCCAGCGACTTCGACCGCAGGCGCTCGGTGCCGGTGGTGACGAAGCCGGTGCCCTGGCCCATCACGACGGTGCTGAGCGCCAGCACCTGCATCCGGGCGCGGTCCACCGCCGCCGTGTCCTGCGGCAGCTTGTACGCCAGCGCGTCGTACAGGATCTCGTTGTCGTGCGCGTCGACGTACGTGACGGCCTCCCCGGGCGCGGCGGTGTACCCGGCGGGCGACCCGTTGTAGTCCACCTGGGCGCCGGTGACCTGTCGCCCGGCGGAGTCGGTGAACCGGTAGCCGCGCAGGTTGCCGGCGAGGCCCACCTTGATCAGGTCGTGCTGGTGCAGCAGCCGGGCCCGCTGGTCGGCCGCCGACCCGTTGACCGGATCCCCGTTGGGGTCGGTGAACAGCCCGGAGGCGAAGCCCTGCTGGCGCGGGTTGGCGTCGAACGGACCGCCGCCGCGCACCGCGTCGCGGAGCCGGTCGTTGAACGTGCCGATCCCGGTGCCGGCCATGTTGACCTGGGTGGCCTGGACGAACCGGACGTCGTTGGCGACCTCGCCGAAGTTCCAGCCCTCGCCGTAGAGCAGGATCTTCCGCCCGTCCACGCCGTCCCGCGCGACGGTCAGCTCGTCCAGCGCCGCCCGCACGGCCAGCATGTTCGCCTTGGGGTGGTGACCCATCAGGTCGAACCGGAAGCCGTCCACCTTGTACGCCTTCGCCCAGGTGACCACCGAGTCCACCACGAGCTTGCCCATCATGGCGTGTTCCGGGGCGGTGTTGGCGCAGCAGGTCGAGTTGGCGACGGTGCCGTCCTCCAGCAGCCGGTGGTAGTAGCCGGGCACGATCTGGTCCAGCACCGACTTCGGGTCGGTGCCCGCCGCGGAGGTGTGGTTGTAGACCACGTCCATCACCACACGCAGCCCGGCCGCGTTCACCCCGGCGACCATCTGCCGGAACTCGGTGGTGCGCGCCGCGCCGGCCGGGTCGACGGCGTAGCCACCCTCGGGCACGGTGTAGTGCAGCGGGTCGTACCCCCAGTTGTAGCCGTCGGTGTCGGCCACCGCGGCGATGCACTTCTGCTGCTCGTCCGAGTCCGGCGGCAGCTTCGCCAGGTCGCAGGGCGGCTGTTTCTGGTCGGCGCGGCGCTCGGGGATCGTGGCGAAGTCGAACGCCGGCAGCAGGTGCAGGTGGGTGACTCCGGCGTCGCCGAGCGCCGTCAGGTGCTTCATGCCGGCGGTCGCCGGGTCGGTGAAGGCGAGGAAGGTGCCGCGACGCTCGGCCGGGACGGTGCTGTCGGCGATGGAGAAGTCCCGTACCGACAGCTCGGAGATCTGCACCTTCGTCGACGGCACCGCCGCCGGCTTGCGCAGGCCGGCCCAGCCCGCCGGCGCGAGCCGCGGGTCGGCCAGGTCGACGATCTGGCTGTGCGTGGAGTTCGGTGCGAGCGCCAGCGAGTACGGATCGGTCACCGACGCGGTGACCACCTTCTGCGCCGCCGGCTGCCACGCCTCCACCTGGTAGCGGTAGTACTTCCCGGCCCACGAGCGGGACCCGCGCACCGACCACACGCCGGTCCGGTCGTCCCGGCGCATCGCGAGGGTACGCGGCTGCGCCGTCGGCGCGTCGAACAGCTGCAACGACACCGTCCGGGCGGTCGGCGCCCACAGTGCGAGCGTCGGGACGCCGCCGGTGAAGGTCGGGCCGAGACGCGCCCCGGTCGACCGGGAGTAGACGTCGTCGAGCACACCCGGGATCTGCACGCCGGTGGCGGCGAGCAGCGCGCCCTCGGCGTCCCGTTCGGTCAGCACGAGCTGCCCGCGTAGCGCCGCCGGCACCTTGGCCAGGTCCCGCCGGTCCAGCGTGAACGTCTGGTACGCCCACAGGTGCGGGAACCGGTCCCCCTGCGCCTCGGTCAGCCCGTTGCGCTGTGCCCGTAGCGGGATCGTCGTGTACGTCCCGGCCAGCTCGCCGTCGGCGACGGTCACCCCGCCGGTTGCCGCGGCCACCAGGGCGTACGTCTTGCCGTCGGTGGGGCCGGTCGGCCAGGCGAGGGTGGCGCGGTCGATCCAGTGCGCCTTCTGCTTGGTCAGGTCGATGTCCTTCGCGGTGCCGGTGGTGGCGGCCGGCAGCAGCCGGCCACGCGTGCCGGCGAGCAGCCACACCTCGCGTCCCGCGCTGGCGAAGTCCAGGCGCTGGTCCTCGGGCAGGTCCTTCTCGTCTCCCTTGTGGATGATGTAGCTCAGCCCGGTGGCCCCGGCCGCGAGCGGCACCCGGAACTCGGCCCCGAACGAGTCGACGCGGGTCGGCGGCATCGGGTTCGCCCAGTCGGTCGGGCTGGCCGCGCCGTCCCACAGGTGCAGGCCCCAGCCGTCGTAGTTGCCGTCGGCCCGCCGGTAGTGGAGGACGGCCGTGCCCTCCTCGACGACCGGGTCCGGCTCACCGGTGGCCGCCTGCCGGGTGGGGTGGATCGTCGGGTCGCCGGCCTTCAGCCAGACCTCGCCGGTCTTCGTCACGTCGACCGTGCGGTCCTGCTCGACGTCCTTGGTGCCGTTCCTGTCGACCACGAGGAAACCCACCGACTTCGCGCCGGGCTTGAGTTTCACCCAGGCGAACCGACCGTAGGAGTCCGCACCGGCGAACGGCTGCCCCTTGGGCCACTCGGTCAGGTACGCGGGGTCGATGTCGCCCCAGGCGTAGAGGCCCCAGTCGTCGTACCCGCCGGCCGGTCGCTGGTAGTGCACCACCAGCCAGTCGCGGGCGGCGGCCTGCGTGGGCGTGCCGACGACGGCGGTGGTGCGGGCGGTGGCGGTTCGCCCCTTCCCGTCCCGGACCACGGCCTTGTACTCGATCTTCGTCCCGCCGGCCAGGCCGGCCAGGTCGTGGTGCACGGTGTACGGGGCGCGGTCCGCCGACCCGAGCAGTGTCCACTTGCCGCCGGCGACGCGGGCCGCCACCGTGACGGTGGCCAGCGGGTCGCCGGCCACCTGGGCGGTGACCGCGGCCCGGGTGGGGACCGGCGTGTCCGCCTCGGGCGCGGTGATGCTGACGGTGGGCGCCGCCGACGGGAGCGCGATCGGCGTGCCGGCCCGGTGCACGACGGCCGACAGCGCCGGCACGGTGATGGTGAGCTTGCCGTCCCCGCCGGCCACCGGTGCGGTGGTGGTGCCGTAGACGCCGCCGAAGGTGGCGCCGGCCGACCAGGTGTCCACGGTGACAGTCTGCGGGGTGGTCGCGTTGTTCACCGCGACGACGTACTCGGTCCGCTGCTTCCGGTCGACGCGGGAGGCCGCGAAGACGCCCGGCCCGTCGGCGGCGTGCCGGGTGACCTGGACGCCGTCGCGCAGCGCCGGGTGCTCCTGGCGCAGCCGGCCCAGCTCGGCGATCGTCCGGTAGATCGGATGCGCCGGGTCGAACTGGTCGGCGGCGTGGGTGCGGTCGGTGCCGAGCAGGTCGTCGTCGAGGTAGTCGGCGGTCTTCGAGGCGAACATGTCCTGCCGGGCGTCCTTGTCGCCGCCGGCGCCGGTGAAGCCCTGCTCGTCGCCGGAGTAGATCACCGGCTGACCGCGGGTGAGGAACATCAGCTCGTGGGCGAGCTGGTCGCGGCGCAGGTGGGTGGCGGCGTCCGTGCCGCCGCCCGCGATGAACGCGCCGATGCGGCCCATGTCGTGGTTGCCGAGGAAGGTGGTGAGCCGGTTCGCGTCGGTGTCCCGCGCGTGGTAGAGGTCGTCGCGGGCGTACACGTCGGCGAGGGCCTTGGCGGAGCCGGCGCCCGAGACGAAGCCCTTCGCGGCGTCCTGGAAGGGGAAGTCGAGGGTGGCGGGCAGGCCGCCCCGGCGCACGTACGTCGAGGTGATCTCCGGGTCGGCGCTGTAGACCTCGCCGAACATGAAGAAGTCCTGCTTGCCCGCCCGGTCCGCGGCCTGCTCGACGCCCTGGCTGAACTGGGGCCAGAACTCCAGGTTCGAGTGCTTGACGGTGTCGATCCGGTAGCCGTCGACACCGGTGGTGCGCACCCAGTCGGAGTAGATCTTCGTCATGCCGCGCACGACCTCGGGGCGCTCGGTCCACAGGTCGTCGAGGCCGACGAAGTCGCCGTACTCGCTGTTCTCCCCGACGAAGGTCGAGTCGCCCCGGTTGTGGTACATGGTCGGGTCGTTCAGCCACGCCGGGACCTTGACCTTCGCGTCGGCCGGGGTCTCGAAGGCCGGCGTGTACGGGAAGGACTTCGTGTTCACCTCGGGGAAGTCGCGGGTGCCGTCGGCGTAGTGGCGGTCCTCGAAGGGCCGGCCCTGCGCGTCCCGGTACGGGGACGTCTTCTTGTCGACGTAGGCGTACTTGTCCTCGGCGTACCGGATGACGTCCGCGGTGTGGTTGACGATGATGTCCAGGTAGACCTTCATGCCGCGCCCGTGCGCGAGCCGGACCAGCCGCTTCAGGTCGTCGTTGCTGCCGAAGTGCGGGTCGACCTGGGTGAAGTCGGTGATCCAGTAGCCGTGGTAGCCGGCAGAGGCGTCCTTCCCCTCGCCCTGCACGGGGCGGTTCTTGAACACCGGCGCCAGCCAGATGGCGGTCGTGCCGAGCCCCTGGATGTAGTCCAGCCGGTCCATGACGCCCTTGAGGTCGCCGCCGTGGTAGAAGCCCTTGTCCGCCGGGTCGTGCCCGGTCTTCAGCCGGTCGCCGGTGAGGCCGCCCCGGTCGTTGCGCGGGTCGCCGTTGGCGAAGCGGTCCGGCAGGACGAAGTAGAACTGCTCGGCGCGGGCCTCGCGGTCACCGGCGGCGAGCAGGGCCGCGGCGGAGGGCTCGGTGCCCCACTGGGCCGCACCGGCGGCGGCGAGCGGATCGACGGGTGCGCCCGCGCCGCGACCGCTGGCGTCGGCGCCGAGCTGGTGTACGGCGACCGGAGCGCCGACGAGGGTGAGGGTCAGGAGGGAGACGAGGGCGAGCAGAGCCTTGCGCGGTATCGGCGGGGGTTTCATCGACGGCCTTCCTCTGGTCGCTGATTCGCCCGCACGCTAGCCCTTGCCGAAACATTCTGCAATACCTTGCAAACAGAGTCGCAACAAAGCAGTCTGCTTGCAGCAACCTTTCCGTCACGCGGGCCGGAAGAGCCGGTCCGCCGCGACCGTGTGCACGTGTCCGAGGTGGATCGTCAGCCGAGGACGCAGGGCACGCCGTCGACCGTGCAGCCGGTCGGGCGGGATTCCGTCCGTTCCATGTGGAAGCGCAGCGTGGCACTGCCGCCCGGAGCCACGTCGACGCCGCTGCGGTAGGTGAAGCCACCCTCGGTGGGGGTCGCCTTGCCCTGCTCGGTGCCCTCGACCCAGGCGGTCACGAACCGCCCGCCGGCGTACGTCAGCCGCACGGTCCAGCCGCGCCGCTCCGCCGACCCGTTGCGTACCAGGATCTCGCCGATGAACCCGCCGTCGAAGGAGTTCACCACCCGGTAGCGGCCGGTCGTCCCGGCCGGCGGCGGTGGCGACGTGGGGTGGGCGGCGCGGCTGGTGACACCCGGCGTGGGGTGCGGGGGCCTCGCGACGCCCGTGGTGGGCTGGACCGACGTGCGCGGGGACAGCCCGGGCTGGACCGCCCCGGTCGGAGACGGGGCGGCCGACGACGACGGCGGCGGCGCCTCCGGCAGGAGCAGCGGCGGCGCGGGCGGGGCCGGTGCCGTGTCGGCGCCGCTGCGGCTTCGGTACGCGCCGAGCGCGATGACCAGCAGCACGATCATGACGACCACCCCGGCGGCCACCAGGATCCACGGAGAGGACACGATGGCGGCGGTGGCGCGGGACGACCGCGGGGCACGACGCAGGCCGGACATGTCCCTCCTCAGCGAGCCGTCCGGCAAGCGTAGCCACCGACCAGGTCGGACGGTTCCGGCCCGGCCACGCCCGCCGGGAACCCCGTCATTCGATGACGCAGTCGGCGTCGTTGACCGTGCACCGGTCGGGCTCCGTGTCGGCGCCGTCATGGCTGATCCACAGGTGGAACCGCTCGGCCTCCCCCGCGCCGACGGGCCCCGTGCCGCGCAGCACGTACCGGCCACCGCCCTCGGCCGACACGGAGACCCCGGACCTCCCGTAGACCCGGAAGCTGTCGATGTCGCCGGTGAACGTCAGTTCCACGCGCCAGTCCCGAGCCTCGCCCGTCCGGTTGCGGACGACCAGCTCGGCTTCGAACGAGTCGCGGTGCCGGTCGGTCACCTCGTACCGCGCGGTGACCTGGCCGGCGGAGGCGTCGCCGCCCCCCACGAGCGGGCTGGGCGGGACCGGGGAGCTCGCCGTGGCCGGCGGGGTGGACCTGGTCCGGGTCGGCCTGGGCACCCGCGTGGCCGTGGTGGTCGCGGACGCGGACGCCGTGGGGGACGCGGCCGCCGTCGCGGACGCGGGCGCCGGTGACGGGTACGCCGACGCCGCGGCGGCCGGCGTCGGCAGGACCAGCGGCGGCGCCGGCGGCGGCGCGGCATGCCGTTCGGACCCGCGGAACGACAGCAGCGCCATCACGAGCAGCACCACCAGCAGCACGACACCGGACAGCACGACGATCCACGGGACCGACGCCAGCACCCTGGATGTGGTTCGCCCATTGGTGTCCCCGGCCGGCTGCACTGACATCGGGCCCCCCTCATCGAACCGCCGCGCCAGCGTAGCCACCGACCGCCACCGGCGGAACGGCCCGTCCCCGGAACCGGCCGACCGGGCAGCGGGCGGCCGACGACAGGTGGTCGCCCGGCGACCGTCGGTCCCTCGGGCTCGGGCGGTCAGGCCACGCGGATGACGGTGCAGATGGCCGGCCCGTCGTCCGTGGAGCGCACCAGGTAGCGGTAACGCTCCCCCGGGACCCGGCGGCCCTGGCTGTCGAGGAACTCCCACTCGACGGCGACCATGGTGAGCAGCGCCGACACCTGCTGCACATCCTCGATGGTCGCGTGCGCCGCGACGAGTTCGCGCTCCTGGTAGTCGGGTGCGGCGCCCACGAAGGACAGCGCCACCGCCGCCGGCGAGGTGAACGAGAAGCTGTACGTGTCGGCGACCACGAGCCCGGGCAGGGCGTAGCAGCCGGTCAGGGCCGGCACGTCGCCGGCGGTCAGTGCCGCGCCGTACCGCCCGAAGAAGTCGGTCAGGGCGTCGAGTTCGGTGGAAGCCGTCACGCGGATGGGAATTGCCTGCGCGGGACTGACCCAAACCTCAACGCGGTGGTATGCGCACCTCGATCTCCGCCCCGAGCCGTGCGCCACCGGCAAGGCCGAGGTCGTCCCCGCTCCAGAAGCGGCCCGGGTCGTACCAGTTCGGACGCCGGCCGGGCGGGAGCAGCCCCATGGCCTCGTAGGTGACCGCGACGACCTCCGCGCAGTACGCCGTCTCCAGCCGGTGCTCGGGCACGGGGGCGCGGCCCCGGTCGTCCGCCGACCGGCCGTTCGGCGAGTCCCCGCGGCCGGGGCCGAGCGGCCCCCGCTGGCCGGGTAGCCGGACCGCCGGCGCCCGCCCCCGCAGCCATCGCCAGGCGAGCTGGGCGGTGGACGGGAACGGGGTGCCGTCGAGGCGGGCGATCGTCCGCAGCACCGCCTTCTCCATCTCCGCGTCGGCCGGCGGCTCCAGTTGGCGCAGCCAGCCCCGCTGCCCGTACCGGTTGGCCCAGACGCAGACCGCGTCGCGCAGGTCGTGCAGTTGCACGCCACGCTGGTGCGTGCCCGACCACAGGTCCGGCAACGACCGGCCCAGCTCGGCGTGCCACATCAGCGGCGGCATGTCGTCCAGGACCACCGCCATGCCGACGTGGTTGACCGGGCTGTTGGTGGTGAGCTGGATGGCCCGGTCCGGCACGCTGCGACCGCGGAACACCCACACGTCACCGGTGCGGGTCAGCTCCACGGCCTCGTCCAGGTCGAGACTCATGCCGGCGCTCCCGACCGCTCCGCGCCGGCCCGCGGCGCCACCGCGCCGCACCGGTGACCCGCCGGCCGGCGCTCGCCCGGGTGGCCCGATCCGAACCGCCGCGCCGGACACGCGGGCGCGACGCCGATATGCACGCTCATGAGCACCTACCCTAGGCCGATGCGGAAGAGGATGCGGTGGTGGAAGGTGCTCGGACTGGCGGGGCTGGCCGGCGTGGCGGCGTCCGGTGTGGTCATCGCCCGCGCGGAGCGGCGGCGCCGGGCGTACACGCCCGAGGAGATCCGGGCCCGGCTGCGGGACCGGCACGCGGAGGCGACGGTCACTCCCCGCGACGAATCCTGACCCACCCGTCGCCCGGCCGCGCGCGTCCTGGGTGACAGAGGCCCACGGCAGGTCGCACTCCGCGCCGTCGTCGGGCACCGGCACCGCGACCTAGCGCTACCCGAGTGGATCACACGAGGTTGCGCGAATAGCAAGACGGACGTACGGTTTTGTTGAGCATCCGTCCCGGGTAAGTGTTGCCTAAGCACGGCACCCTCCCGGCCGGTGCGACAGACTGCTCAGGACTACTCACGGTCGCTGGTGTGAAGGAGTACGACGTGGCGAGCCTCGACACCTTCGGTGCGAAGACCCAGCTACGCGTCGGAGACGCGAGCTACGAGATTTTCAAGATCAGTAAGGTGGAGGGCCACGAACGGCTCCCCTACAGCCTGAAGATCCTCCTGGAGAACCTGCTCCGGACCGAGGACGGCGCGAACATCACCGCCGACCACATCCGCCAGCTCGGCGCGTGGGAGCCGACCGCCGACCCGAGCGTCGAGATCCAGTTCACCCCGGCGCGGGTGCTCATGCAGGACTTCACCGGCGTACCGTGCGTCGTCGACCTGGCCACCATGCGCGAGGCCGTCCGCGACCTCGGCGGCGACCCCACCAAGGTGAACCCGCTCGCCCCGGCCGAGCTGGTCATCGACCACTCGGTCATCGCCGACCTGTTCGGCCGTGAGGACGCGTTCCAGCGCAACGTCGAGCTGGAGTACGAGCGCAACAAGGAGCGCTACCAGTTCCTGCGCTGGGGCCAGACCGCGTTCAACGAGTTCAAGGTGGTGCCGCCGGGCACCGGCATCGTGCACCAGGTCAACATCGAGTACCTGGCCCGTACGGTGATGGAGCGGGGCGGCCAGGCGTACCCGGACACGGTCGTCGGCACCGACTCGCACACCACGATGGTCAATGGCCTGGGCGTGCTCGGCTGGGGCGTCGGCGGCATCGAGGCCGAGGCCGCGATGCTCGGGCAGCCGGTGAGCATGCTCATCCCGCGGGTCGTCGGCTTCAAGCTCTCCGGCGAGATGCCGGCCGGCACCACCGCCACCGACCTGGTCCTCACGATCACCGAGATGCTGCGCAAGCACGGCGTGGTCGGCAAGTTCGTCGAGTTCTACGGCCCCGGCGTGGGCGCGGTGCCGCTGGCCAACCGGGCCACCATCGGCAACATGTCCCCGGAGTACGGCTCGACCGTCGCGATCTTCCCGATCGACGCCGAGACCGTCCGCTACCTCGAGCTGACCGGCCGGGACCCGCAGCAGGTCGCGCTCGTCGAGGCGTACGCCAAGGAGCAGGGCCTCTGGCACGACCCGGCCGCCGAGCCGGAGTACTCGGAGCGCCTGGAGCTCGACCTGAGCACCATCGAGCCGTCCCTCGCCGGCCCGAAGCGCCCGCAGGACCGAGTGCCGCTGGGCAGCGCCAAGACGCTGTTCCGCTCCGCGCTGACGGACTACGTGGCGGCCGACGAGACCGGCGGCGACCGGGACCGCAAGGCGGGCGTGCCGCAGCTGGAGAAGCCGTTCGGCGTGGCGGGCCACGCCGACGAGGCCAGCGCCGAGTCCTTCCCCGCCAGCGACTCCCCGGCCAACGGGGTGATCGACCCGGCCGACGCCCCGCGTGACCTGGAGACCGCGGCGGTGGGCTCCGGCGGCCGGATGACCAACCCGGTCCGGGTCACCGGCGCCGACGGCACCGAGTTCGAGCTGGACCACGGCGCGGTGGTGATCGCCGCGATCACCTCCTGCACCAACACCTCCAACCCCCAGGTGATGATCGGCGCGGCCCTGCTGGCCCGCAACGCGGTCGAGAAGGGCCTGAGCCGCAAGCCGTGGGTGAAGACCACCCTCGCGCCCGGCTCGAAGGTCGTCATGGACTACTACGAGCGGGCCGGCCTCACGCCGTACCTGGAGAAGCTGGGCTTCCACCTGGTCGGCTACGGCTGCACCACCTGCATCGGCAACTCCGGCCCGCTGCCGGAGGAGATCTCCGCCGCGGTCAACGAGAACGACCTCGCGGTCGTCTCGGTGCTCTCCGGCAACCGGAACTTCGAGGGCCGGATCAACCCGGACGTCAAGATGAACTACCTGGCGTCGCCGCCGCTGGTGGTCGCGTACGCGCTGGCCGGCACGATGGACATCGACCTGGCCAACGAGCCGATCGGCGAGGACAGCCAGGGCAACCCGGTGTTCCTGCGGGACATCTGGCCGAACACCGCCGAGATCCAGGACGTCATCGCCTCGGCGATCGGCGCCACCGGCTTCAGCTCGGCGTACGCGGACGTCTTCGCCGGCGACGCGCGGTGGCAGTCGCTGCCGACGCCGACCGGTGACACGTTCGCCTGGGAGGGCGAGTCGACGTACGTCCGCAAGCCCCCGTACTTCGAGGGCATGGAGCGGGAGCCGAAGGCGGTCGGTGACATCACCGGCGCTCGCGTGCTGGCCAAGCTGGGCGACTCGGTGACCACCGACCACATCTCCCCGGCCGGCTCGATCAAGGCCGACTCGCCCGCCGGCCGGTACCTCGCCGAGCACGGCGTGCCGCGCCACGAGTTCAACTCGTACGGCTCCCGGCGGGGCAACCACGAGGTGATGATCCGGGGCACGTTCGCCAACATCCGGCTGCGCAACCAGCTGGTGCCCGGCGTCGAGGGCGGCTTCACCGTCAACCACCTCACCGGCGAGCAGACGACCATCTACGACGCCTCGGTGGCCTACCAGGAGGCCGGTATTCCGCTGGTCGTCCTGGCCGGCAAGGAGTACGGCTCCGGCTCGTCGCGGGACTGGGCGGCCAAGGGCACGATGCTGCTGGGCGTGCAGGCCGTCATCGCCGAGTCGTACGAGCGGATCCACCGCTCGAACCTGATCGGTATGGGCGTCCTCCCGCTCCAGTTCCCGGCTGGCGAGACCGCCGAGTCGCTGGGCCTCACCGGCACCGAGACGTTCTCGATCGCCGGGGTCACCGCGCTGAACGACGGCGAGACCCCGCGGACCGTCAAGGTCACCACCGACACCGGTGTGGAGTTCGACGCGGTCGTCCGCATCGACACCCCGGGCGAGGCGGACTACTACCGGCACGGCGGCATCCTGCAGTTCGTGCTGCGCCGCATGATCGCCAGCTGACCCACCACGCGAACGGGCCCTTCCCCGACTCGGGGGAAGGGCCCGTTGCCGTACCGGCCGGCCCGCTACTGGCCTGCGACCCCGAGCGGACTAACCTCTTAGCTAAGGAGGCGACCATGTCGGGTGAGGCGGCAGCACAGTTCAACATCCACGACGCGAAGACTCACCTCTCGCGGATCATCGAGCGTGTCGAGCACGGCGAGGAGATCGTGATCAGCCGGTCCGGCACGCCGGTCGCCAAGGTCATTCCGCTACGTCACCAGCCTCGGCGCGGTCGCGGGTCACTACGCGGCCGGCTGGTGCTGGCGGACGACTGGGATTCCGAGGACGTCAATGACTCGATTGCCCGGGACTTCGGGGGGACCGGATGAGGGTGCTGCTCGACACCCATGTCGCCCTGTGGTGGCTGACCGACGACCCGACCCTCAGCGAAGAGTTGAAGGAGCACATCGACACCGAGCCTGAGGTCTATCTGAGTCCGGTCAGCGTCTGCGAGGTCGGCGTCAAGCAGGCGCTCGGTAAACTCTCCGGGCCCGATGACCTGGCCCGACTCGTCGCGGAGGCCGATCTGCGGGAGTTGCCGATCCGCCACGAACACGCCGTCACCGCGGCCACCCTGCCGCCCATCCACCGCGACCCGTTCGACCGCATGCTGATCGCCCAGGCTCGGCACGCCGGTCTCACCCTCGCGACCCGGGACGTCCAGATCCAGAAGTACGGCGTGCCGATCCTGGCGGTGTGAGTCAGCCGGCGTCGCGGCGGGCTTCGAGGGTCTTCATGGCGTGCTCCATCAGGGTGATGAGCACCTCCTTGCCGGACTTCCGCTGCCGGGCGTCGCAGAGCAGGACGGGCACGTCCGGGTCGAGATTGAGCGCGGCCCGCACCTCGTCGAGCTGATACGCACGGGCGCCCTCGAAGCAGTTCACCGCCACCACGAACGGGGTGCCCCGCCCCTCGAAGTAGTCGATCGACGGGAAGCAGTCGGCCAGCCGCCGGGTGTCCGCCAGCACCACCGCGCCGATCGCACCCAGCGACAGTTCGTCCCAGACGAACCAGAACCGGTCCTGACCCGGGGTGCCGAACAGGTAGAGCACCAGGTCGTCGCTGATGGTGATGCGACCGAAGTCCATCGCGACGGTGGTGGTGGTCTTGCCCTCCACACCGGACAGGTCGTCGATGCCGACCCCGGTCTCGGTCAGCACCTCCTCGGTGCGCAACGGGCGGGTCTCGCTGACCGCGCCGACCAGGGTCGTCTTGCCCGCGCCGAAGCCACCCGCGATCAGGATCTTGATCGCGGTGGGCAGGGGCGTCGCTCCCGCCGACCGCTCAGAGGGCCCGAAGTCCATTGATAACCGCCTCGAAAACGCTGTTGTCGGGAAGGCCGGCCGTCACCCGCGGCTCGCGTACCTGCACGAGGTTGCGGGCCACCAGGTCACCGAGCAGGACGCGGACGGTGCCAACCGGTAGGTCCAGGTGAGCGGCGATCTCCGCGACGGACTGCATGCGCTGGCAGAGCGCCACGATCGCCAGGTGTTCCGGGCCCAGGCCGATCTCCGGAGTCACGTCCACCCGGGTGGCGGTCACGAGGGAGATCAGGTCGAACGTGCCGGCGACCGGGCGGGCCCGGCCGCGCGTCACCGCGTACGGGCGCACGACCGGCCCGGCGTGGTCGTCGACCCATTGGTGCTCCGCCGACTCTCCCTGCACCGTCATCGCCGCTACTTCCCGCCGGCCGGCTGCTCGGCGCGCGACGGCGACGCGACGTACTTGCCGACCCGGGTGACCAGCATCGCCATCTCGTACGCGATCAGCCCCACGTCGGCGTCCTCGGTGGCCAGGACCGCGAGGCAGGCGTTGCGGCCGGCCGCTGTGACGAACAGGAACGACGACTGCATCTCGATGATCGTCTGCTGCACCTGCCCGCCGCCGAAACGCTTCCCGGCGCCGCGCGCGAGGCTCTGGATGCCGGCGGCCATCGCCGCCAGGTGCTCCGCGTCGTCCCGGGTCAGCCCACGGGAGGACGCCATCAGCAGGCCGTCTGTCGACAACGCGACCGCGTGCTCGGCCTGCTTGACCCGGCCGACCAGATCGTCCAGCAACCACGTCAGGTCGGCCGTCGAAGCCGTCTTCTGCGTCACTCGTCGCCCTCTTCTTTCCCGGCTCTGTCCGCCGGCTCGTCTTCGGCTGGCTGTCACGCCGGGGGCGTCTCGACGCCTCGCCCGGCGGTGCCGATCAGGTTGCCTGCTGGTCTCCCGGATCGGGGGCCGCGTCCGGCGGGTCGCCCACGCCGAGCAGCTTGGCGGCGTCGGTGCGCCCACGCCGGGTCCCGGTCTGGTACGAGCTCATCATCCGGCGCACCTGCTCCGGCTGGCGCACCGTGTCGGTGTCGGTGTCGGTGGTGTCGGCGTCGTCGTCGGCCGGCTCGTCGCGCAGTTCGGGCGCGATGCTGGCCTGCCGGACGCGGACCGGCAGCCCGGACTCGGTGAACGCCAGCTCCGGGTCGGCCGGCGAGGGCGGCGTCCCGGCCGCGGGGCCGGCCGACGCGCGTGCCGGGTCAACCGGCACGGCCCCGCCGGACACGGCGGGCGCGGCCTCGCCGGACACGGCCGGTGCGGCCCCGCCGGACACGGCCGGTGCGGCGCCGGTGGAGACGGCGGGCGCGGCCGGCGCGGATGGTACGGCGGTCCGCGCCGACGCGGCCGTCGGCGGTTCCCCGTCGCCGTCGGCGCCGTGGCCGTCCCGGGCCGGCCCGGTGGTGAGCGGCAGGCCGGTCGGCACCGTCGGCCCCTCCAGCGCGCCCGTGCCGCTGCCGGAGCGGGCCGTCGCGGCGCCGCCGACGGCCTCGGCGAGCGACCGCCCCCGCGACCGCGTCGGCAGGCCGCCGTCGGTGGGCAGGGCACCGTCGACGGGCAGGGCTCCGTCGACGGGCAGGGCTCCGTCGGTGGGCAGGGCTCCGTCGGTGGGCAGGGCTCCGTCGGTGGGCAGGGCCGGGTCGGCGGGCAGGGCCGCGTCGAGCGCGGGCCGGGGTCGGGGCGCGGTGAGCGGCTCGGCGATCGCCACCGGGGCGGGGCGTCCGTCGGCCGCCCCGCCGCCCCGTACGCCGGGCGAGTCCGCCGCACCGGCCAGGAAGCCACCCGAGGTGCTCGGATCGTCGTCGGCGGTGACCAGGTCGACCGGGATCAGCACGACCGCCGTGGTGCCGCCGTACGCGGACTCCTTCAGCTGCACCCGGACGCCGTGCCGCTCGGTCAGCCGGCTCACGACGTACAGGCCCAGGCGGGCGGCGTTGGCCAGGTTCAGCTCGGAGCGGTCGACGATCCGCTGGTTGGCGGCGGCGAGGTCCTCCTCGCTCATGCCGAGACCGCGGTCCTCGATCTCGATGACGAACCCGTTGCCGACCAACTGCCCCCGCACCTCGACGATGGTGTGCGGCGGCGAGAACGACAGACCGTTCTCGATCAGCTCGGCGAGCAGGTGGATGACGTCACCGACCGCCCGACCCGCCAGGGAGACCGAACCCAGGGGCAGCACGGTGACCCGGGTGTAGTCCTCCACCTCGGCCACCGCGCCGCGCACCACGTCGACCATCGGCACGTTGCGCCGCCAGGCCCGGCCGGGCGTGGCGCCGGAGAGCACGATCAGGTTCTCGGCGTTGCGCCGCATCCGGGTGGCGAGGTGGTCGACGCGGAACAGGTCCTCCAGTTCCTCCGCGTCCTGCTCCCGCCGCTCCATCGCGTCGAGGAGCGTGAGCTGGCGGTGGACCAGCGCCTGCGTACGCCGGGCCAGGCTGAGGAACACCTCCCGCACGTTGCGGCGCAGCTCGGCCTGCTCGACCGCGGTGCGGATCGCGGTCTCCTGCACGGCGTTGAACGCGTGGCCCACCTGGCCGATCTCGTCGTCGCCGAACTCGAGCGGCGGGGCCTCCTTGGCGACGTCGACCTCGTCGCCGCGGCCGAGCCGCTCCACCACGCCGGGCAGGCGCTCGTGGGCGAGACGGAACGCGGCCTCGCGCAGCCGCTCCAGCTGACGGAGCAGGGTACGCGCGGTGGTGACGGTCACAACGATGGAGGCGATCACCGCGACCAGACCGAGACCGGTCGCGAGCAGCACCCGGACGATCACGAGCGCGGCGATGCTGGCGGCGCGGCCGACGATGCCCTCGCCGCCGGCCACGACGACCTTGTTGATCTCCGCTGCCGCCGGCTCGACCGTGTCGCGCCAGTCCGCCGCGCTGAACGGCAGCGTCGTCGACGGCCGACCGTCGCGGATGATCCCGTCCTGGACGGCGCGGAGCCGCCGGAACGCATCCGACTCGACCAGCTCCCGGTACCGCCGCTGGTCCGCCTCGGACAGCTTCAGCCGGGTCTCCTCGCCGAGGAACCGTTCGGCGCCCACCAGCGAGCTGAAGCGGGCGTACTCGGGGCCGCTGATCCGGCCGCTGCCGACGAGGCCGCTGACCAGCGCGTCCTGCTGGGAGATCAGCTCCTTCATCCGGTTGAGCTGGATGAGGGCCGCCGCGTCCGCCGCCAGTTCCTTGTCGTCGAGGCTTCCGGTGACGTCGTAGATGAGGAAGATCGACCGGATGGCCTCGGTGTAGCGGTCGGCGGCCGCGAGCCGGTCGACGCCCCGGGACAGGACGGCGGCGCGCGTCTCCTTGAGGCTCTCCAACCGGCTGACCGATTCTGACAGGCGGCGCCCGAGCTCGTCGCTGCCGGCGAGGTCGACCTGCCAGCTCCGCACCGACGCGGCGAAGGCGGTCGCGAGCTCCTCGGTCCGGCGGTGCTCCGCCTCCAGGGCCGCCCGCCGGGCGGGCTCGGGGTCGCCGAGGTACTCCTGCGTCAGCCGCCGCTCGACCTGCAGTTCCTGCAGCAGCGGCTCGCTGGGCACGTACACCTTGGTGTTCAGCAGCTGCACGCCGAGCAGGTTGAAGCCGTCCCGGAGGGTCACCCAGGCCGCGAACATCCACAGTGCCACCAGCGAGAGCAGCAGTGCGACAACCTTGGTGCGGACACTCGTACCGCGAGATCGCATGGAACCGTCCCAGGCCGGGTTGACTCAGCTCATCAACGGATGGTCACAAAGGGCAGACGTCCCGTGCCGAACGGCGTCCGGGACGAGGGCCCTGCGTACGCTAGCAGTGTCCACATTTCGCCTCAAGGTGCGTGATCAAGACTCCGGCCCGAAATCGGAACCGGCTGCGGCGCGCTCCCGGGTCAGCCTGGAGTGGACGACGTGGGTCCCCGCGGTGACCGTGGCCCGCACGATTGTGGTGGGGCAGTAGAGCTCCTTGCCGTACCACAGTGGGGGGTGGTCGCGCCGGTTCCGGTTCCGCTGCAGGTAGGAGTGGCCGCGCAGGGCCGCCACGACGACCGCCGGATCGTCGCCGGGCAGGGCGAGGATGATCTGGAGCGCGTACGCCGTCTCCTCCGGCGTGCCCTCCCAGCGGCCCCAGGACCCGTCGTCGCGTTGCCGGGCCAGGGCCCAGCGTGCCGCCGCGCGGAGCGCCGCCGCGCTCTCCGCACAGCCGGACGCCGCCAGGGCCAGCACGCAGCACGCGGTCGCGTAGTACGCCGAGGCGTGCCATCGGTCGCGCCAGGCACCGTCGGCGTCCTGCCGGTCGAGGAGCACCCGCACCAGCCGCCGCACGGCCGCACGGTAGCGGTCCGCGTGCGGCTCACGCCGGAGGTGGTCGGCGAAGCTGTCGAGCACGTGGGCGTTCGTGGTGACCGAGAATCCGTCCTCACCGGGCCAGGTGCAGAAGCCGTCCGCCGTCTCGTACCGCCACAGGCTCGCGGGATCCGGCGCGTGGCCGAGGCGGCCGAGCGCGTACAGCGTCACGGAGGTGGTGTCCGCGTCCGCCAACAGGCCGGCGCCGGTGGCCGCACCGTCGACGCCCACGGCGCCGGCCAGGCTGGCCACCAGCGCCGGGGACGGCCGCACGTCCACACCGGCCCGGACCAGCGTGCTGAGCGTCCAGGCCCGTTCGAAGACGGTGATCGGCGACGGGCAGGGCACCGGTCCCCTGCTCTCGCCGACAAGCTCGTCGAGGAAGCGCCGCGCCTCCGCGCCCTCCCCCGCGCCGCAGACGTTCAACCAGGCGACCGTGGCGGCCGGTGAGGCCCCAACGGCCGGACCGGCCGGCGCGGACCGGCCCACCGGCCCGGCGAGCACCTCCCCGAAGTGCGCGAGTTTCGGCGGCAGGTCCGCACCGGCGGCGTACGCCGCGCGGACGGCCGTCAGGCGCGCGTCGGCGCCGGGCGACGGCAGGCGTACCGAGCGGGGCGCGGCGGCGGGAACACCGGGCCCCGCCAGACGCCTGTTGATCGACTCCACCAGCGCCGGCACGACCAGGTCGAAGGCGGGCGTGCCGGGCTCCGGCGGGGCGGTCGCGAGCAGCGCCGGGAGCGCGGCGAGCGCTCTGCCGACCGCGGCCTCCACCGCTGGGCGCCGTCCGGCCGGCGACCCGGCGTCCGGGAGGACCGCGAGGAGCGCGTCGGTGGCGCTCAGCGTGGGCACCACCGCGTACCCCTCCGGCGGCCCCCAGGCGCCGTCGGCCCGTTGCCGCCCCAGGAGGAAGGCGATCCGCTCGTCGTGCCGGTCCAGCCACGGCGCCAGCGCGACCAGCCGGCCGGTCTCGTAGACCGACGGGGCCACCTGCCCCCAGGGCCGCAACGCCATCGCGGCGACGAGCGCGCGCGCCTGCGAGCCGCACTCGTCGGACCCGCAACCGGGGTCGGCGGCGAGGGCCGACGCCGGCGGGATGACCGTCTGCGGCTGGCCGTCGCTCATGCTGCTCCCCAGAAGTCCGACACCTGGTAGAACCCGCTCGTGTAGGCGATCTGCCGACGCAGGTAGTCGGCCTGGTCCGGATCGGGGAGCCGGCCCAGCTCCTGCTCGGTCCGGTCGGTCAGGGCGGCCAGTCGCTGCCGGACCTCGGCCGGGTCCGGCACCAGCATCAGGGCGTTGAGGTCGCCCCACCGCACGTCCCGCCGGTACGTCGCCAGGTCGTTGACCAGCCGCAGGACACGCTGGACCCCGCGGCCGGCGGCGAGCAGCTCGTCCAGGTGCCGCAGGCACCCGTCGTCCCCGGTGGCGAGCCAGTGGGTGGCGTTGACGAACGAGCAGGCGAGGTTGTCCGCGTTGTCGAGGTACTCCTGGAACGTCGGCAGCGACCGGTCGTTCTTCCAGTGCCACTCCCGCTCCACGGCGGCCAGCATCCGGGCGAGTTCGTCGCGCCAGACGCCGGCGCGGCGGGTGAACGCCGGAACCGCCGCCAGGTCGTCGCGGATCTCCGCGAGGAGCCGGGCGAGGTGCCGCCCGGGCGGCGGGGTGGCGCCGTCCGCGACCGCCAGGCAGTCCGTCACGATCCGGCGCACGTCGTCGGCCGACCTCGCCCGGTAGTCGACCTGCCAGTCCGCGGCGAACACCCACAGCAACGTGCGGGTCGTCGTACGCAGCCGCGCCGCGTCGTACCCGGGCGCCGTGAAGGCGATGGCCGTGGCCACGGACCCGAGCAGCGCGGGGTCGAACGTCGCGTCGGCGAACAGCTCGGGATGGGCGGCGGTCACCTCCTGCAGGTCGCGCGTCCCCCGGGTGGCGAGGGCACAGATGCGCCCCTGCTCGGTCACCGCGGCCCAGATGTCCCGGAGCGGGACGTCCACGCCGGTCACCGGGGCTCGTGCTCCACCGGACGCAGCGTCAGTCGCGTCCGCTGCCGCGGCGAGAGGGAGGCTCCGATCCGGGGCGCCAGGTCCACCGGTTCGGTGCTGCGGAAGTGGTAGCGGCTGAGCACCGTGCTCACGATGAGCTGCGCCTCCAACAGGAACAGGTACTGGCCGAGGCACTGGTGGGGGCCGCCGCCGAACGGGTAGTAGGAGTAGCGGTAGCGGCGGCGGGGGCGCCCCGGCGCGAAGCGCTCCGGGTCGAAACGGTCCGGCTCGGGCCAGAACATCGCCATCCGCTGCGTGACGTACGGGCTGACCAGCACGGTGGCGCCCGCGTCGACGCGGACACCGCCGAGTACGTCGTCGGCGACGGCGGTCCGCGGGATCATCCAGCCGGCCGGGTAGAGCCGGAGGAGTTCCTCCAGCACCATCCGCCCGTACCGCAGCTCGGGCAGGTGCTCCCGCCGGACCGGACCGCCGCCGACCACCTGGTCGAGCTCCTCCCGAAGGCGGCCGGCCACCTCCGGGTACGCCTCGAGCACCGGCCACAGCCAGGACAGCAGCGCGATCGTCGTCTCCGTGGCGGTCGAGAACATCGCCACCACGTCGCCCCGCACCTGGTACTCGTCCGGCTGCCGCCCGTCCGGGCGTGGCCGGCAGAGCACGGAGATGATGTCGTCGCCGTCGCTCGGCCGGGCCCGCGCCTCCCGGATGATCGGCAGCACCACGTCGTCGATGGTCCGGACCGCGTTCCGGAAGGCCCGGTCCCCGGGCATCGGCACCGAGTACGGGACGAACGGCACGAGCAACCGGGGAAGCATGGCGGTCGTGACCGTGTCCAGGGCGGCGCTGATGCGCTCGGCGTCGGGCACGGATATCCGGTCCGCGAAGAGCACCCGCATGGTGGTCCGCAGGACGATCCTCGTCAGCTCCCGGCCCGCGTCGATCGGCTGCCCGCGGCCGGCCGGCTCGGCCCAGCCGTCGACGGCCTCGCCGATCGCCTCCGCCATCCGGTCGACCAGCGTCTCCGCCCGCTTCGCGGTGAACAGCGGTTGCAGGGCGCCGCGGCTGGACTCCCACACGTCCCCTTCGGCGACCAGGATCGCCTCGCCGACGATCCGTCGGACCGGCCGCCAGAGGAGCCCGTCGCCGTCGCGGATGTAGTTGGCCACGTTGTCGCGCAGCACGTACTGGAGGTGCTCCGGGTGGCTGACGAGGTAGGGGCGGAACGTCCCGAGGTTCAGGCGGACGACCTCACCGCGGGCCTCGTCGGCGAACCGGACCAGCGCGCCGAGCGGATCCCGCAGCAGCGCCGGCAGGGCGCGGTGCAGTGGGATTGTCGAGGCCTGCGCGGGGATCGGTGGGGTGCTGCTCACCGGTAGCTGCGACATCGCCACCACGTCTCCTCGCCACGTCGCCGCCCAGGAACGACGCGGGTCCCTCGTGGAACTTCCGCGTCGAGTGACGAGATCATGTCACTTTCGCGCGTTCGTCTCCAGGGTCTGTGACATGAGAAATGTCCCTCCGTCAGACAAGTTGGCCGGTTGCAACGCCCGGCGGCACCGATCGCGGGCGCTCCGGGGCACCCTGTGCCAGGCTCATGGTCATGGACGACACGACCATCCTGAAGCGGATCTCCGAGCTGGTCGACGAGGAGCACCGGCTCCGCGCCGACGCCCAGGCCAACGAGGCGGGCACCGACGAGGAGGCCCGCACCCGCCTGCGTGAGCTGGAAGAGTCGCTGGACCAGTGCTGGGACCTGCTGCGCCGGCGGCGCGCCGCCCGGGCCACCCACGGCGATCCCGACGCGCAGGGCGTACGCCCGTTGCCGGAGGTCGAGCGCTACCTGCAGTGAGAGGCCGACGGCCTCGGCGACCGGCGGTCCGGCGCCGCCCACGGGGGCGGTGCCGGACCGCCGCGCGGTCCCGGGCGGCCTCGGCGGCCGCCCGGGACGGTCGGGGTCAGCGCAGGCCCGCCTCCCGCAGCAGCAGCCCGGTCAGGCTCTCCGGGTCGGCCTGCGCCGCCGGCAGCCCGCGCGCGGCGAACCACGTGGCGACCACCCGGACGTCCCGGGCCAGGAACTCCGGGCCCTGCGGGTTGGCGACCAGGTCGACGATCTGCGGCAGGTCGATCAGCACCAGGCGCCCCGCGTGCACCAGCAGGTTGTACGGCGACAGGTCGCCGTGGGCGTGGCCGGCGCGGGCGAGCACGACCAGCGCGTCCACGAGTTGCCGCCACAGGTCACGCAGCTCCTCGCCCTCCGGCCGCAGCTGGGCCAGTCGCGGGGCGGCGCGCCCGCCGTCGGCGTCGCCGAGGAACTCCAGCATCAGCTCGGTGCCGCGCAGCTGCACCGGGTACGGCACGGCGATCGTGCCGTACCGGGAGCCGATCTCCCAGAGCCGGCTCAGCGCGGCGAACTCGGCCGCCGCCCACTGCCCGGCGATCATCTGGCGGCCGAACGAGGTCCGGCCGGTCATCGCCCGCATCTCCCGCGACCGGCGGACGCGGCGTCCCTCCAGGTAGCCGGCGTCCCGGTGGAACAGCCGGTGGTCGGCGTCGCGGTACCGCTTGACGGCGAGCAGGCAGGACCGGTCGGTGCCGGGTACGGCCCGGCGGACCAGGTGGACGTCGGCCTCCTTGCCCGTCTTCAGCACGCCCAGGTCGGTGTCCTTGGCGGCCAGCTCGGTGACCAGCCAGTCCGGGTGCGGCTCGGGGCCGTGGACCGCGTCGTCCCAGGACGACCAGGTCTCCCCCGTCTCCGGGTCCGGCTCGGTTTCGGGGTCGGCGAGCAGCGGCTCGGCGGGCCGGCCGCGCTTCAGGAAGTGTGGTTCGTCGTCGTCGAAGCGGCGCTTGCCGCGGGTACGGCGCTGCGGCGCCGGAAGGTCGTGATCGCGCACTGCGGTGAGAGTCCCTTGGTCGAGGTTGCTGGAGGCAGGTGGAAGCGACCTGCGAAGACGGCCATGACCGACCCCCTCTCCTCGACCGGGCGTCCGGCCCGGGTTCACGCTGTCGCCCGACGACCGCCTGCGACGGCCGGCGCGGCGGTGCGGATGCGGCACCATGCTCACCGCCCGCGGCCCGGCGGGGCAACCGATTTAGCTCGGGTCAGGCGCCGAGGACCGTGGCGACGGCGGCGATCAGGCCGTCCACGGTGTAGGTCGGGGCGAACCGGCCGTCGGTCCAGGGCCGGCCCCGGTGCAGCCAGACGCTCGGCAGGCCGACGGCGGCCGCACCGCCGATGTCCGCCTCGGGACCGTCGCCGATCACCCAGGCCCCCCGCAACGGCATCCGGACCCGCTGAGCGGCCAGCGCGAAGATCCTCGGGTTCGGCTTGCTCACGCCGGCTTCCTCGGAGATGACCCAGTCGGCGACGTACCGGTCCAATCCGGTCCGCCGGATCTTGGCGTCCTGCTGGCGCACCGAACCGTTGGTCACCACCACGGGCACCCAGCCGGCGTCGTCGGCGATCCGCAGCGCGCAGGCCACGAGCGGGTCCAGGCGGGTGTACGCCACCACCCCGTCGTGCAGTTCCTCCACCAGGTCGATGGACGGGATCCGCAGCCCGTACCGGTCGCGGATGGCGTCGGCGATGTCCCAGCGGTCCGTGAGCCCGTCGGCGTCGATGGAGAGCAGCCAGTCGATGTCGGCGGCCGGCGCACCGATGCCGGCCAGGAACTGCTCACCCCAGGCGCGGAACGGACCCTCCCGGTCGAGCAGGGTGTTGTCCAGATCGAGCAGGAGCAGCGGCACTCGGGAACCCTACGGGACCGACCCGTCCCGCCGACAGGGCCGAGTGACCGGTCGCCGTCCGTCAGGCCGTCAACGACGAACGGGTGAGGCCCTGATCGGGAAGCCGGTCGAGGAGCATGGAGTGCGCGGCGCGGGTGCGGGCCAGCGCGTCCGGGTCCAGCGTGGCGACCAGCACCGCCTCCCCGGTGTCGGCGCCCCGGGCCAGCGGGCGGCCCTCCGGGTCGTAGACGGCGGCGCCGCCGTTGAACCGCCACGGGTCGGCGCCACCGACGGCGTTGGCGAACACCACGTACATGGTGTTGTCCAGGGCGCGCGCGGCGTAGTAGAGGTCGCGGCGGTGCGCGGAGCCGGCCAGGTAGCCGCTCGGGCAGAGGTAGGCGTGCGCGCCGTCCGCCGCCGCCGCCCGACCGTGCTCGGGGAAGCAGCCGTCGTAGCAGATGCCGAGGCCGAGGCGCCAGCCGTCGAGGAGCAGGGTGGCGCCCCGGTCGCCGGGATCGAACAGCTCCCGCTCGCCGCCCCAGAGCTGCTGCTTGTCGTACCCGACGTGGACCTCTCCGGCCCGGTCGACCACCAGGGCGGAGATGGTGCGCCGGCCGTCGGGGTGCCGGACCGCCGCGCCGACCACGACGACGGTGCCGCCGCCGCGCGCGGCGTCGCGCAGCGGCGCCAGGCGGGGGTCCGCGACCCGGCGCGCCGGGTCGGCCGCGACGTCGGTGCCGGCCGGGTCCACGGCGAGGGTCGGCGGGTGGTACGCGGGCAGGAACAGCTCCGGCAGGACGACCACCCGCGCCCCGTCACCGGCTGCCCGGCGCACGAGGGCCGCGCCGCGGGCCGCGTTTCCGGGCACGTCTCCCGGGGCGGGCTGGGACTGCACCGCCGCGACGGTCAACGGGGCGGTGGGGAGGGCGGAGGCGGTGGGGGGAGGCGTCACGCGCGGATCCTAACCGGCGGGCCGGCGAGGCCCACCAGCCACAAGCCGTACGTACGGTTTGCGTGACCCGGGGTGACCTGACACGATCGACCCGTGCCCAGAGTAAGTCAGGACCAGCTCGACGCGCGCCGGCAGGAGATCCTCGCCGCGGCGCGGGCCTGTTTCGCCCGGCACGGGTACGAGGGCGCGACCGTGCGCCGCCTGGAGGAGGCCACCGGCCTGTCCCGGGGTGCGATCTTCCACCACTTCCGCGACAAGGATTCGCTCTTCCTCGCCGTCGCCGAGGACGACGCGGCCACGATGGTCGAGACCGTCGCCCGCAACGGCCTGGTCCAGGTGATGCGCGACCTGCTGGCCCGCGCGGTCTCTCCGGACACGACCGGCTGGCTGGGCAGCCAGCTGGAGGTGTCCCGCCGGCTACGCACCGATCCGGCCTTCGCCAAGCGGTGGGCGGAGCGGTCCGCGGCCATCGCCGAGGCGACCCGCGACCGCCTGGCGCGGCAGCGGGAAGCGGGCGTCCTGCGCGACGACGTGCCGATCGCCGTGCTGGCGCAGTTCCTCGAGCTGGCGTACGACGGCCTGGTCCTGCACCTGGCGATGGGCCGGCCCGCCGGTGACCTCGGCCCGGTGCTCGACCTCGTGGAGGAGGCGGTCCGCCGCCGGTGACCGGCGCGGCCGCGTCGGCACGTTGCGGTCCGGTAACCGCACCGCCGCGCGCGGCGGTGCTGGCGGCGCTGCTCCACAATGGGTCCGCGATCCCTCTCGCGACAGGAGCAGCCCATGACCGTCCTCGCGGCCCCCGGCGACACCTGGGGCATCCCCGGCCCGGTCTTCCTCCGGCTCTACCTGCTGGCCGCCGCCGTGCTCGTCGTCGGCACACTCGTCCAGCGGGCCCGGTTGCTCCGCGGCGAGGCGCCCGACGCCGGCCCGCTCGGGCCCCAACAGGTCGCGTACCTCAACGGCGGCGAGCAGCTGGCCATCTGGACGTCGCTCGGCGGGCTGCGAAGCAGCGGGGCGATCGGCGGACGCCCCGGCCGTCGGCTCACCACCGGCGGCCCGCTGCCGGCCGGCGTCACCCCGCTCGACCAGGCGATCCACGTCGCCGCGGGCCGTGGTGTCCACACTCGGGAGCTGCGCCAGGACCAGTTGGTACGGTCGGCGCTCGACCAGCTGCGCACCGGTCTGGAGCAGCGCGGCCTGGCCCTGACCGCGGAGCGGCGGGGCGCCCTGCGCGTCGGCCCGACGCTGCTCACCGCCCTGCTGGGGATCGGCATGCTGCGGTTCTTCGCCGGCATGGGAAACGGCCGTCCGGTGGGCTGGCTCCTCCTGACCCTGATCCCCCTGATCCTGGTGACCGTCCTGCTGTACCGGCGGCCGTGGCGCGCCCGCGCGGCCGACCACGCCCTGCGCCGGCTGCGCCGGGAGCACACCCACCTGGCGCCCCGGTCCGCGCCGGCCTACTCCACCTACGGTGCGACCGGAGCCGCGATGGGCGTCGCCCTGTTCGGCACGGCCACCCTCTGGGCCATGGACCCGGGCTTCGCCGAGCAGGCGGGGATCCAGCGGCAGGCGCTCAGCGACGGCGGCGCCTCCGGAGGTGGCGGCTGCGGGGGCGGCGACGGCGGAGGCGGCAGCTCCTGCGGGGGCGGGGGCGGCTGCGGCGGTGGCGGCGGGTGCGGCGGATGACCGGGCCGGCCGGGGTGGGCATCGGCT
The DNA here is from genome assembly GCF_009707425.1 of Micromonospora sp. WMMC415. Classification (GTDB taxonomy): domain Bacteria; phylum Actinomycetota; class Actinomycetes; order Mycobacteriales; family Micromonosporaceae; genus Micromonospora. The sequence continues at coordinate 2,922,330 of NZ_CP046104.1, read as the reverse complement.
GGCGACCGGAGATCGCCGGATTCGTCGCCGAACTGCCCGCGCTGCGCTTCGTCGAGGTCGTCGCGGAATCGGTACCCGCCACCGGCCGGCTCCCGGACGGGCTCGCCGCCCTGCGCGAGCGGGGCGTCACCGTCGTACCCCACGGGGTGCGGCTCTCGCTCGGCGGCGCGGAGGCGGTCGACCCGGCACGGGTGGCCCACCTGGCCGCGGTCGCCGACCTGACCGGCGCGCCGCTGGTCAGCGAACACATCGCCTTCGTCCGCGCCGGCGGCCTGGAGGCGGGGCACCTGCTGCCCCTGCCGCGCACCCGGGAAGCCGTCGCGGCGGTCTGCGCCAACGTCACCCGCGCCCAGGCCGAGCTGCCGGTGCCGATCGCGCTGGAACCGATCGCGGCGCTCTTCGACTGGCCCGACGACGAACTGGACGAGGCCGCGTTCGTCACCGAGATCCTGGAACGCACCGGCGCGCTGCTCCTGCTCGACGTCGCCAACGTGTACGCCAACGCCCGCAACCGGGGTGCCGACCCGCTCGCCCTGCTGGACCGGCTCCCGCTGGAGCGGATCGCGTACGCGCACGTGGCCGGCGGGGCGGAACACGGCGGCTTCTACCACGACACGCACACCGACCCGGTGCCGCGCCCGGTGCTGGACCTGGTCGGCGAGCTGTGCGCCCGGCGACGGCCGCCGGCCCTGCTGCTGGAGCGCGACGGGCACTACCCGCCGGCCGAGGTGCTCCGCGAAGAGCTCGACACGCTCGCCGCCGCGTCCGGGTTCCCGGTGGTCACGTGAGCGCGGACCACCGGGTGCCGGGGTCGACGTCGCAGGCCGCCGGGACGCCGGGCCAGCCCCTGGCCGCCCGTCAGGCCGCCCTGGTCGCGGCGCTGGTCGCCGACGCGCCAGCACCGCCGGGCTTCGCGCCGGAGCCGCTCGCCGCCGCGCGTACCGCCCTGCTGCGCAAGCGGGCCGGCGAGGTGGCCCGGCACTGGCCGCTGCTCGCCGCCGGTCTCGGCCCGGAGTGGCCGACGGTCTTCGCCCGCTGGGCCGACGGGCGGCCGAGCGCCGGTTCTCTGCGCGACGGCTGGGACTTCGCCCGCGACCTGCGCGACGAGAGGACGCTGCCGCCGCTGGGCGCCGAGGAACTGGCCGCCCGGGAGGCGGGCCACCGCCACGACGGGCGGGGAACCCCACGTCCGCGCCGGCTGCCGGCCTGGGGTCGCGCCGGCGGCGCCGTCGCGGTCCAGCTCGCCGGTCGCGTACGCCTGCTGCGCCCCGCCCGCCGCTGACCCTCCCCCCTCCCCGTGCCCCCCGCGCCCCCCGCCCCCGCGCGCCTCCCGCGGCCAGCAACTTCGGGGAAGTTGCTGGCTCGAGCGGGCATGAGGCGACAACTTCCCCGAGGTTGTCGCCGCACGCTCCGGCGGACGGCACCGCGCGCCCGGTCACGACGGGGTGCGGGAGGATCGACGGCATGGATCTCGGACTGACCGATCGCGTGTACGTGCTGACCGGCGCCTCCCGGGGGCTCGGTTACGCCACCGCCGAGTGCCTCGTCGCCGACGGGGCCCGCGTGGTCCTCTCCGCCCGGGACGCCGACGCGGTGGAGGCCGCCTCCCGGCGCCTCGGCGGTCCGGGGCACGCCGTCGGCGTGGCCGCCGACCTGGCCGACCCCGACACGCCGGAACGCCTCGTGGCGGCGGCCCTCGACACGTACGGGCGGATCGACGGCGCGCTGGCCTCGGTCGGCGGTCCGCCGCTCGGCAGCGCGGCGTCGGTGAGCGACGAGCAGTGGCGCCGGTCCTTCGAGACGGTCTTCCTCGGCACGGTCCGGACGGTGCGGACCGTCGCCGGCGCGCTGACCGGAGGCGGGGCGATCGGGCTGGTGCTGTCCACGTCCGCCCGGAGCCCGCTGTCCGGTCTGGGGATCTCCAACGGGCTGCGCCCCGGTCTGGCCGGCGTCGCCAAGGACGTCGCCGACGAGTACGGGCCCCGGGGCGTACGGGTGGTGGCGCTGCTGCCGGGACGGATCATGACCGACCGGAACGTGCAGCTCTTCGCCGCGACCGGCGACCAGGAACGGGCGCGGGCCGAGGCGGAGGCGGACATCCCGCTGCGCCGGCTGGGCGATCCGGCCGAGTTCGGCCGGGTGGCGGCGTTCGTGCTCTCCCCCGCCGCGAGCTACCTGACCGGGATCACGCTGCCGGTGGACGGCGGCGCCCTGCGGGGCCTGTGATGGCCGCACCCCGCTACCCGCGCCCGACGAAGGCCGAGCTCGCGGCCGCGGCGGACCGACTCCTCCCCGACGTCGTCGCGTCCGGGCTGGACGTGCTGTTCGTCGGGATCAACCCCGGCCTGTGGTCGGCCGCGACCGGGTGGCACTTCGCCCGGCCGGGCAACCGGTTCTGGCCGGCGCTGCACCGGGGCGGGTTCACGCCCCGGCAGCTGCACCCCAGTGAGCAGCACGAGCTGCCCGGCTACGGGCTGGGCATCACCAACATGGTGGCGCGGGCCAGCGCCCGGGCGGACGAGCTGACGCCGGCCGAACTCGTCGCCGGTGCGGAGATCCTCGCCGGCAAGGTCGCCCGGTACCGGCCGCGGTGGGTGGCGGTGGTCGGGGTGACCGCGTACCGGATCGGGTTCGCCCGGCCGAAGGCGGCCTTCGGCCCGCAGCCGGAGTCGCTGGCCGGTGCCCGGCTCTGGGTGCTGCCCAACCCCAGCGGGTTGAACGCGCACTTCACCCCGGAGTCACTGGGTGCCGCGTTCGGCGAGCTGCACACCGCCGCCGCACCCAGCTGACCGCCCCCCGCCCCGCCCCGCCCCCCGCCCCCCGCCCCGCCCGTCCCGTCCCGGGTCGATCATGAAGTTAGCGGGTGATTTTGCGATCAACTCACCCGTCAACTTCATGATCGACACGGCGGGGCGGGTGGGAGGGAGGGGAGGGGGGTGGGCGGGAGGAGGGGGTGGGGTGGGCTAGTTGGCGGCGGCGGGCGGCAGGGCCTCGTCGGCGAGGTACGAGCGCATCGGCACCGCCAGCGGCTCCGGCCCGGTCGCGTCCTGGTACGGCGCCGGCGAGTCGGCGACGGCGAACTGCGTCCGGTACAGCTCGGCGTAGAGCCCGCCGACCGCGACCAGCTCCTCGTGCCGGCCCCGCTCGACGATGCGCCCCTGGTCGAGCACCAGGATCTGGTCGGCGTCCCGGACCGTGGAGAGCCGGTGCGCGATGACCAGCGCGGTCCGCCCGGTCAGCGCGACCGACAGCGCCCGCTGCACCGCTGCCTCGCTCTCCGAGTCGAGGTGGGCGGTGGCCTCGTCGAGGATCACGATCGACGGCGCCTTGAGCAGGAGCCGCGCGATCGCGATGCGCTGCTTCTCGCCGCCGGAGAAGCGGTAGCCGCGCTCGCCGACGACGGTGTCGAGGCCCTCCGGCAGGGCGCGCACCAGGTCGGCGACCTGCGCGCCGGCCAGGGCCGCCCACAGCTCGTCGTCGGTGGCGTCGGGCCTGGCGTAGCGCAGGTTCTCCGCGATGGTCTCGTGGAACAGGTGTGAATCCTGCGTGACCACGCCGATCTCGTCGCGGAGCGAGTCGAGGGTGGCGTCCCGGACGTCGACGCCGCCGACCAGCACCTGGCCGTCGGTCACGTCGTAGATGCGGGAGATCAGCATGGACAGCGTCGACTTGCCGGCGCCGGACGGGCCCACCAGGGCCACCATCTGCCCCGGCTCGACGGTGAACGAGACGCCCTTGAGCACCGGCTCGGTGACCGTGCGGTCGAGGGTGGCGACCTCCTCCAGGGAGGCCAGCGAGATCTCGGCGGCGCTGGGGTAGCGGAAGCGCACGTCCCGGAACTCGACCCGGCCGTTGCCCTGCGGGACCGGCACGGCACCCGGCTTCTCCGTGATGCCCGGCTGGAGGTCGAGCACCTCGAAGACCCGGTCGAACGAGACGAGCGCGCTCATCACGTCCACCCGGACGTTGGACAGCGCGGTGAGCGGGCCGTAGAGCCGGGTGAGCAGCAGCGCGAGCGTCACGACGGTGCCGGCGCTGACGCTGCCGGTGACCGCCAGCCACCCGCCCAGTCCGTACGTGAGCGCCTGCGCGAGCGAGGCGACCAGCAGCATGGCCACGAAGAAGGTCCGCGAGTACATCGCGGACTGGATGCCGATGTCACGGACCCGCTCGGCCCGCCCGGCGAACCGGCCCGCCTCCACGTCGGGCTGGCCGAAGAGCTTGACCAGCAGCGCACCCGAGACGCCGAAGCGCTCGGTCATCGTCGCGTTCATCTTCGCGTCGAGGTTGTAGGACTCGCGGGTGATCTCGGCGAGCCGCTTGCCGACCCGGCGGGCCGGAATGATGAACACCGGCAGCAGCACCAGCGACAGCGCGGTGATCTGCCACGACAGGGTGAACATCACCGCCGCGGTGAGCACCAGCTGGATGACGTTGCTGACCACACCGGACAGCGTCGAGGTGAAGGCGCGCTGCGCGCCGAGCACGTCGTTGTTGAGCCGGCTGACCAGCGCGCCGGTCTGGGTACGCGTGAAGAACTGCAGCGGCATCCGCTGGACGTGGTCGTAGACCCGGGTGCGCAGGTCGAGGATGATGCCCTCGCCGATGCGGGCTGAATACCACCGCTGGGCCAGCGAGAGCAGGGCGTCCGCCACGGCGAGCGCGGCGATGATCAGGGCCAGCCGGACCACCAGGTCGCCAGCCGCCGAGCCGCCCTGGTGGATCGCGTCGATCACGTCACCGGCGAGCACCGGCGTGGCGACGCCGATGACCGCGGCCAGCACGACGGTCACCAGGAAGACGACGATGTCGCGCCGGTACGGCCGGGCGAAGGCCACGATCCGCCGGGCGACGCCACGCTGGAGCCGGTGGGTGGAGATGTCGTCCCGGTTGCGCATCGACCGGAGCATGCTCCACCCGCCCATGCCACCGCCGGACATCGGATTGGACACGCTCACCTCCGGGTCGTCGGGCCGACCGCACCGCCTGAGGTCAATTCTCCCGACGACTGTGACAACCTCGGTCGTAACCCGGATCTTCCCGAACGGTCCTTACTGACTATTCTCCGCGCCCCGCGAGGTCGCGCAGCCGGCGGGTCTGCGCCTCCCGCTCCGCCCGCTGCTGGTCGGCGTGTGACCTACCGGCGGCACCGGCGAGCAGCGCCTTGATCTCCACGACCGCGTCCCGGTTGCCGGCGAGCAGCCCGGCGGTCAGGTCCCGGACGGCACCGTCCAGCTCGGCGGTCGGCACCACCAGGGTGGCCAGGCCGATCCGCTCGGCCTCGGCGGCGTCCATCCGCCGGCCGGTCGCGCAGATCTCCAGCGCGCGCGAATATCCCACCAACTCGACCAGGCGTTTGGTGCCGGCGAGGTCCGGGACCAGGCCCAGCGTCACCTCGGCCATGGAGAGCTTGACGTCCTCGGCGAGCACGCGCAGGTCGCAGGCGAGCGCCAGCTGGAAACCGGCGCCGATCGCGTGCCCCTGCACCGCCGCCACCGAGATCAGATCGGGTCGATGCAGCCAGGTGAAACCGGCCTGGAACTCGGCGATCCGGTCCGCGCACTCCTGCTCGGGCAGGGTGGACAGCTCGGCGAACGAGCCCGGCCCGGTCGCACCGGCCACCGACAGGTCGAGGCCGGCGGAGAACGCCCGGCCCTCGCCGCGTACGACCACGACGCGCACGTCGCCGGGCAGGTCCCGGGAGAAGTCGCTCATCGCGCGCCACATCGCCGGGGTCTGGGCGTTGAGCACGTCGGGCCGACACAACGTGACCGTGGCGATCGGCCCGTCGCATTCCAGCCGTACCCCGGTCGCCTCGGGGGTCACCGGGCGGCCCGGGGCGCGGCGCTGATGGACGACGCTGGTGGGCGGGTCACGCCTTCTTGCGACGCCGGGCGCCGCCGCGCTGCCGCAGCTGCACCCCGGACTCCGTGAGCACCCGGTGGATGAACCCGTAGGAACGGCCGGTCGAGGCCGCGAGCGCGCGGATGCTCTCCCCCGAGGTGTACCGCTTGACCAGGTCCTTGGCGAGCGTCTGACGCTCGGCTCCGACGATCCGGCGACCCTTCTCAGTGCTGGTGGCTGTGCCAGTGGCTGCCATGCTGTGTCCTCACGTCCCAGACTGTGCGGTTCGGATACGGTCCCACCTATTAGACCGCCTCGAACGATCATGCGCCAGATATCAACTATTCGCCAACCGACACGCTATGCGATGTCAGGTTCCCGATAGGGTGACCCCGCGGCCCCGGGGCCACCGGCCCGGCCGGTCGGCCCGGCGCCGATACGGCAGGCGGCGGAGCGGCCACGGACGCCGTACCCTCCCTGGCGTGTTCGATCTCCTCGGCAGCGCGGCGGGCGCGGCGGTCGTGTTCGCCGCCACCGACGTCGACGACATCGTCATCCTGACGCTGTTCTTCGTCGCCGCCCGCACCACCGGGCGACCCCGGCCCGGACAGATCGTCGCCGGGCAGTACCTCGGCATCGGGGCGCTCGCTCTGGCCAGCGCGGTGGTGGCGGCCGGGCTGCTCGTGGTGCCTGACCCGTGGACCGGCCTGCTCGGCCTGCTGCCCGTCGCGCTCGGCGTCCGGGCGCTGCTCGACCGGGACGACGACGAGGCGCCCGACGTGGTCGGCGGGACGCTCGGCGTGGCCGGGGTGACCATCGCCAACGGTGCCGACAACGTGGCCGTCTACGTACCGGTGTTCCGGGCGCTGGGCCCCGCCGACAGCGCCGTCTTCCTGCTGATCTTCGTGGTGCTCATCGCCCTGTGGTGCGCCGCCGGGGCCTGGCTGGGCGGTCACCCCCGGGTGATCCGGCTGGTCGAGCGCACCGGGCGTTGGCTCGTCCCGGCGGTCCTCGTCGCCATCGGCGTGGCCATCCTGGCCACCTCCGGCGTCGTCGGCCACCTACTCGACCTGGCCGGCTGACCCGCCGCCGGCGTCGGCGGGCGACGTCGGCGGCGCGGCGGGCGACGTCGGCGGCGCGGTCAGGCCAGCTCGACCAATTCGAGGAGGTCGTCGCTCCAGGCGTCCTCGTCGCCGTCGGGCAGCAGGATCGCCCGGTCCGGCTTGAGCGCCGTCACCGCGCCGGGGTCGTGCGTGACCAGCACGATCGCCCCCGGGTAGCGCGCGATGGCGTCGAGCACCTGCTCCCGGCTGACCGGGTCCAGGTTGTTCGTCGGCTCGTCGAGCAGCAGCACGTTCGCGCCGGAGCAGACCAGGGTGGCCAGCGCCAGCCGGGTCTTCTCGCCGCCGGACAGCACCCCGGCCGGCTTGTCCACGTCCTCGCCGGAGAAGAGGAACGCACCGAGGATCTTGCGCAGGTCGGTGTCGCTCTGCTCGGAGGCGGCGCTCCGCATGTGCTCCAGGATGGTCCGGTCCACGTCCAGCGTCTCGTGCTCCTGGGCGTAGTAGCCCAGCCGCAGGCCGTGGCCCGCGTGCACGTCGCCGGTGTCCGGCTCCAGCAGGCCACCCAGCATCCGCAGCAGCGTGGTCTTGCCGGCGCCGTTGAGCCCGAGGATGGCCACGCGCGAGCCCCGGTCCACCGCCACGTTCACGTCGGTGAAGATCTCCAACGACCCGTACGACTTCGACAGGCCGGTCGCGGTCAGCGGGGTCTTGCCGCAGGGGGCCGGCGTCGGGAAGCGCACCTTCGCCACCCTGTCGGCGACGCGTACCTCGTCCAGGCCGGACAGCAGGCGCTCGGCGCGGCGGGCCATGTTCTGCGCGGCCACCGTCTTGGTCGCCTTGGCCCGCATCTTGTCGGCCTGCGCCATCAGGGCGCCGGCCTTCTTCTCGGCGTTGGCCCGCTCCCGGCGGCGGCGCCGCTCGTCGGTCTCCCGCGCCTCCAGGTACGCCTTCCAGCCCAGGTTGTAGACGTCCACCACGGACCGGGTGGCGTCCAGGAACCAGACCTTGTTGACCACGGCCTCCAGCAGCGAGGCGTCGTGGGAGATCACGATGAGGCCGCCCTTGTGGTTGGCGAGGAACCCGCGCAGCCAGGTGATCGAGTCGGCGTCCAGGTGGTTGGTCGGCTCGTCGAGCAGCAGGATGCCGCCGCCGTTCTCGCCCGCGTCGCGGAAGAGGATCCGCGCCAGCTCGATGCGGCGGCGCTGGCCGCCGGAGAGGGTGCCGATGGTCTGCGCGAGGGCCCGGTCGGGCAGGCCCAGGTTGGCGCAGATGCGGGCGGCCTCGGCCTCGGCCGCGTACCCGCCGAGCGAGGCGAACTGGTCCTCCAGCGCGCCGTAGCGGCGGACCAGCTTCTCGTCGTCGGCGCCTTCGGCGAGCTTCGCCTCCAGCTCCTTCATCTGGGTCATCAGCACGTCCAGGCCGCGGGCGGAGAGCACCCGGTCCCGCCCGGTGACCTCCAGGTCGCCGGTACGCGGGTCCTGCGGCAGGTAGCCGATGTTGCTGCGCCGGTCGATCTGCCCGGCGTACGGCTGGCCCTCGCCGGCCAGGACCTTCAGCGTGGTGGTCTTGCCGGCACCGTTGCGGCCGACCAGGCCGATGCGGTCGCCGGGCTGCACCCGCAGCGTGGTGTCGGACAGCAGGATCCGGGCGCCGGCGCGGAGCTCCAGGCCGGTGGCAGTGATCATGTCGGAGGACTCGCTCTCGGGGTCTGGAAGGGCTGACTCAGGGCACGCGAGAGCGCCGGCGGGCGGGAGACCCGTCGGCGCGGGGCGGTTCAGCCTTCGCAGAGCAGCACGCGGCAAGTGTACCGGGCGTCGCCGGATCACCCCGCCGGATTACCGCCCAAGATCATCGGGTACGGGAACGGACGTCCGGACCCGGTCCGGTACCGCAACCACCACACGGAATCAGACGGTGATCGGGGTAGACATGGAGCTGAACGAGAACGCGCGGATCGACACCAGCCAGGTGGACGACCGGCGAGGGTCCGGCGGCGGCGGTGGCGTCGGCGGGATCCCCATCCCGATCGGGGGCGGGCGGGGCGGCATCGTCGGCATCGTCATCGCGGTGCTGGTCGCCCTCGTCGGCGGCGGCTTCGGCCTGAACGCGGCCACCAACGGCGGCGGCGAGCAGGGCGACAACACCTCCCTGGAGCAGAAGTGCTCGGCGGACGACGCCCTCCAGCAGCTGGACTGCCGCAACACCCTGTACGTCAACTCGATCCAGGCGTACTGGCGGACCGCCCTGCCGCAGGCGTTCGGCGAGCAGTACCGCGCCACCGACACGGTCTTCTTCAGCCAGGCCGTCAACACCGCCTGCGGGCAGGCCGACTCGGGGGTGGGACCGTTCTACTGCCCCGCCGACGCGCAGGTGTACATCGACCTGACCTTCTACCGGGTGCTCGCCGAGCAGCTCGGCGCCGAGGGCGAGTTCGCCCAGCCGTACGTGCTGGCCCACGAGTACGGCCACCACGTGCAGAACCTGCTCGGCACCAACGAGCAGGTGCGGCGCCAGCAGCAGCGCGACCCGGACAACGCCAACGCGCTGTCGGTGAAGCTGGAGCTCCAGGCCGACTGCTACGCCGGGGCGTGGGCGCGCAACGCCACCGGCACCGCCGACGAGAGCGGGCAGAAGATCTTCAAGAGCATCAGCGAGCAGGACATCGCCCAGGCCATCGACACCGCGGAGAAGATCGGCGACGACGCCATCTCGGAGCGGGCGAACCGGCCGGTGAACCCGGAGGAGTTCACCCACGGCTCGTCCGAGCAACGCCGCGAGTGGTTCACGAAGGGCTACGAAACCGGCGACCCGAAGTCCTGCGACACCTTCGGCGGCAGCCGATAACCCGATCGGAACCGGACCCCGGCAGGGTGGGACCACCACCTCGCCGGGGTTCCGTCGTACCGGGATCAGCCGAGCCGCGACACCTGGTAGTGGCCGATGAACCAGGCGTCGCCGATCCGCCGCACGATCACGCCGAGGTGAACCGACACCACCGGCCGGTCGGTGAAGCCGAAGTCGACACTCAGGTAGCCGAGGACGAGGTCGTCGGCGAGCCGCCGGGTCTCCCGGATGTCGTACGCGGCGGTCAGGCCGAGGGGCTGGGCGGCGTAGTACTCGGCGACGCCGTCCCGCCCGACCGTGTACGGCTGCAGGCCTTGGAAGATCGCGTCCTCGGTGAAGCACGACGCGACCCGTTCGGGGTCGTGGGCGTCGACGGCGGATTTCCACCGGTCGAGGACGGTCCGCAGAATCTGGGCCTCGCTGCTGGTCACGCTCTTCTCCTCCGGTGGGCGGTTGGGCCGCGCGGGCGGATCGGGACGGTGGTCGGAGCGGGCGGCACCGTCGCGGCCGGGGTCAGCGAGCGCGGTCCGGTGCCTCGTCGTGGATCCGGATCCGGACCGCGCGGGCGGCGACGGTCGCGTCGACCAGCACCGCGTGCCGGGGCTCGGGTACGTCGAGCAGCCGGTCCGCGCGTAGTGCCGCGAGCGGAGCCAGCCGCCGGTCGGAAAGCACGCCGTCCACCGTCCGCCGGTCGCCGCCGCAGACCAGGGCGGTCAGCGTCGCCGCCTCGGGCAGCAGCAGCCGTACGGCCAGGTCGACCGCATCGCCCAGGGCCGCCTTCGCCTGGTTGTCCCGGCGCCGGGCGAACCGCTGCTGCGACCAGCCCCCCGCGGCCGTGCGCCCCTGCACGTAGCGGGTGTCCACCTTCGACACCACCAGGTCCTGCCCCACGGCGATCCCGACCGCCACCGCGCCCTTGCGGGCGAGCAGCAGACCGATCCGCCGGGGCGCGGTGGCGGCGGCCACGAAACCGGGGAGGTCCACGGCGGCGGGAGCGCCGGGCGGGGTGTGCAGCTCGGCGGTCGCACCGTCCGGGGCGGCGAGCAGCAGCCCGTACGCCTGCGGGCCGACGTCGGGCGGGCCGTGCCGGTCGGCGAAGCCGTCGACCCAACGGCCGACCCGCCGTGGGTCCACCTCGACCCACCGACCGCCACCCGCTGCGGGCCTGCTGCTCACGCACCCGAACCTACGACACCCGCCACGACCCGCCGCCCTCCTCCCCCGCGATCTTGCACTCGCTGCCCTGACGAACCGGCACGATTGCCGGAAATCGGCGACCGAAAATTGCAAGATCGCGTGACGGAGGGTTGGGGGGTGTTACCCGGACAGGAGTGTCGTGACGGCGAGTGCGGCGATGATGGCGCTGGAGGCCAGGGCGGTGAGCAGGCGGCCGCGCGGGCCCGACAGCGCGCGGCCGACCAGCGTGCCGCCGCCGGCGATCAGCAACTGCCAGCTCGCCGACGCCAGGAACGCCCCGAGCACGAACGCGCCCGCGACGGTCAGGTCGGGGTCGGCGGCGTCCCGCCGGCCGAGGACGAGCGCCGCGAAGTAGACCACGGTCGCCGGGTTGAGCAGGGTCAGCGCGAGCACCCCGGTGAACGCCCGGGACGGGCTGTCCAGGCCGCGGCGTGGGGCGCCGGTCGCTGTACCGGTCGCCGGCCGGAGCGCCCGCCAGGCGGTGTACGCGGCGAGACCGAGCAGCACCAGGGCGGCGAGCAGGCGCAGCGGGTTGGCGACGGGGGCGATGACGGCGGCGAGAGCCGCTCCGCCGAGGGCGGCGACAGCGGCGTACAGGCCGTCGGCGGTGGCGACGCCGAGCGCGGCGGCGGCACCCACCCGGAACGAGGTCCGTGCGGCGAGCCCCATGATGAGGACGGCGATGGCGCCGACCGGGATCGCGACGCCGTATCCGGCGACCAGCCCGGCCAGGAACGCCCCGGTCACGACGGTCGGGGGCGGGTCGAGCCGGACCCGGGCACGGTCCGCTGTCGACGCGCGGTGCTGGCCGCGCGGACAGGAACCTGCAACGGGTACGTCTCGATCACGCGGTCATCCTGCGCCACCCCGAACCCGCGGTCCACCGATTTCCCGCCCGGGCTCGGCTTGATCCACTCGCCTTCATGGAGATCGGGGTGTCCCGCGCACGCCGACACCCCGACTTCAGGCAAGCCGAGTGGATCTTTGTCGCACCAGCCCCGGATTAGCCTCGGGCGCGGCACCCTGGCGAGTGTCGCGCCCGATTCAGGACCGGTGCGAAACCGGTCAGACGTTGAAGCCGAGGGAGCGGAGCTGGTCGCGACCCTCGTCGGTGATCTTGTCGGGGCCCCACGGCGGCAGCCAGACCCAGTTGATCCGGATGTCCTTGACCAGGCCGCCGCCGGGCCCGGTGGTCAGCGCCGACCGGGCCTGGTCCTCGATGACGTCGGTCAGCGGGCAGGCCGCCGAGGTGAGCGTCATGTCCAGGGTGGCGACGTTCTCGTCGTCGACGTGGACGCCGTACACCAGACCCAGGTCGACCACGTTGATGCCCAGCTCCGGGTCGACGACGTCCTTCATCGCCTCCTCGATGTCGGCGACGGCGGCCTTGCCGCCGCCGGTCGCCGGCGTCGCCGCGGTGGCGGTTTCCTCGCTGCTCATGCCTTCACCTCCGTCGGGCTGACGCCCACACCGGCGCGTGCCGCGGCGTCCTTGAACGCCATCCACGGCAGCAGCGCGCACTTGACCCGGGCGGGGTAACGGGCCACGCCCGCGAACGCGACCCCGTCGCCGAGCACGTCCTCGTCCGGCGTGACCTGGCCACGCCCGGACATCAACTCCACGAACGCCTCGTGCACCACGGCCGCCTCACCGGCCTTCCGGCCGGCCAGCAGCTCGTGCAGCACACTCGCCGAGGCCTGGCTGATCGAGCAGCCCAAGCCCTCGTACGAGACGTCGTGCAGCACCTCGCCGTCGGTGGCCACCCGGACGGTGACCTCGTCGCCGCAGGTCGGGTTGACGTGGTGCGCCTCGGCGACGGTCGCCGCCGGGTGGTCCGCGTCGCGCAGGCCGCGGCCGTGCGGGTGCTTGTAGTGGTCCAGGATGATCTCCTGGTAGAGCTGGTCGAGCTGCATCAGTCGAACACCTTCCGCACCTGCTCCAGGCCCGCCACCAGGGCGTCGATCTCCTCCGTGGTGGTGTAGAGGTAGAACGACGCCCGGGTCGTGGCCGGCACCCCGAACCGGGTGCAGACCGGGCGGGCGCAGTGGTGGCCCACCCGCACCTGCACGCCGAGCGAGTCGAGGACCTGGCCGACGTCGTGCGGGTGGATGTCGCCGAGCGCGAACGAGATCGTGCCGCCCCGGCCGACCGGCACCGTCGGGCCGAAGATCCGCAGCCCCGGGACGGTCGCCAGGGCGTCCAGCGCGTACGCGGTCAGCTGCTTCTCGTGCCACTGGATGGCCCGCATGCCGATGCCGGACAGGTAGTCCACCGCCGCGCCGAGCGCCACCGCCTCGGCGATCGGCGGGGTGCCCGCCTCGAACCGCGCCGGCGGCGCGGCGAAGGTCGACCCCGACATCGCCACGGTCTCGATCATCGAGCCACCGCCGAGCACCGGCGGCATCGCCGCGAGCAGCTCCGAGCGGCCCCACAGCACGCCGATGCCGGTCGGGCCGCACATCTTGTGCCCGGTGAAGACGATGAAGTCCGCGTCGTGGTCGACCACGTCCACCGGCATGTGCGGCACCGACTGCGAGCAGTCGAGCAGCAGCAGCGCACCCACCTCGCGGACCCGCGCGGTGATCCGCGAGGTGGCGTTGACGGTGCCGAGGATGTTGGACATGTGCACCAGCGAGACGATCTTCGTCCGCTCGGTGACCAGGTCCTCCAGGCCCGACTCGTCGAGGCGGCCCTGGTCGGTGACCGGGAACCAGCGCAGGGTCGCGCCGGTGCGCTCGCACAGCAGCTGCCAGGGGACGATGTTCGAGTGGTGCTCCATCTCGGAGATCACCACCTCGTCACCCGGGCCCAGCCGGAAGCGCGGGTCGGCGTCCGGACGCAGCGAGGCGTTCGAGAACGCGTACGCCACGATGTTGATCGCCTCGGTGGAGTTCTTGGTGAACACCACCTCGTCCACGCTCGGGGCGTTGATGAAGGCGGCCACCTTGGCCCGCGCGCCCTCGTACGCCTCGGTCGCCTCGGTGCCCAGCGTGTGCACCGAACGCGACACGTTGGCGTTGTGCCGCTCGTAGTGCTCGCGCAGCACGTCGAGCACCTGGCGCGGCTTGTGCGAGGTGTTCGCGCTGTCCAGGTAGACCAGCGGGTGCCCGTTGACCTCCCGGTCGAGGATCGGGAAGTCGGCGCGGACCGCGGCGACGTCGTAGCGCGGCACGTCGTCGTACTGCGGCATGCCCGACGGGATCGCGATGGAGGTCATCGTCCTGACCGGCCCTTCCTGGTCAGGCCCGCGCCGACCCGGCCCCGGCGACGTACCGCTCGTAGCCCTCTTCCTCGAGCTTGTCGGCCAGCTCCGGGCCGCCCTCCTCGACGATCCGGCCGGCGACGAACACGTGCACGAAGTCCGGCTTGATGTAGCGCAGGATCCGCGTGTAGTGGGTGATCAGCAGCAGGCCGGTGTCACCGGTGTCGCGCACCCGGTTGACGCCCTGGCTGACCACGCGCAGCGCGTCCACGTCGAGGCCGGAGTCGGTCTCGTCGAGGATCGCCATCTTCGGCTTGAGCAGCTCCAGCTGCACGATCTCGTGCCGCTTCTTCTCACCGCCGGAGAAGCCCTCGTTGACGTTGCGCTGGGCGAACGCCGGGTCCATCTGGAGGCGCTCCATGGCGCCGCGCAGCTCGCCGCCCCAGGTGCGCAGCTTCGGCGCCTCGCCGTCGATCGCGGTCTTGGCGGTGCGCAGGAAGTTCGCCACCGAGACCCCGGGGACCTCGACCGGGTACTGCATGGCCAGGAAGAGGCCGGCGCGGGCCCGCTCGTCGACGGACATCTCCAGGACGTCCTCGCCGTCGAGGGTCACCGAGCCGCCGGTGATCTCGTACTTCGGGTGCCCGGCGATCGAGTACGCCAGGGTCGACTTGCCGGAGCCGTTCGGACCCATGATGGCGTGGGTCTCCCCCGACTTCACGGTCAGGTTGACGCCGTGCAGGATCGGCTTGAGCTCACCCTCGGGCAGCTTCACCGACACCTGCAGGTCGCGGATCTCCAGGGTGCTCATTATCGGGTCACTCCATTGCTCGGCGTCAGGTCGACGTAGATGTCACCGTCGCGGATCTCGACGGGGTAGACGGGTACGGGTTCGGTGGCGGGCAGCCCGGTCGGCTCGCCGGTCCGCAGGTCGAAACGCGAGCCGTGCAGCCAGCATTCCAGCGTGCAGCCCTCCACCTCCCCCTCGGAGAGGGCGACGGCGGCGTGCGAGCACTCGTCGTACACGGCGTAGAACTCGCCGTCCTCGCCGTGGACCAGCGCGATCTGCGTGCCGTCGACGTCGGCGCTGATCGCGGTGCCCTTCGGCACGTCCTCGGTGGAGCAGATGCGGATCATCAGGCGCCGGCCTTCGCCAGCCGGGCCTCGATCGCCTCGCCGAGGCGCTCGCGCAGGGAGTCCACCGGGATCTTGTTCAGCAGCTCGGCGAAGAAGCCGCGGACCACCAGGCGGCGGGCCTCGGCCTCCGGGATGCCCCGGGCCATCAGGTAGAACAGCTGCTCGTCGTCGAAGCGGCCGGTCGCGCTCGCGTGGCCGGCGCCGGCGATCTCGCCGGTCTCGATCTCCAGATTGGGTACGGAATCCGCCCGCGCGCCGTCGGTGAGCAGCAGGTTCCGGTTGATCTCGTACGTGTCGGTGCCGGTCGCCTCGGCGCGGATCAGCACGTCGCCGACCCAGACCGTGCGGGCGCTGTCGCCCTGCAGCGCGCCCCGGTAGCCCACGTAGCTGCGGCAGTCCGGCACGCTGTGGTCGACCAGCTGCCGGTGCTCCAGGTGCTGGCCCGAGTCGGCGAAGTACACGCCGTACAGCTCGGCCTCGCCGCCACGCTCGGTGTACTCGACGGTGGTGTACTGGCGGACCAGGTCACCACCGAGGGTCACCTGGACGTGCAGCACGCGCGCGTCCCGGCCCAGCTTGACCTTGAGGTGCTGCGCCTGCACCGCGTCGTCGGCCCAGTCGGACACGGTGACCAGGGTGAGCTTCGCGCCGTCGGCCACGGAGACCTCGACGTTGTCGGCGAGGGTCGCCGAACCGACGTGCTCCAGCACCAGGACCGCCTCGGCGAACCGGCCCACCTCCACGAAGGTGTGCCCGTAGGCCAGGGCGTCGGCGCCCTGGCCGACCACCCGCACGGTCACCGGCTCGGCCACCACGGCCTCGCGGGCGACCTGCACCAGCAGCGCACCGACCGCACCGCCGTACGCGAGGGCGCTGATCCGGTCGACCGGGGTCAGCACGCTGCCGACCCGGGGGTCGTCCGAGCCGATCCGCTCGACGGTGACGCCGGCCGGCAGGTCGCCGTACTCGTGCCCGACCGTGCCGGTCGCGGCCTGTACCCCGCCCGACAGGCCGCGCAGCCGCTTGAGCGGGGTGAAGCGCCACTCCTCCTCCAGGCCGGTGAGGGCCGGGAAGTCGGCGACGTCGTACGAGCGGAGCGCCTGCGACTTGGTGCTGGGCGGCGCGGAAGCCTGGGTAGTCATCTCTTCCTTGGTTGTTCTGCGACGACGGTGTCATTGATCGGAGGGCGGGCCGGGGTTCGCCCGGCCCGGCCCGACGGGTCGGCGTTCGCGGTCGGCGTCAGCCGACCGCGCCCTCCATCTGCAGCTCGATCAGGCGGTTGAGCTCCAGCGCGTACTCCATCGGGAGTTCCTTGGCGATCGGCTCGATGAAGCCGCGGACGATCATCGCCATCGCCTCGTCCTCGCTGAGGCCCCGGCTCATCAGGTAGAAGAGCTGGTCCTCGCTGACCTTGGAGACGGTCGCCTCGTGCCCCATCGACACGTCGTCCTCGCGGATGTCGACGTACGGGTAGGTGTCCGAGCGGGAGATGGTGTCGACCAGCAGCGCGTCGCACTTCACGGTGCTCCTGCTGCTGTGCGAACCCTCCAGCACCTGGACCAGGCCCCGGTACGAGGTGCGGCCGCCGCCCCGGGCGATCGACTTGGAGACGATGGTGCTGCTGGTGTGCGGCGCGGCGTGCACCATCTTGGCGCCGGCGTCCTGGTGCTGGCCCTCGCCCGCCATGGCCACCGAGAGCACCTCGCCCTTGGCGTGCTCGCCGGTCATGTAGACCGCCGGGTACTTCATGGTGACCTTGGAACCGATGTTGCCGTCGATCCACTCCATGGTGGCGCCCTCGTGGCAGACGGCGCGCTTGGTGACCAGGTTGTAGACGTTGTTCGACCAGTTCTGGATGGTCGTGTAGCGGCAGCGGGCGTTCTTCTTGACGATGATCTCCACCACGGCGCTGTGCAGCGAGTCCGAGGAGTAGATGGGCGCGGTGCAGCCCTCGACGTAGTGCACGTACGCGCCCTCGTCGACGATGATCAGCGTCCGCTCGAACTGGCCCATGTTCTCCGTGTTGATCCGGAAGTAGGCCTGCAGCGGGATCTCCACGTGCACGCCCTTCGGCACGTAGATGAACGAGCCACCGGACCACACGGAGGTGTTCAGGGCGGCGAACTTGTTGTCGCCGACCGGGATCACCGTGCCGAAGTACTCCTTGAAGAGGTCCTCGTGCTCCTTGAGGGCGGTGTCGGTGTCGAGGAAGACGACGCCCTGCTCCTCCAGGTCCTCACGGATCTTGTGGTAGACGACCTCGGACTCGTACTGCGCCGCGACACCGGCGACGAGGCGCTGCTTCTCCGCCTCGGGGATGCCCAGCTTGTCGTAGGTGTTCTTGATGTCCTCGGGCAGGTCCTCCCAGCTGGTGGCCTGCTTCTCCGTGGACCGCACGAAGTACTTGATGTTGTCGAAGTCGATCCCGGTGAGGTCGGCGCCCCAGGCCGGCATCGGCTTGCGGTCGAACAGCCGCAGGCCCTTCAGGCGCAGGTCGAGCATCCAGGCCGGCTCGTTCTTCTTGGCCGAGATGTCCCGCACCACCGCCTCGCTGAGACCGCGCTGGGCGATCGCCCCGGCGACGTCGGGGTCGGCCCAGCCGTACTCGTAGTTGCCCAGGGCGGCGAGCTGCTCCTCCTGGGTCAGGGGCTGGACGATCTGCTCGGTCATCTATCTGTCCTCACAGTGGTGACGGTCTTACCGGACTGGGCACGCCCCGGCTGGGCCGGGATGTGCGTGGTGCACACCCCGTCGCCGTGCGCGATGGTGGCCAGGCGCTGCACGTGGGTGCCGACCAGACGGGAGATCACCGCGGTCTCGGCCTCGCACAGCTGGGGAAACTCGGCGGCCACGTGCGCCACCGGGCAGTGGTGCTGGCACAGCTGGCCGCCCGAGGCGATCGTGGACGCGTTGGCAGCGTAGCCCTCGGCGGTCAGCGCTCCGGCGAGCGCCTCCGCCCGCGCGAGGGGGTCGTCGCCGGCGTCCTCCATGGCGGCCCGGCACCGGGCCTCCAGGGCGGCCACCTGGTCGGCGGCGAACGCCTCCACCGCCTCCGGCCCACCGTTACGGGCGATCCAGCGCAGCGCGGCGGTCGCCATGTTGTCGTAGTGGTGGGTGCCGCAGCGGATCCGGGCGGCGTCGGTGAGCAGGAAGACCTTGGCGGGTCGGCCCCGGCCCCGGTGACCGCGTACCGCCTGCTCACGGGCGACCACGTCGCCTTCGGCGAGCATCGCGTCGAGGTGCCGGCGGATGGCGGCCGGGCTGAGCCCGAGCGCGTCGCCGAGCTGGGCGGCGGTCGTGGCACCCCGCTCCAGCAGCAGCTGGGTGACCCGGTCCCGGGTCGAGAGATCGGACGCGGCAGACTGACCGGCGGCCGGTACGGGCGCCGGCCGGTGCCCGGAGACCCCCGCCGCGTTTTTCACAACGCCAACGTTACGTAATTCGTCAGGGGCCCGCAAACCCGGGGTCGGTGATCCGAACCACCGCACCGGCGGAGTCACCCGATCGGGTTCCACTACGGTGCGTAGGATTTGCGCCGTGACTCCTGCCGTCCGGTTCCCGGTCTCCACCACCCTGCTGCGCCGTCTGGCGTTCGCCAACATCGTCGCGAACGTCGCGATCGTCGTCACCGGCGGGGCGGTCCGGCTGACCGCGTCCGGCCTGGGCTGCCCCACGTGGCCCCGGTGCACCGACGAGTCGTACATCACGACGCCCGAGATGGGCGTGCACGGGGTGATCGAGTTCGGCAACCGCCTGCTCACCTTCGTCCTGGTGCTGATCGCCGGTGCCACGCTGCTGGCCGCGTGGGCACACCGCCCCCGCCGGCGCAGCGTGGTGCTGCTGGCCGTGGCGGTGGTGCTGGGCATCGCGGCGCAGGCGGTGATCGGCGGGATCACGGTGCGGATGCAACTGCACCCCTCGATCGTCGGCATCCACTTCGTGGTCTCCATGGTGCTGCTGCTGGCCGCCTACGCCCTCTGGCGCCGCATCGACGAACCGGACGGCCCGACGCACCCCCTGGTCCCGGCGCCGCTCCGGACGCTGGTGCAGATCGTTGTCGCGGTCAGCGCGGCGGTGATCGTCGTCGGCGTGGCGGTGACCGGCAGCGGGCCGCACGCCGGTGACGCCGACGCGGTGCGCAACGGGCTGAACCCCGAGACGATCTCCCAGGTGCACGCCGACCTGGTGTTCCTCCTCGTCGGCCTGAGCCTGGCGCTGTGGCTGGCGCTGCGGGCGGTCGGCGGGCCGGCGAGCGCCATCCGCGCCGCCCGCGTGCTGCTCGTCATCGAGCTGGCTCAGGGGATCGTCGGCTTTGTCCAGTACTTCACGGATCTGCCGGTGCTTCTCGTCGGCGCGCACATGCTCGGGTCCTGCCTGGTGTGGCTCGCCACCCTGTCGGTCCTCTGGTCGACCCGCGAACGCCGCCCGACCGCCCCCACCGGCACCACGCCCGCCACCGAGATACCGGTCGCAGTCCACGCCTGACGATCGCTGCTGTGGTGAGGGGACAACGTCGGGGAAGATGTCCCCTCGCTGCCGCTTGAGACAGCAACTTCCCCGAAGTTGCCGCGCCCCGCGCCCGCAGGTGGCGCGGGCGTCAGGTGCGGCTGGTGAGGTGGGTGAGGATGGCATCGGCGAGGCGCTCGGGGGCGCCGTCGGCGTACGCCAGGAAGAGGGACGGCTCGGTGAGCTCCAGCTCGACCAGGACCGGGCTGCCGTCGGCGCCCGGGATCAGGTCGACGCGGGCGTAGAGCAGCCGGTCGGGGCCGCCCGGCACCGCCGCGAGGGTCTTCTCGGCCACCGCCAGCTGCTCCGCCGTGGCGGTGCGGGCGGTGATCGCCTCGGGCTTGTAGAGGCCGTCGACGCCCAGGTCGGGACCGCTCAGCATCGCACCCTTGCGGATCGCGTGGCTGTAGGTGAGGCCGCCCGGGCCGGCGACGAACAGCAGCGCGGTCTCGCCGGCGGTGTCGACCGCCGAGAGGTACGGCTGGACCATGGTGACCCGCCCGGCCGCGCCGAGCCGCCGTACGTGCTCCCGGGCGAGGTCGCGGTGCCCGGGGTCGGCCAGGTCGTACCGGCCGGTGTCCTGGCTGCCGGCGCTGACCGAGGGCTTGAGCACGTACTCGCCGTGCTCGCCCGGCGGTTCCCACTCCTCGCCGGGGGTGACCCACGCGGTGGGGACGGTCGGCACCCCGGCGGCGGAGAGCTCGTCGAGGTACCGCTTGTCGGTGTTCCAGGCGACGATCTCCGCCGGGTTCGCCAGGGCCGGCACGGCCGCCGCCCAGGCGACGAACTCGTCGCGGCGGGGCATGTAGTCCCAGGGCGAACGGAGCACCGCCAGGTCGTAGGCGGCCCAGTCGACGGCGGGGTCGTCCCAGACGACCGGGTCGGCGCTGACGCCCCGGGCGGCGAGGGGAGCGACGACGAGACGGTCGTCGTCCTCCAGGTCGGGCAGGGCGGCGCAGGTGACGAGAGCGACCCGGGGTTCCCCCCGGGTCGACTGGTGGTGGTTGGTCAATTTATGTCAACGGGCCATCGTGCGCCGGGCCATCGACCGCCAGAGGTCGTTGCTCGGACGCATCTGGTCCATCAGTTCACGCTCCCAGGCGTTCTCGACGGTGACTCCCGCCTTGGCGCACGCCTGCCGCGCGACGACGGTGTCGTCCGCGAACTGGTCGCCCCAGGCCCCGTCGGAGCCGACGAGGACGATGCGTGCGCCGCGCTTGCCGACGTACTCGATGACCGCCTTCGCCCCGCCGTGTCCGGCGGCGAACGACTTGATCCCGGCAACCAGGCCGTTGGGAGCCTGGTCGTTGGCGGTCTGTTCAGCCGTCAGCGTCGTATCGGAACCATCTGCCATGACGCGAAGCCTAAGCAGACTCGCACCCATGCGGGCGAGTTCCGTGAACCTTTTGTGATGCCAATTACCCCGAGGTTTAAGGAAGACCACAGGTGATTCGACCGGTTTTATCCCGTAATTTCCTCACGAATGGGTGGCGCCAAAGTTGCATAGACATGAACGTGAAAGACGGACCCGAGGGTGTGAGGAAATTACTATCTACCAAATGAAAAGCCGGACAACTCATCCATGAGGATGACTTGTCCGGACTGTTCGGGAGTGGATCAGATCAACGCGTCGAGCGCGACCGCCGCGAACACGATGGTCAGGTACGTCGTCGACCAGTGGAACAGCCGCATCGGCTTGACCGCCTCGCCCCGGCTCGCCCGGCGCGCCAGCTTGTGCGCCTCCACCAGGAAGATCGCGCCCACCACCAGGGTCGGCACGCCGTAGACGGCGCTCATCCCGAGCGGCCAGACCGCCAGCGAGGTGAGCACGGTCAGCCAGGCGAAGACCAGGATCTCGGCGTTGACCCGGCGGGTGGACGCCACCACCGGCAGCATCGGGATGCCGGCTCGCGCGTAGTCGTCCTTGTACTTCATGGCGAGCGGGTAGAAGTGCGGCATCTGCCAGAAGAAGACCACCGCGAACAGCGCCCACGCGGCGGGCGCCAGCGAACCGGTCACCGCCGCCCAGCCGATCAGCACCGGCGCGGCCCCGCACGCGCCGCCCCAGAAGGTGTTCGCCGCGGTCGTGCGCTTGAGCCAGGCGGTGTAGACGAGGTCGTAGTAGACGATCGCCGCCAGGGTGAGGCCGGCCGCCAGGAGGTTGGTGAACGCCGCCATCAGCGCCACCGACACCACGGCCAGCACCAGGCCGAAGACCAGCGCGTTGCGCGGCGTCACGGTGTGCGCCGGCAGCGGGCGACGCTTGGTCCGCCGCATGAGCTGGTCGATGTCCCGGTCGATGTAGCAGTTGAGGACGCTGGCCGCGCCGGCGGCGAGCGACCCGCCGACCAGCACCACGGCGACCAGCCACAGCGAGGGCATGCCGCCGTGCGCGAGCATCATCGCGGGCACGGTGGTGACCAGCAGCAACTCGACGATCCGGGGCTTGGTCAACGCCACATACGCCGCGACGACCGCCCGCACGTCCCGCCGCGAGGTGGCCTCGTCGGCCGGCACCGTGCGCACCGGCTGCCCGGCAGGGTTGCTGACGGGGCGCTCGGTGATCATGCTCACGGATTGCCACCTTCCGGCGTCGGCTGGGGAGGTCGGGATCGGCGCGACCCGGCTCGGGGTCCACACACCGCCCCACACACTACGCGCTGTCGTTTTGGCAGCCCGGGCGACCCGGCAACGGTGCGGGGCGTCACACCCTCGATCGAACGTGCAACCGCGCGGAGACGTACAGAACAGCATGCAGAGATCCCTGGGCGGACGTTTAGGACCGCTCGATAGGGTCACCAGTGAGGGTTCCGCCCATCTGCCGAGGAGCACAACCATCGTGGCTGCCAACCGACCCGAGCACCCCGCACTGAACTGGTCCGACCTCGACCGCCGGGCCGTCGACACGGTCCGCGTGCTGGCCATGGACGCCGTGGAGAAATCCGGCAACGGTCACCCCGGCACCGCGATGAGCCTCGCGCCCGCGGCCTACCTGCTCTTCAACCGGGTCATGCGGCACAACCCCGCGGACCCGACCTGGCCGGGCCGGGACCGGTTCGTGCTTTCGGCCGGCCACTCCAGCCTCACCCTCTACATCCAGCTCTTCCTCTCCGGTTACCCGCTGGGCCTGGAGGACCTGAAGTCGCTGCGGCAGTGGGGTTCGCTGACCCCGGGCCACCCGGAGCACGGGCACACCCCGGGCGTGGAGACCACGACCGGCCCGCTCGGGCAGGGCGTCGGCAACGCGGTCGGCATGGCGATGGCGGCCCGCCGGGAGCGTGGCCTGTTCGACCCGGAGGCCGAGCCGGGCGCCTCGGTCTTCGACCACGACATCTGGTGCATCGCCTCCGACGGCGACATCGAGGAGGGCATCTCCCACGAGGCGAGCGCGCTCGCCGGGCACCAGCAGCTGGGCAACCTCTGCCTGATCTACGACGACAACGAGATCTCGATCGAGGACGACACCCGCATCGCCAAGAGCGAGGACGTCGCGGCCCGTTACGAGGCGTACGGCTGGCACGTCCAGACGGTGGACTGGCGCCGCGGCGACGCCGACCAGGGCGACTACCACGAGGACGTGGAGGCCCTGTACCGGGCGCTGCTGGCCGCCAAGGCGGAGACCGGCCGCCCCTCCTTCATCGCGCTGCGGACCATCATCGGCTGGCCCGCCCCCAACAAGCAGAACACCGGCAAGATCCACGGCTCGGCGCTCGGCGCCGACGAGGTCGCCGCCACCAAGCAGATCCTCGGCTTCGACCCGCAGAACACCTTCGAGGTCGACGAGGAGGTCCTCAAGCACGCGCGGCAGGTGATGGAGCGCGGTGCGGAGGCACAGCGCTCCTGGACCGACGCCTTCGGAACCTGGGCGCAGGGCAACCCCGAGCGCAGGGCGCTCTGGGACCGGCTGGCCACCCGTACGCTGCCGCAGGGCTGGACGGACGCGCTGCCGGAGTTCCCCGCCGACGCCAAGGGCATCGCCACCCGCGCCGCGTCCGGCAAGGTGCTCGAGGCGCTCGCGCCGGTGCTGCCGGAGCTGTGGGGCGGCTCCGCCGACCTGGCCGAGAGCAACAACACCACCATGAAGGGCGAGCCGTCGTTCGTCCCGGCCGTGCACGCGACCAAGGACTTCCCCGGCCACGAGTACGGCCGCACGCTGCACTTCGGCATCCGCGAGCACGCGATGGGCGCGATCCTCAACGGCATCGCCCTGCACGGCGGCACCCGCCCGTACGGCGGCACGTTCCTCGTCTTCAGCGACTACATGCGCCCCTCCGTCCGGCTCGCGGCGCTGATGAAGCTGCCGGTGATCTACGTCTGGACGCACGACTCGATCGGCCTCGGCGAGGACGGCCCGACCCACCAGCCGGTGGAGCACCTGACCGCGCTGCGGGCCATCCCCGGCCTGGACGTGGTCCGCCCGGCCGACGCGAACGAGACCGCGTGGGCCTGGCGGCGGGCCCTCGAGCACACCGACCGGCCGACCGCGCTGGCGCTCAGCCGCCAGGCGCTGCCGACCGTCGACCGGTCGACCCTCGCGGGCGCCGAGGGTGTGGCGAAGGGCGGGTACGTACTGGCCGAGGCGTCCACCGGCAAGCCGCAGGTGATCATCGTCGGCACCGGGTCGGAGGTGCAGCTCTGCCTCACCGCCCGGGAGCGGCTGGAGGCCGACGGCACCCCCACCCGCGTGGTGTCGATGCCGTGCCAGGAGTGGTTCGCCGAGCAGGACGAGGCGTACCGCGAGTCGGTCCTGCCGCGGAGCGTGCGGGCGCGGGTCAGCGTGGAGGCGGGTGTCGCGATGTCGTGGCGCGCGATCGTCGGCGACTGCGGCGAGACCGTCAGCCTGGAGCACTACGGGGCGAGCGCCCCGCACTCGGTGCTCTTCGAGCAGTTCGGGTTCACCCCCGACCGGATCGTGGCCGCCGCGCACGCGGCGCTGACCCGCGTCGGTGACATCACTGGTTTCACCACCGGCAACTGAGGGGAGCGTGGACGGCATGACGGACAGGTTGGGTGAGCTCACCGCCGCGGGCGTGGCGGTCTGGCTCGATGATCTTTCACGGGTACGGCTCAGCTCCGGCGGACTGGACCAGCTGCGCCGGGAACAGCACCTCGTCGGCGTGACCAGCAATCCGACGATCTTCGCCAAGGCGCTGAGCGACGCCGACGAGTACGACTGGCAGCTGCGCGACCTGGCCATCCGCGGGGTGGACGTCGAGGAGGCGGTGCGCAACCTCACCGCGTACGACGTGCGGTGGGCCTGCGACGTGATGCGCCCGGCGTACGACGCCACCGCCGGGGTCGACGGCCGGGTCTCCCTGGAGGTGGACCCGCGGCTGGCGTACGAGACGGAGCGGACCGTCGCCGAGGCGAAGGCGCTCTGGTGGCTGGTCGACCGGCCGAACCTCTTCATCAAGATCCCGGCCACCGAGGCCGGCCTGCCGGCGATCACCGCCACCCTGGCCGAGGGCATCAGCGTCAACGTCACCCTGATCTTCGGCCTGGACCGGTACTCGCAGGTCATGGACGCGTTCCTCGCCGGTCTGGAGCAGGCGAAGGCCAACGGCCACGACCTGTCCAAGATCGGATCGGTGGCGTCGTTCTTCGTGTCGCGGGTCGACACGGAGGTCGACAAGCGCCTGGAGAAGATCGGCTCGGCGGAGGCCAGGGCGCTGCGCGGCAAGGCCGCGGTCGCCAACGCGCGGCTCGCCTACGAGCGTTACACCGAGGTCTTCTCCTCCGATCGCTGGCAGGCCCTCGCCGACGCCGGGGCGCACCCGCAGCGCCCGCTGTGGGCGTCCACCTCGACGAAGAACCCGGACTACCGGGACGTGATCTACGTGGAGGAGCTGATCGCGCCCGGCACCGTCAACACCATGCCGGAGCCGGTGATCCACGCGTTCGCCGACCACGGCGAGGTCCGGGGCGACACCGTCACCGGCGCGTACGACGACGCCCGGCAGGTCTTCGCGGGTCTGGAGTCGGTCGGCGTCGACATGGCCGACGTGATCGAGACGCTGGAGCGCGAGGGCGTGGAGAAGTTCGAGACGAGCTGGAACGAGCTGCTCGACGGCGTCCGCAAGTCGCTGCAGGCGGCGGTCAAGGGCACCGGTCACCCGGGTGGCGCCGCCAAGGACAGCGCCGAGGCCGCGCGGAAGGCCGGAGGTAACGCGTGAGCGAGCGCAGCGAGCGAACCATCAGGCACCGCAGTGTGGCGCCTCGCGCCGCCGCCGAGCGAAGCGAGGTGACGGCGTGAGTGACCTGCTTTCCGGGCCGGTGGAGGCGGCGGCCGGGCTCGCCGTGTACGGGGCGGACGCCGTCGACCGGTCGGCACCTGCCTCCACCCGCCAGGCGCTCGTGGCGAACGAGGCCCCGGCCCGGCTGGCCCGCAAGGACCCGACCCTGTGGGGCCCGGAGGCCGAAGCCGAGGCGAAGATCCGGCTCGGCTGGGTGGACACCCACCGCCGCAGCCGCGAACTGCTCCCCCAGCTCGCCGAGCTGAAGGCGGAGCTGGGCGACCTGGACCACGTCGTGCTCGCCGGCATGGGCGGCTCGTCGCTGGCCCCCGAGGTGATCGCGCTCACCCTCGGCCGGCCGCTGACCGTGCTGGACACCACCGACCCCGGCCAGGTCCGGGCGGCCCTGGCCGACCGGCTGGAGCGGACGGTGGTCGTGGTGGCCAGCAAGTCCGGCTCGACGGTGGAGACCGACAGCCACCGCCGCGCGTACTGGCAGGCGTTCCTGGACGCCGGGATGACCGAGGAGGAGGCCGGCCGGCACTTCGTCGTCGTGACCGACCCGGGCTCCCCGCTCGAGCAGACCGCCGCCGAGATGGGCGCGTTCTGCGTCCTGGCCGATCCCAACGTCGGCGGGCGCTACTCGGCACTGACCGCGTTCGGGCTGGTGCCGACGGCGCTGGCCGGTGTCGAGGTGGCCGACCTCCTCGACGAGGCCGACGCGCTCGCCGAGTCCCTGGGCCGGGACCGGGACAACCCGGGGCTGGCCCTCGGCGCCGCGCTCGGAGCGGCGGCCACGATGGGCCGGGACAAGGTCGCGCTGGTCTCCGACGGCACCGGCATCGACGGGCTCGGCGACTGGATCGAGCAGCTGGTCGCCGAGTCCACCGGCAAGGCCGGCGTCGGCATCCTCCCGGTCGTGGTGGAGTCCCCCCAGGGCCCCGGCACCACGGGCCGGAACGTGCTCACTGTGACCTACGGCGGCGCACTGCCCGCCGGCACCGTCCCCGGCGGCGGCGCCGACCCGGACGTGGCGGTCAACGGCCCGCTCGGCGCCCAGTTCCTGACCTGGGAGTACGCCACCGCGATCGCCGGCGTGGTGCTCGGCATCGACCCGTTCAACCAGCCGAACGTGACCGAATCCAAGGAGAACACCAACAAGATCCTGGCCTCGGGGCCGCCGGCGGAGACGCCGTCGTTCACCGAGGGCGCGATCGAGGTGTACGCGCCGGCGGGCGCACCGGGCGACCTTGCCGGCGTCCTGCGCTGGCTGCTCGACGGGGTGGAGGACGACGGGTACCTCGCGGTGATGGCGTACCTCGACCGGTTCGCCGACGCCGACGCGGCCCGACTGCGGCCGCTGCTCGCCGGGCGCACCGACCGGCCGGTGACCTTCGGCTGGGGGCCGCGGTTCCTGCACTCCACCGGCCAGTACCACAAGGGCGGCCCGCAGCTCGGCAGCTTCCTGCAGATCACCGGCGCGGTCGACGTTGATCTGCAGGTGCCCGGCAAGCCGTACACCTTCGGGGAGCTGCAGGCGGCGCAGGCCGCCGGCGACCGGCAGGCCCTGGCCGGCCGGAAGCGCCCGCTGCTGCGGCTGCACCTGACCGAGCGGTCCGCGGGCGTGGCCCAGCTGCTCGATGCGGTCGGGGCACCGCGCGCGTGACGATGACGGACGTGACCGAGGCGGAGCGAGGAGGCGGCGTGAAGAACCCGCTACGCGACCCGCAGGACCGGCGGCTGCCGAGGATCCCGGAGCCCTGCGCTCTGGTGATCTTCGGCGTCACCGGGGACCTGGCCCGCAAGAAGCTGCTGCCGGCCGTGTACGACCTCGCGAACCGGGGGCTGCTGCCCCCGGGCTTCGTCGTGCTCGGCTTCGCCCGCCGCGACTGGGGCCACGGCGACTTCGAGACGCTGGCCTGCGAGTCGGCGAAGAAGCACGCCCGCACCCCGTGGCGGGAGGAGGTGTGGGCCCGGCTGGCCGGCAACATGAAGTTCGTCGGCGGGTCGTTCGACGACGACTCCGCGTTCGACCACCTGGCGGCCACCCTGGACGAGCTGCGCAGCACCCACGGCATCCCCGGCAACGCCGCCTTCTACTTCTCCATCCCCCCGGCGGCGTTCCCGGTGGTGCTCAAGCAACTCGCCCGCACCGGCATGGCCGACAACGCCAAGTCCGGCGGGTGGCGCCGGGTGGTGGTGGAGAAGCCGTTCGGCAACGACCTGCCCTCGGCGAAGGCCCTCAACGACCTGGTCGACGACGTCTTCACCCGCGAGGACGTCTTCCGGATCGACCACTACCTGGGCAAGGAGACCGTCCAGAACATCCTCGCCCTGCGGTTCGCCAACAACCTCTTCGAGCCCCTGTGGAACTCGAAGTACGTCGACTCGGTGCAGATCACCATGGCCGAGGACGTCGGCATCGGCACCCGGGCGGGGTTCTACGACTCGGCCGGCGCCGCCCGGGACGTCCTCCAGAACCACCTGCTCCAGCTGCTGGCGCTGGTGGCGATGGAGGAGCCGACCAGCTTCGCCCCGGACGAGATCCGCACCGAGAAGCTGAAGGTGCTCAAGGCGATCACCCTGCCGAAGGACGTCGACAAGGGCACCGTCCGGGGCCAGTACCTGCCCGGCTGGGTGGGCGGCGAACGCGCCGTGGGCTACCTGGAGGAGGAGGGTGTGCCGCCGGACTCCACGACGGAGACGTACGTGGCGGTGCGGCTGGGCATCCAGAACCGCCGCTGGGCGGAGGTGCCGTTCTACATCCGGGCCGGCAAGCGGCTGCCGCGCCGCGTCACCGAGGTCGCCATCATGTTCAAGAAGGCGCCGCACCTGCCGTTCGACGACACGGACGTCGAGTCGCTGGGCAACAACCAGCTCGTCATCCGGGTCCAGCCGGACGAGGGCGTGGTCCTCAAGTTCGGCTCGAAGGTGCCGGGCACCGCCATGGAGGTCCGCGACATCGCGATGGACTTCCAGTACGGCGAGGCGTTCACCGAGTCCAGCCCGGAGGCGTACGAACGGCTGGTGCTGGACGTACTCATCGGTGACCGGACGCTCTTCCCCGACGCCGCCGAGGTCGAGCAGAGCTGGGCGGCGGTGGACCCGTTGGAGCGGGCCTGGGCGGGTACGACGCCGGAGCCGTACCGGGCCGGCGAGTGGGGGCCCCGCGCCGCCGACGAGATGCTGGCCCGCGAGGGCCGGGCCTGGCGGCGGGCGTGACGACCGAGCGACGTGAGCACACCGGGAGGCTCCTGTGATCGGCCTGTGGGACACCACCGGCAACGAGGTGGTCAAGGCGCTCGCCGCCGAGCGGCGCAGCGCCGGCGGGGTGGCCAGCGGTATGGCGCTCACCCTGATCGTGGTGGTGGACGAGAAGCGGGTCCGCGAGGCCGAGGCGGCGGCGACCATCGCCGCCGCCGCCCACCCGTGCCGGCTGCTGGTGGTGGTCCGCTCCGACGTCGAGCGGGACCGCAACCGGCTGGACGCGGAGATCGTCGTCGGCGGCCGGCTCGGCCCGTGCGAGGCGGTGGTCACCCGGATGTACGGGCGGCTGGCCCTGCACGCCGAGTCGGTGGTGATGCCGCTGCTGGTGCCGGACGTTCCGGTGGTGACGTGGTGGCACGGCGAGCCGCCGGCCGAGATCGCCACCGACTTCCTCGGTGTCGTCGCGGACCGGCGGATCACCGACGCGGCGCAGGCGGCCGACCCGGTGGCGGCGCTGCGGCAGCGGGCCTGGGACTACGTGCCCGGCGACACCGACCTGGCCTGGACGCGGATCACGCTGTGGCGCACGCTCGTGGCGGGCGCGTTCGACACCACCGAGGCGCAGGTCACCGACGCGACCGTGGTCGCGCCGCGCACCGACCCGACGGCCGCTCTGATGCGCGGCTGGTTGGCCGCCCGGCTGGGGATCGACCCGCAGTGGCAGCACACCGACCAGCACCCGCGCATGCACGAGGTGCAGCTGCGCTGCGCCAACGGCGACGAGCTGACGCTGACCCGGACCGACAGCATGGCGATCTTCCGGCGGACCGGCCAGGAGGACCGGCACCTGCCGCTGGTCCGCCGGCCGCTCGGCGACGAGCTGGCCGAGGAGCTGCGCCGGCTCGACGCCGACCAGGTGTACGCGGAGGCGCTGGGCGCCGCGGCCGGGCTCACCGGGCTGGACCAGCGCCCCGCCCAGCGGGTGCACGTCTGGAAGGATCCGGCGGAGGCCCAGCGGGCCGAGGCGGGGATCACCGCGCACTCCGGGACCAGCGGGCAGCACTGATCGCCCGGCGACGGGCCCGACGCGGCACCGGCCCAGGGGCCGGAGAAACGAAGGCACAGGCATGAGTGAGGCGAGTGTCGCCGTCCACGCCGACGCGGAGCTGCTGGCGCAGGCGGTGGCGGCACGGCTGGTGGTCCGGCTCCTCGACGCGCAGGCCGAACGCGGCCAGGCGTCGGTGGTGCTCACCGGCGGCCGGGTCGCCGCCGCGGTGTACCGGGCGGTGGCGGCGCTGCCCGCCCGGGACGCGGTGGACTGGTCCCGGGTGGACGTGTGGTGGGGGGACGAGCGGTTCCTGCCGTCCGGTGACCCGGAACGCAACGAGACGCAGGCGCGGGCGGCGCTGCTGGACGCGGTGCCGCTGGACCCGGCGCGGGTGCACGCGATGCCGGCCTCGGACGGCCCGTCGGGGCACGACCCGGAGGAGGCCGCCGCCCGGTACGCCGCCGAACTGGCCCGCTCGGCCCGCCCGGGCACCGCCGCGCTTCCCCACTTCGACGTGCTGCTGCTCGGCGTGGGCGAGGACGGGCACGTGGCGTCGGTCTTCCCGGAGCACCCGGTGGGCTACGAGAGCCGGCCGGTCAGCGCGGTCCGCGGCAGCCCGAAGCCGCCGCCGGTCCGCATCACCCTCACCCTCCCGGCGATCAACACCGCCGAGGAGGTGTGGCTGGTGGCCAGCGGTTCGGACAAGGCCCGCGCGGTCGGCATGGCCCTCGCCGGCGCGGGTCCGGTGCAGCTGCCGGCGGCCGGCGTGCAGGGCACCGGGCGTACCCTCTGGCTGCTGGACCGGGCCGCGGCGGCCGACGTGCCGGCCCGCTTCCGCAGCCTGCGCTGAAGGTGTAAGGAAGGGCCCCCTGTTAACGCCTGGCGTTGTACAGGGGGCCCTTCTTAACGCTCCGGCCGGCCGCGGCGGCGGCGCAGGGCGTCGAGGGCCTCGGCGAGGATCGCCGCACCCTCGGCGTCGGTGCGCCGCTCCTTCACGTACGCCAGATGGGTCTTGTAGGGCTCGGACCGGACGCGGCCCGGCGGGTTCCCGGGGTCGCGGCCGGCGGGGAGCCCGCAGCGCGGACAGTCCCACACCTCGGGTACCGGCGCCTCGGCGGCGATCCGGATCTCGACGTCGTGGCCGTTGCGGCACCAGTAGGTGACCGGCCGGCAGGAAGCCGGCTCGTAGCGTTCGGCGGGGCGGGCCGGGGCGGAGCCCACCCGGCTGCCCCGGAGGACGTTACCGTTGCGCACGGCTGCTAGCTCCTTCGTCGGAGGGGAACCGCCGTCGAGGGGGTGGCGGCGGGCGACGCGGTGCAGCGGGATTGAAACGGACTGCGCGCGGCCCGTCGGGGGACGGACCGCGCGCAGATTGTACGACTTGGCGCGCCTGCTCAGGCGACGCCGCTGGTCTGCTGGAGCCGGAGCCAGAGCCCGAGCCCGACGATGCAGGCGAACCAGACGATGCCCACCAGCACGGTGTAACGATCCAGGTTCTTCTCGGCGACCGACGACCCGGCCAGGCTGGAGCTGACACCGCCGCCGAACATGCTGGACAACCCGCCGCCCTTACCGCGGTGCAGCAGGATCAGCATGGTGAGCAGGATGCTCGTGATGACCAGCAACACGATCAACGTGTATGCGAACCAGATCGGCATGGCTGGGGACAGTCCTCTCGTTGCGATCCTCGCCCGGGCAGATCGGGCACGGTGGCACCGGCCGGCGGACGGGCGGAGTCAAGAATAGCGAGCGATCAGCGGGCGGTGTGCTCCGGGAACCGGCAGATCTTCGCGAACTCCTCGGCGTCCAGGCTGGCACCGCCGACCAGGGCGCCGTCCACGTCCGGCTGGGCCATGATCGCCGCCACGTTGGAGGACTTGACCGACCCACCGTACAAGACCCGGACCTGGTCCGCGGTCTCCGAGCCGAAGGTGTCGGCCAGGCGCTGGCGGACCGCCGCGCACACCTCCTGGGCGTCCTCCGGGGTGGCCGTCTTGCCGGTGCCGATCGCCCAGACCGGCTCGTACGCGACCACGACCTTCGCCACCTGCTCGGCGGAGAGCCCCTTGAGGGCGCCGTCGAGCTGGTCGCTGCAGTGCGCCACGTGGGTGCCCTGCTCGCGGACGTCCAGCCCCTCCCCCACGCAGAGGATCGGGGTGAGCCCGTGGGTCAGCGCCGCCTGCACCTTCGCGTTGACCAGCGCGTCGTCCTCGTGGTGGTACGCCCGCCGCTCGGAGTGGCCGACCACCACGTAGGTGCAGCCCAGCTTCGCCAGCATCGGGCCGGCGATGTCCCCGGTGTACGCGCCCGACGTGTGCGGCGACAGGTCCTGCGCGCCGTAGCCGATGAGCAGCTTGTCGCCGTCCACGGCGGTCTGCACCGTGCGCAGGTCGGTGTACGGCGGCAGCACCACCGTCTCGACCTCGGTGAGCTGCTTCTCGGTGAGGCTCGCGGCGAGCTTCTGCACCAGCAGGTTCGCCTCGAGGTGGTTGAGGTTCATCTTCCAGTTGCCGGCCATCAGCGGCCGGCGGGTGGTGCTCGCCATTCAGTTCTCCAGGGCCGCGATGCCGGGGAGGGTCTTGCCCTCGAGGTACTCCAGGGAGGCGCCGCCACCGGTGGAGATGTGGCTGAACGACTTCTCGTCCAGGCCGAGCACGCGCACCGCCGCGGCGGAGTCACCGCCGCCGACCACGGAGAACGCGTCGGACCCGGCGATGGCCTCGGCCACCCCCCGGGTGCCGTTGGCGAAGGCCGCCATCTCGAACACGCCCATCGGGCCGTTCCAGAAGATCGTCTGGGCGTTCGCCGGGTCGCCGGTGGCGGACGTCTTGACGGCGGCGGCGAAACCCGCCACCGTCTCGGGGCCGATGTCCAGCCCGACGCGCTTGCTCGGGATGCCGTCCGCGGGGACCACGTCGTGCGGCGAGTCGGGGGCGAACGCGTCCGCGGCCACCACGTCGACCGGGAGCAGGATCTTGTTCTCGGAGCGCTCCAGCAGGT
This sequence comes from Micromonospora sp. WMMC415, assembly GCF_009707425.1. Lineage (GTDB taxonomy): Bacteria > Actinomycetota > Actinomycetes > Mycobacteriales > Micromonosporaceae > Micromonospora. The sequence continues at coordinate 2,889,048 of NZ_CP046104.1, read as the reverse complement.
TGCGGCAGGTCTCCACCATGTCCTCCTCCAGCAGGGAGGAGCCCACCTCGTGGCCCTGGGCCTTGAGGAAGGTGAAGCACATGCCGCCACCGATGAGCAGCCGGTCGACCTTGGGCAGCAGCGCCTCGATCACCGCGAGCTTGTCGGAGACCTTGGAACCGCCGAGCACCACCACGTACGGGCGCGCCGGGTCGCCGGTCAGCGTGGAGAGGACCTCCACCTCGCGCAGCAGCAGCCGGCCGGCGTAGTGCGGCAGCCGCGCCGCGACGTCGTACACGCTGGCGTGCTTGCGGTGCACCGCGCCGAACGCGTCGTCGACGTACGCGTCGCCGAACGCGGCGAGCTGATCGGCGAAGGCGCCCCGCTCGGCGTCGTCCTTGCTGGTCTCGCCGGCGTTGAAGCGCAGGTTCTCCAGGAGGGCGACCTGACCGTCGGCCAGGCCCTCCACGGTGGACCGGGCGGAGTCGCCGACGGTGTCCTCGGCGAACCGGACCTCGGCGCCGAGCAGCTCACCGAGCCGCCCGCCGACCGGACGGAGGCTGAACTGCGGGTCCGGGCTGCCCTTCGGCCGGCCCAGGTGCGAGCAGACGACCACCTTCGCACCCGCCTCGACCAGCGCCGACAGGGTCGGCAGGACGGCGCGGATGCGGCCGTCGTCCGTGATGTCACCGGTCTGCTTGTCGAGCGGGACGTTCAGGTCGGCGCGCACCAGCACGCGCCGACCCGACACCCCCTCGGCGAGCAGGTCGTCGAGGGTCCGGATGCTCACAGCGACTGACCAACCAGCTTCACGAGGTCCACCAGGCGGTTCGAGTAGCCCCACTCGTTGTCGTACCAGCCGACGACCTTCACCTGGTTGCCGATGACCTTCGTCAGCGGCGCGTCGAAGATGCACGACGCCGGGTCGGTGACGATGTCGGTCGACACGATCGGGTCCTCGTTGTAGACCAGGATGCCCCGGAGCGGGCCGTCGGCGGCGGCCTTCATGGCGGCGTTGACCTCGTCCACCGAGGTCTCCCGGCCGACCGTGACGGTCAGGTCGGTGGTGGAGCCGGTCGGGATCGGCACCCGCAGCGCGTAGCCGTCGAGCTTGCCCTTCAGGTCCGGCAGCACCAGGCCGATCGCCTTCGCGGCGCCGGTGGAGGTCGGGACGATGTTCAGCGCGGCGGCCCGGGCGCGGCGCAGGTCCTTGTGGGGGGCGTCCTGCAGGTTCTGGTCCTGGGTGTACGCGTGGATGGTGGTCATCAGGCCCTGCTGGATGCCGAACGTGTCGTGCAGGACCTTCGCCATCGGCGCCAGGCAGTTGGTGGTGCAGGAGGCGTTGGAGATGATGGTGTGCTTGGCCGGGTCGTACTGGTCCTGGTTGACGCCCATGACGACCGTGACGTCCTCGTTCTTCGCCGGCGCCGAGATGATGACCTTCTTGGCCCCGCCGTCGATGTGCGCCTTCGCCTTGGTGCCGTCCGTGAAGAAGCCGGTCGACTCGATGACCACGTCCGCGCCGACCTCACCCCACGGCAGCGCCGCCGGGTCCTTCTCGGCGTACGCCTTGATGGTCCGGCCGCCAACGGTGATCTCGTCCGCGGTGGCCTTCACCTCATGCGGGAGGCGGCCGAGGATGCTGTCGTACTTGACAAGGTGGGCGAGCGTCGCGTTGTCGGTCAGGTCGTTGACCGCCACGACCTCGATGTCAGCGCCGGACGCCAGCACTGCCCGGAAGAAGTTGCGGCCGATCCGGCCGAAGCCGTTGATGCCAACCCGGATGGTCACAGGTCCCATCTCCTCGCGTTCTGGTCCGCCGGCGTGGTGACCCGCGGCCGGCGGAGTGGTGTGCGCCGACCGTTGGAGCCGGCCGTTGACGGTTCATCTCGGCCGCCCCGCCGCGGTCTGAGGGACCTGACCGCCCGAGGCGGTGAGCACGGCGAGGAGTGCCGGTGCCGGCCCCCTTGCCGTACGCAGCGACCATATCCGAGCGCGCGGGGTCGCGCTGCGGCGGGTGGTGATCCTTCCCGCGCCGTAGGACCCGCCACCGTCCTATCAGACCACGAGCATGTCGGGCGTGACAGCCGCTTCGGTATCCGGGATGCCCAGGTCACGCGCCCGCTTGTCGGCGAGCGCGAGCAGCCGCCGGATCCGGCCGGCGATGGCGTCCTTGGTCAGCGGCGGGTCGGCGAGCGCGCCCAGCTCCTCCAGCGAGGCCTGGCGGTGTTCCAGCCGCAGCCGGCCGGCCGAGGTCAGGTGGTTCGGCGCGTCCTCGGCGAGGATCTCCAGGGCCCGGGTCACCCGGGCGGCGGCGGCCACCGCGGCGCGCGCCGAGCGGCGCAGGTTCGCGTCGTCGAAGTTGGCCAGCCGGTTGGCGGTGGCGCGCACCTCGCGCCGCACCCGACGCTCCTCCCAGGCGAGGACGCTGGCGTGGGCGCCGATGCGGGTGAGCAGGGCGGCGATCGCGTCGCCGTCCTTGACGACCACCCGGTCCACCCCGCGCACCTCCCGGTTCTTCGCGGTGATGCCGATGCGGCGGGCCGCGCCGACCAGGGCGAGCGCCGACTCCGGGCCGGGGCAGGTGATCTCCAGTGCGCTGGACCGGCCCGGCTCGGTCAACGAGCCGTGCGCCATGAAGGCGCCCCGCCACGCGGAGACCGCGCAGCAGACGTTCGCGGCGACCACGTGCGGCGGCAGGCCCCGCACCGGCCGGCCGCGGACGTCGAGGAGCCCGGTCTGCCGGGCCAGGGACTCGCCGTCCTTGACGACCCGGACGATGAAGTGGCTGCCCTTGCGCAGGCCGCCGGAGGCGAGCACGTGGATCTCACTCGGGTACCCGTACACCTCGGCGATTTCCCGCCGCAGCCGCCGGGCCACCGCGCCGGTGTCCAGCTCGGCCTCCACGACGACCCGGCCGGAGACGATGTGCAATCCGCCGGCGAAGCGCAGCAGCGCCGCCATCTCCGCCCGCCGACAACAGGGCTTGGGCACGTCGACCCGGCTCAGCTCGTCCTTGACCGCCGCCGTCATCGCCATTGTGCGTCCCCTCACGGACCGGTTCCGGCGTGTCGCCGGAGATTACGTACGTGTCTAACGAGCGGCGCCCAGGACCGGCACCAGAGCGGCACCGAGGGCGGCCGGATCATGACGGGGAGTGCCGTCGGTGACCGCGACGGGGGCGAGGACCAGCCGGGCACCAAGCGATTCTGCCGCACGCCCGACCGGTTCGGGATCACCCACCGCCTTGGAATCCCCGAGCACGTAGTCCACCTTCAACTCCGGTAGGTACCAGCGCAGCTCAGCCAGGTGGTCGGCGAGGGACAACCCGAACGTCTCCTTCTCCGCCGCCAGATTGAGCGTGACCAGCCGGCGGGCCGGGCTCCCGACGATGGCGGCGGCCAGCTCCGGCACCAGCAGGTGCGGCAGCACGCTGGTGTACCAGCTGCCCGGCCCGAAGATCAGCCAGTCGGCCGCGCCGATCGCGTCCAGCGCCTGCGGGCAGGCCTCCGGTGCCTCCGGGTTGAGCCGCAGCGACTCGACCCGCCCCGTGGTGACGGCCACCTGGTGCTGGCCGGTGACGGTGTCGACGTCGTCGGGACGGGCCGGGTCGACGCCCCGGACCCGCGCCTCGATCCCCACCGGCTCGCAGGACATCGGCAGCACCCGGCCGACCGCGCCGAGCATGGCGCCGGCGTGCTCCAGGGCGGCCACCGGGTCGCCGAGCAGCTCCATCAGGCCGCAGAGGACGAGGTTGCCCACCGCGTGCCCGGCCAGCCCGTCGCCCTGCGGCACGGTGTGCCGGCCTGCGGCACCGGTGGGCGTCTCCCGGCCGGTGGGCGTCTCCCGGCCGGCGGGCCAGGTCGGCGTGCCACCGCAGGCGGCACCGGTGGGCGCGCCCCGACCGGCCCCCTGCGCGGACACGTCGGCGAAGCGGTGCTGGAACAACCCGGCGCTGCGCCGGGTCGACGGGTGGTCTCCGGCCAGCGCGACGAGGGCCTGGCGCAGGTCGCCCGGCGGCAGGCCACCCCGCTCGGCGCGCAGCCGGCCGCTCGATCCGCCGTCGTCGCCGACGGTGACCACCGCGGTGATGTCCAGGTCGAGCTCGGGTGCGCAGCGCCGCAGCGCACGCAGCGAGGCGGAGAGGCCGTGCCCTCCCCCGAAGGCGACCACGCGGCTGGCCGTCATTCGCGCCCCAGGTCGCGGTGCTGGGCGTTGGCGGCGATACCGGACTGGCGCAGCCGGGCGGCCAGTTCCTCGGCGATGGCGACGCTGCGGTGCTTGCCGCCGGTGCAGCCCACCGCGACGGTCAGGTAGCGCTTGCCCTCCCGCTCGAAGCCGGCGGTGGTGGCGTTGACCAGGTCGGCGTACGTGGCCACGAAGGCGTCCGCGCCCTCCTGGCCCAGCACGTACGAGCTGACCGCCTGCTCCCGCCCGGTGTGCTCGCGCAACTCCGGCACCCAGTACGGGTTCGGCAGGAACCGGGCGTCGCACACGAAGTCGGCGTCCGGCGGGAGCCCGTACTTGAAGCCGAAGGAGAGCACGGTGACCCGCAGCCGGCGGGCGTCCTCCCCGCCGAACAGCTCCTCGATGCGCCGCCGTAGCTGGTTGACGTTCAGGTGACTGGTGTCGATGATCACGTCGGCCTGGTCGCGGGCCTCCGCCAGGAGCCCACGCTCCACCGCGATGCCGTCGGCGAGCCGGCCCTCTCCCTGGAGGGGGTGCGAGCGGCGGACGCTCTCGAACCGCCGGATCAGCACCTCGTCGTCGGCGTCGACGAAGACCACCCGGGGCGAGAAGCCGCGTTCCTTGAGCTCACGGATCGCCCCCACCAGGTCGGTGGAGAACGCCCGCGAGCGCACGTCCAGCACCATCGCCGTACGCCGGGCGGCGCCGCCGGCCTTCATGGCCAGCTCGGCCATGTCGAGCATGAGCGCCTGGGGCAGGTTGTCCACCACGTAGTAGCCGACGTTCTCGAGAGCCCGGGCGACGGTGCTGCGACCGCCGCCGGACACGCCGGTCACCACCACGAGGGTGGTGTCCGCCTCCGCCGGCGCCGGCTGGCCCATGATCTCCGCAGCCGCCGTGGCGGCCTGCTCCGCGGTCCGCGCCTCGCTCACCAGAAACCCCCACCCGTGACGTCGCGGCCGGCCCGGCCGCGCATGGTCAGTCAGCGACTCTAACGGCTCCGACCCCACCCGGGATTCCACGGGGTGGCGCCCGGAACACCTGATTGTCCGGATACGTCGTATTCCACCCGGCCGACCGCCCGTCAGCGGTGGCGTCGGCCGTGGCGCTCGGCCGCGCTTGATATCCGGCGCTCGCGATGGCACCAGCCGGGTGTTCAGCCGCGCGTTCGGCCGCGCGTCGGGGGTCGCTCGTAGACTGCGCCAATGTCCTCCCCCACCGATCAGCGGCCCGGCGCGCTGGAGGCGCTGCGCCGGGTCTTCGGCTACGACGCGTTCCGGGGCTTCCAGCATGAGGTCGTCGACCACGTGGTGGCCGGCGGCGACGCGCTGGTGCTGATGCCGACCGGTGGCGGGAAGTCGCTCTGCTACCAGATCCCGGCGCTGGTCCGCGACGGCGTGGGCGTGGTGGTCTCGCCGCTGATCGCCCTCATGCAGGACCAGGTCGACGCCCTGACCGCGGTCGGCGTCCGGGCCGGCTTCCTCAACTCGACGCAGGACCCGCAGGCCCGGCGCCGGGTGGAGGCGGCGTTCCTCGCCGGCGAGCTGGACCTGCTCTACCTCGCCCCGGAGGCCCTCGCCGGCCGCGGCACGGTCCACCTGCTGGAGCAGGGGCGGATCGCGCTGTTCGCGATCGACGAGGCGCACTGCGTGTCGCAGTGGGGGCACGACTTCCGCCCCGACTACCTCAACCTGTCGATGCTGCACGAGCGCTGGCCGGGCGTCCCCCGCATCGCGCTCACCGCCACGGCCACCAGCGCCACCCGCGCCGAGATCGCGACCCGGTTGCGCCTCACCGAGGCCCGGCACTTCGTGGCGAGCTTCGACCGGCCCAACATCCAGTACCGCATCGTGCCCAAGCGGGAGCCACGCAAGCAGTTGCTCGGCCTGCTGCGCGACGAGCACGCGGGCGACGCGGGCATCGTCTACTGCCTGTCCCGGGCCTCGGTGGAGAAGACGGCCGAGTTCCTCGTCGGGAACGGGATTCCCGCCCTGCCGTACCACGCCGGGCTGGACGCGGCGACCCGGGCGGCGAACCAGCAGCGCTTCCTGCGCGAGGACGGGCTGGTCATGGTCGCGACGATCGCGTTCGGCATGGGCATCGACAAGCCGGACGTCCGCTTCGTCGCCCACCTGGACCTGCCGAAGTCGGTGGAGGGCTACTACCAGGAGACCGGCCGCGCCGGCCGCGACGGGCTGCCGTCGACGGCGTGGCTCGCGTACGGCCTCCAGGACGTGGTGCAGCAGCGCCGGATGATCGAGACGTCGGAGGGCGACCTGGCGCACCGGCGCAACCTGGCCGCCCACCTGGACGCGATGCTCGCGCTCTGCGAGACGGTCCGCTGCCGGCGGATGCAGTTGCTGGAGTACTTCGGTGAGACCTCCGCCGCCTGCGGCAACTGCGACACCTGCCTTGAGCCCCCGGAGTCCTGGGACGGCACGGTTCCCGCGCAGAAGCTGCTCTCCACGGTGTACCGGCTCGACCGCGAGCGCAACCAGCGGTTCGGCGCCGGGCACTGCGTCGACATCCTGCTCGGCCGCACCACCGACAAGATCACGCAGTACGGGCACGACTCGCTGACCGTGTTCGGCGTCGGCGCGGAGCTGAGCGAGGCGGAGTGGCGGGGCGTGGTCCGCCAACTGCTGGCCGAGGGGTTGCTGGCGGTCGAGGGCGACTACGGCACCCTGGCCCTCACCGGGACCAGCGGCGAGGTGCTGGGGCGGCGCCGCACGGTCATGCTGCGCCGCGAGCCGGCCCGCGCGCCGTCGGGCCGGTCGGCGAAACCACGCGGCGCGGCGACCGTGGTCGCCGAGCTCACCCCGACCGCCGCCGGCGTCTTCGAGCGGCTGCGCGCCTGGCGGGCCGCCACCGCGAAGGAGCAGGGCGTCCCGGCGTACGTGATCTTCCACGACGCCACCCTTTGCCAGATCGCCAACGACGCGCCGGCCTCCCTCGCGGACCTGTCCCGGGTCAGCGGGGTCGGTGAGGCGAAGCTCGCGAAGTACGGCGAGCAGATCCTCACCGTCCTCGCCGAGACCTGACCCGACCCCCGTCACACCCGCGCCGCGTCGCACCCGTTCCAAACTCCAAGCAACGTCGGGGAAGTTGCTGCCTCAGCCGCGCGGGAGGCAGCAACTTCCCCGACGTTGCCGTCTCGTCGCCTGCGGGCGCGGCGGTCAGTCGGCGGCCTGAGGCTTCGACTCGCCGCCGAGCGCGGCGAGGATCGCCTCGGCTGTCCGCCGGCCGACGCCCGGCACCTCGGTGATCTCCTCCACGCTGGCGGCGGAGAGCCGCTTGAGCGAGCCGAAGTGCCGCAGCAACGCCTTGCGCCGCACCTCCCCCAGGCCGGGCACCCTGTCCAGCGCCGACTCGGTCATCCGCTTCGAGCGCCGCTGCCGGTGGAACGTGATCGCGAACCGGTGGGCCTCGTCACGGACGCGTTGTAGCAGGTAGAGCCCCTCGGAGGTGCGCGGCAGGATGACCGGGAAGTCGTCGTCGGGCAGCCACACCTCCTCCAGCCGCTTGGCCAGCCCGCACAGCGCCACGTCGTCGACGCCGAGCTCCGCGAGGGCCTGGGCGGCCGCCGCGACCTGCGGCGCGCCGCCGTCCACCACCACCAGCTGCGGCGGGTACGCGAACTTGCGTGGCCGCCCCGTCGTCGGGTCGATCAACGTGCCGACCCGCGGCTCGTCGGGGACCCCCTGCCCGGCCGGGGCCTCCGGGTCGTCGGCCGACTCGACGCCCGCCTCACCGGTCTCGGCCCGGGCGTCGAGGTAGCGGGCGAAGCGCCGCCGCAGCACCTCGGACATCGCGGAGAGGTCGTCGGTGGCGCCCCGGATGATGAACCGCCGGTACTCGCTCTTGCGGGGCAGCCCGTCCTCGAAGACGACCATGCTGGCGACGACGTCGGTGCCCTGGATCTGGGAGATGTCGAAGCACTCGATGCGCAGCGGCGACGTCCGCATGCCCAGCGCGTCGGCGATCTCGTCGAGAGCCTTGCTGCGGGTGGTGAGGTCGCCGGCCCGCTTGAGCTTGTGCCGGGCGAGCGCGTCCCTGGCGTTGCGTTCCACCGTCTCCAGCAGGGCGCGCTTGTCGCCGCGTTGTGGCACGCGCAGGGTCACCCGGCTGCCCCGGTGGGTGGTGAGCCAGTCGGCGAGCGCGTCGGCGTCGGCGGGCAGCTCGGGGACGAGCAGCTCCCGGGGGACGTCGGCCTCGCCGTGCTCTCCCCCGTAGACCTGGGTGCAGAAGTGGTGCACCAGGTCGCCGGTGGTCAGCTCCTCGGTCTTCTCCACCACCCAGCCGCGCTGGCCGCGCACCCGCCCGTCGCGGACGTGGAACACCTGGACGGCGGCCTCCAGGGGGTCGTCGGCGAACGCGACCACGTCGGAGTCGGTGCCGTCACCGAACACCACGGTCTGCTTCTCCAGCGCCCGGCGCAGGGCGGCCAGGTCGTCGCGCAGCCGGGCGGCCCGCTCGAACTCCAACTGCGCGCTGGCCTCACCCATCTCGCGTTCCAGCTTGCGGACCATGGTGTCGGTGCGACCGCCCATGAAGTCGCAGAAGCCGTCGACGATGGCCCGGTGCTCGTCGGCGGAGACGCTGCCGACGCACGGGGCGGAGCACTTGCCGATGTAACCCAGCAGGCAGGGCCGGCCGACCTGGCCGGCCCGCTTGAACACGCCGGAGGAGCAGGTGCGCGCGGGGAAGACCCGCAGCAGCAGGTCGAGCGTCTCGCGGATCGCCCAGGCGTGCGAGTACGGCCCGAAGTAGCGCACCCCCTTGCGCTTCGCGCCCCGCATCACCTGCAGGCGCGGGAACTCCTCGTCGAGCGTGACGGCCAGGTAGGGGTAGGACTTGTCGTCCCGGTAGCGGACGTTGAACCTCGGGTCGTACTGCTTGATCCAGGTGAACTCCTGCTGGAGCGCCTCCACCTCGGTGGCGACGGAGATCCAGTCCACCGACTCGGCCGTGAACACCATCTGCCGGGTGCGCTGGTGCAGGTTGACCGGGTCGGCGAAGTACGAGTTGAGTCGGCTGCGCAGGTTCTTCGCCTTGCCGACGTAGATCACCCGACCGGTGCCGTCGTGGAAGCGGTAGACCCCCGGCGACTCCGGGATCGTGCCGGGCGCGGGACGGTAGGTCGAGGGGTCAGCCACGGCAGCAAGCCTAGTCCGCGCCCCCGACAGCCCCGGGTCGTCGGCGCACCCCGGATAACTGATTGACGTCTTCCGATGCAAGGCGGGAAAGGTTACCATCCGGTTTCCGAATGTTATTCGTGAATGATCCCCATCCCCCGGGAGATCACCATGCCGCGTACCCCCCACCCCCTGCTCGCCGGCGTCACCGCCCTCGCCGGGGTCGCCGCCCTGCTGGCCACCACCCCCGCCGCAGCCGACGCCACCACCGCGACGGCGAGCGCCACCGCGACGGCGACCGCCGCCGCCGCTACGGGCGCCCGCCCGAGCGTCACCACCTTCACCCCCGACGACCACTGTCTCGGCGAGTGCGGCGACATCCTGCCGCCCGGCCAGAACGGCAACGCCACGCTGGTCGAGATCCTGGGCCACCAGGCCTTCGGCACCCTGCCCAGGCACTCCGCCGACCAGCTCGGCCGGTACGCCGACCTCGTCTACGGCTACGCCGGCCTGCGCGAGGACCAGATCGGCACGTTCTTCAACGACGCCTCCTTCGGCGTCCCACCCGGTCAGGTCGAGCGGGACTACTCGCCCCGTGCCGACGTACGGATCGTCCGCGACAAGGCGACCGGCGTCCCGCACGTCACCGGCACCACCCGAGGCGGAACCATGTTCGGCGCCGGGTACGCCGGTGCCGAGGACCGGCTGTTCACCATGGACCTGCTGCGCCGCGTCGGCCGGGGCAGGCTGACCTCGTTCGCGGGCGGCGCACCCGGCAACCGGGCGTTGGAGCAGAGCGTCTGGCGCACCTCGCCGTACACCGAGGCCGACCTCCAGGCCCAGGTGGAGGCGCTGCGGACCAGGGCCGGCGCGCGCGGCGAGCAGCTCCACGCCGACGTGCAGGAGTACGTGGCCGGCATCAACGCCTACATCGGCGCCTGCATGGCGAACCGCAACTGCCCCGGCGAGTACGTGCTCACCGGCCACCTCGACGCGATCACCAACGCCGGCGGTCCGGAACCGTTCCGGATGACGGACCTGATCGCCATCGCCGGTGTCGTCGGTGGCCTGTTCGGCGGCGGTGGCGGCACCGAGATGCAGTCCGCACTGGTCCGCATCGCCGCCCGCGCCCGGTACGGCCCGGTCGAGGGCGACCGGGTGTGGAACGGGTTCCGCGGCCGGAACGACCCGGAGACGGTGCTGACCCTGCACGACGGGCAGAGCTTCCCGTACGGCGACGCCGACGACGACGCCCCCAGCGTGGTGCTGCCCGACGCCGGGTCGGCGCGGGTGGAACCCGTGGTGACCGACCCGACCGGCTCGGCCGCCGGCACGGCGGCGGCGACGTCGACCCGCTCGTCGGAGCTGGCGGCGGCGCTGTCCGGGCTCACCGTCGGCGCGGCCCACCGGGGCATGTCCAACGCGGCGGTCGTCTCCGCCGCCCACTCGGCCACCGGCCACCCGATCGCCGTGTTCGGGCCGCAGACCGGCTACTTCGCGCCGCAGCTGCTCATGGTGCAGGAGCTGCAGGGTCCGGGCATCAGCGCCCGCGGCGCCGCGTTCGCCGGCCTGAACCTGTACGTGCTGCTCGGCCGGGGCCGCGACTACGCGTGGAGCGCCACCTCCTCGGCCCACGACATCACCGACACGTACGCCGTCCCGCTGTGCACCCCCGACGGCGCGACGCCCACCCTGGCGAGCAACCACTACCTGTTCCGTGGCCGGTGCCTGCCGATGGAGGAGATCACCCAGGTCAACCGGTGGAGCCCGACGGTCGCGGACGGCACCCCCGCCGGGTCGTACAAGCTGGTCGCCCGGCGGACCAACCTCGGCCTGGTGGCGTGGCGGGGCACGGTCGACGGACGACCGCACGCCTTCACCCAACTGCGCTCCACCTACCGCCACGAGGCGGCCTCGGCGATCGGCTTCCAGATGTTCAACGACCCCGGGCAGATGGGCACCGCCGACGCCTTCACCACCTCGGCGAACCACGTCGAGTACGCCTTCAACTGGTTCTACGTCAACTCCACCCAGGCGGCGTACTTCAACTCGGGCCGCAACCCGGTACGCGCCGACGGGTCCAACCCGAACCTGCCGTTGCGGGCCGAGCAGCGCTTCGAGTGGCAGGGCTACGACCCGGCCACGAACACCGCCAGGTACGCGCCGCTGGCGGCCCACCCCCGCTCGGTGGACCAGGACTACTACGTGAGCTGGAACAACAAGCAGGCCCACGACTTCGGCGCGGCCGACGGCAACTTCAACTTCTCCGCCGTACACCGGGGTGACCTGCTGGACCGGCCGGTGCGGGCGGAGATCGCGGCCGGGCGGAAGGTCGACCGCGCGTCGCTCACCGCGCTCGTGCAGCGGGCCGGCCTCACCGACCTGCGCGCCGCCGAGGTGCTCGGGGAGCTGATCCGGGTGCTGGAGAGCCAGCCCGTCACCGACGCCACCCTGGCCGCCGAAATCTCCCGGCTCAAGGCCTGGCGGGCGGCGGGGTCGCTGCGGGTCGAGACCGCACCCGGCTCGAAGGTCTACCAGCACGCCGACGCGATCCGGACCCTCGACGCGTGGTGGCCGCTGCTGGTCCGGGGCGTGTTCCGGGCACCGCTCGGTGCGGATCTCTACCAGTCGCTGGTCAACACGATGCAGGTCGACGAGCCGCCTTCCGGCCGCCACGGCGGCGACGTCTCGGACCTGCCGACCTCCGCGAACAGCGCCCAGACCCACAAGGGCTCCGCCTTCCAGTACGGGTGGTGGGGCTGGGTCGACAAGGACCTGCGCGCGCTCCTCGGCGAGCCGGTACGCGGCGGCCCCGGGCGGGCCTTCTGCGGCGACGGAAACCTGGCCGCCTGCCGGCAGGTCCTGCTCGACACGCTGCGGGCGGCGAGCACCACCCCGGCCGCCGAGGTGTACCCGGGCGACGAGCACTGCGCCGCCGGCGACCAGTGGTGCGCCGACGCCATCGTGCAGTCCCCGCTCGGCGGCATCACCCACGCGAAGATCGCCTGGCAGAACCGCCCGACCTTCCAGCAGGTCGTGTCGTTCCCGGCGCGGCGCGGCGACGACCTGCCGAACCTGGCGGCGGGCCGGCCGGTGACGGCGTCCAGCAGCCAGTGGTTCCACGGGCCCGGCCGGGCGGTCGACGGCGACGACCAGTCCCGCTGGGCCAGTGCCTGGTCCGACGACCAGTGGCTCACCGTCGACCTGGGCGCGGCGCGGCAGGTCGGCCGGGTGGTCGTCGCCTGGGAGGCGGCGTACGCCCGGTCGTACCGGATCGAGGTCTCCACGGACGGGACCAGCTGGCGCACGGCGTGGTCGACCACGGCCGGGGACGGCGGCACGGACGTGGCCGCCTTCCCCTCCGGGTCGGCCCGGTACGTGCGGATGCGCGGGCTGACCCGGGCCACCTCCTACGGGTTCAGCCTGTGGGAGATGGCGGTGTACGACCGCTGAGACGAGGCACGGCCGGCGCGGGTGTTTCCGCGCCGGCCGTGCGCCGGGTGCCTGGTCACCGGGGCCGCGTCGCGGCGGGCCCGGCCCGGGTCAGGCGAGCGAGATCCGGTCGCCGTCGACCGTGACGTTCTTCGCCGGGAGGGGCTGGGTGGCCGGGCCGGCCTTCACCGAACCGTCCTCGATCGAGAACTTGCTGCCGTGGCAGGTGCAGTTGATCGTGCCGCCGTCGACGTTCGACACCGGGCAGCCCTGGTGGGTGCAGATCGGGTCGAAGCCCTTGAACTGGCCCGGCGACGGCTGCGTGATCACGACGCCCTGGGCGGCGAAGACCGCGCCCCCACCGACCGGGATGTCGGTCGTCCGGGCCAGGGACTGGGCGCCCTGCCGGTCGCCCCCGCCGGCGTCGCCGGTGTTGGACACGGCCGGGCCCGGGCTGGGCGCGCCGTCGCCGGAGTCGTCGCTGCCGCAGGCCGCCAGGACGACCGCCGCGCCGACAGCACCCGCGCCGGTCAGCAGCGCCCGACGGGTCTGGGTGCCCGGTCCGGTCAGCGCCTGATCGTCACTCATGCCTCGCCCTCTCCTCGACACGCCGCTCGTCATGATCCGCGGCTCTATCCCGGTACACGAACCACTCTGCCCGGCGGTTCACCCGATCGGCGACCCGGCCGCCGGCAACGGACGCCCAGGCTCCGGACCCGGGCCGGCTTCCGTCACCGAACCGCCGCCGGGCACGGACGCCGAGCGCCGGCCCCTGGGCGGACGTCCCGGCGGGGCTCAGCGGGCGCCGGCCGGCACCTTCCGCGTCGTCCGGGTCTTCGCGCCGTTGGCCTTGGCCGCCCGCGAGGTGGCCGCGGCGGCGCCCTTCGCCTCGCCGTCGAGCTTGAGGACCTGGCGCAGGAACTGGCCGGTGTGGCTCTCGGGCACCTCGGCGACCTCCTCCGGGGTGCCGGTGGCGAGCACCGTGCCGCCCCGGTGGCCACCCTCGGGGCCCATGTCGATGATCCAGTCAGCCGACTTGATCACGTCGAGGTTGTGCTCGATGGTGATCACCGTGTTGCCCTTGTCGACCAGCCCCTCCAGGACCATCAGCAGCTTGCGGATGTCCTCGAAGTGCAGACCGGTCGTCGGCTCGTCGAGCACGTAGACCGTCCGCCCGGTGGAACGCTTCTGCAACTCGGAGGCGAGCTTCACGCGCTGCGCCTCGCCGCCGGAGAGGGTGGGCGCGGGCTGGCCGAGCCGGACGTAGCCGAGACCGACGTCGACCAGGGTCTTCAGGTGCCGGTGGATGGCCGGGATGGCGGAGAAGAACTCGGCGGCCTCCTCGATCGGCATGTCGAGCACCTCGGCGACCGTCTTGCCCTTGTAGTGCACCTCCAGGGTCTCCCGGTTGTACCGGGCGCCCTTGCAGACCTCGCACGGGACGTACACGTCGGGCAGGAAGTTCATCTCGATCTTGATCGTGCCGTCGCCGGAGCAGGCCTCGCAGCGGCCACCCTTGACGTTGAACGAGAACCGGCCGGGGCCATACCCCCGGACCTTCGCCTCCGTGGTCTCGGCGAAGAGCTTGCGGATGTGGTCCCAGACGCCGGTGTAGGTGGCCGGGTTGGAGCGCGGGGTGCGGCCGATCGGCGACTGGTCCACACCGACGACCTTGTCGACGTGCTCCAGGCCGGCCACCCGGGTGTGCCGGCCCGGCACCAGCCGCGCGCCGTTGATCTGGTTGGCCAGTACGGCGTGCAGGATGTCGTTGACCAGGGTCGACTTGCCGGAGCCGCTGACCCCGGTGACCGCGATCAGCTGGCCGAGCGGGAAGCTCACCGTCAGGTTGCGCAGATTGTGCTCGCGGGCGCCGTGCACGGTCAGCTCCCGCCCCGGCGTCTGCGGGCGACGCTGCCGGGGGGTCGGGATCACCTTGCGGCCGGACAGGTACGCCCCGGTGACCGAATCCGGATTTTCCAGCAGGGCCGGGACGGACCCGCTGTGCACGATCCGGCCGCCGTGCTCGCCGGCGCCCGGGCCGATGTCGACGATCCAGTCCGCGGTGCGGATGGTGTCCTCGTCGTGCTCGACCACGATCAGCGTGTTGCCCAGCCCGCGCAGGCGGACCAGCGTCTCGATCAGGCGGTGGTTGTCCCGCTGGTGCAGGCCGATCGACGGCTCGTCCAGCACGTACAGCACGCCGACCAGACCGGAGCCGATCTGGGTGGCGAGCCGGATGCGCTGGGCCTCGCCCCCGGATAGGGTGCCGGCGGGCCGGTCCAGGGAGAGGTAGTCGAGGCCGACGTCGAGGAGGAACCGCAGCCGGGCGTTGATCTCCTTGAGGACGCGCTCGGCGATCAGCTTCTGCCGGTCGGTCAGCTCGATGCCGGCCAGCAGGTCGGCGCACTCGCCGACGGACAGGTTGCAGACCTCGGCGATGCTCTTGCCGGCGAGGGTCACCGCGAGCACCTCGGGCTTGAGCCGGGCGCCGCCGCAGGCCGCGCAGGGCACGTCCCGCATGTAGCCCTCGTACTTGTCGCGTGACCACTCGGACTCGGTGTCCGAGTGGCGGCGCTCGATCCACTGCACCACGCCCTCGAAGCCGGTGTAGTAGGAACGCTCACGGCCGTACTTGTTCCGGTAGCGCACGTGCACCTGGTCGTCGGAGCCGTGCAGGATCGTCTTCTGCGCCCGCGACGGCAGCGCCCGCCACGGCGTGTCGACGTCGAAGTGCTCCGCCTCGCCCAGCGCCTCCAGCAGGCGCAGGAAGTATTCCAGGTTGTGGCCGGTCGACCAGGGCTGGATCGCGCCCTCGCGCAGGGTGCGCTCGGGGTCCGGGACGACCAGCTCCGGGTCGACCTCCTTCTTCGTGCCCAGGCCGGTGCACTCGGGGCAGGCGCCGTACGGCGCGTTGAAGGAGAAGACCCGGGGCTCCAGGTCCTCGATGGCGAGGGGGTGGTCGTTGGGGCAGGCCAGGTGCTCCGAGTAGCGGCGCTCCCGCTCCGGGTCGTCCTCGGGCAGGTCGACGAAGTCGAGCAGGACGATGCCGCCGGAGAGGCCGAGCGCGGCCTCGACCGAGTCGGTCAGCCGCTGCTTGGCGCTGGGCTTGACGCTGAGCCGGTCGATGACCACCTCGATGGTGTGCTTCTCCTGCTTCTTGAGCTTCGGCGGCTCGGTCAGCGGGTGCACGACGCCGTCGACGCGGGCCCGCGCGTAGCCCTTGGCCTGGAGCTCGGCGAAGAGGTCCACGTACTCGCCCTTGCGGCCGCGCACGACCGGGGCGAGCACCATGAACCGGGTGCCCTCGGCCATCGCGAGGACCCGGTCGACGATCTGCTGGGGGCTCTGCCGGGAGATCCGCTCCCCGCAGACCGGGCAGTGCGGCTCGCCGATGCGGGCGAAGAGCAGGCGCAGGTAGTCGTAGACCTCGGTGATCGTGCCCACGGTCGACCGGGGGTTGCGCGAGGTCGACTTCTGGTCGATGGACACGGCGGGGCTCAGGCCCTCGATGAAGTCCACGTCCGGCTTGTCCATCTGGCCGAGGAACTGCCGGGCGTACGACGAGAGCGACTCGACGTAGCGGCGCTGCCCCTCGGCGAAGATCGTGTCGAACGCCAGGCTCGACTTGCCCGACCCGGACAGCCCGGTGAACACGATGAGGGCGTCCCGCGGCAGGTCGAGACTGACGTCACGCAGATTGTGCTCGCGCGCGCCACGGATGATCAGTCGGTCGGCCACGGTGCCTGTACTCCCGAGTGCAGAAGATGGGGTGGTTCTGTCCGCTCGACGGCCCGTCCGAGCGGTTGTGCGGGCGCGGGAAAGGCGCCTCGGCAAGACTAGTCCTGAGGTACGACACTTTCCCTCGCCCGCACATTCCCCCAGCTCAACCCGGTCCGGTGGACCGCCGGCACCCGGCCGCCGGGCGCCGGGGCGTCGGACGCCGGCGGGTCAGAAGTCCCCCGCCGCGGGCGGTCGGGCGGACCGGCCCGCCCGCCGGCGCCCGCCACGCCAGCCGCCGCGCCGTTCCGCGGCGAGCCGGGCGTCGCGCCGCCGCGTCTCGTACCCCACCTCGCGTTGCAGCCGTCGCCAGCTCTCCCACCGCCGGGCGGTCAGCTCCCCGGACTCCAGCGCCTCCCGCACCGCGCACGCCGGCTCCCCGTCGTGCCCGCAGTCGGCGTACCGGCAACCGGTGGCCAGCGCGGCGATGTCGGCGAACGCCCGGTCCAGACCGGCGGAGCCGTCGAGCAGGCCCACCGCCCGTACCCCCGGGGTGTCCAGCACGGCCCCGCCGCCCGGCACCGGGACCAGCGCCCGCCAGGTGGTGGTGTGCCGGCCCTTGCCGTCGACCCGGCGGATCGCCTGGGTCGGCATCACCACCGCCCCGGCCAGGGCGTTGACCAGGCTCGACTTGCCCGCGCCGGACGGCCCGAGCAGGCCCAGCGTCCGGCCCGGCGCCACCTCCGCGCGCAGCGGGCCGAGCCCGCTGCCGTGTTCCGCGCTGACCGGCAGCACGGGCACGCCGGGCGCCACGGCCGCGATCTGCCGGGCCAACGCCGCCGGGTCGGGGGCCAGATCGGCCTTGGTCAGGACCACGACCGGGCGCGCGCCGGACTCGTGGGCGAGCGCGAGCAGGCGCTCGATCCGTGCCATGTCCGGTTCCGGGTGCACCGGCTCGACCACCGCCGCGGCGGTCAGGTTCGCGGCCAGCACCTGGCCGCTGGCGTCCTTGCCGGCGGTACGGCGGACCAGCGCGGTTCGCCGGGGCAGCACCGCCTCGACCGTGACGTTGCCGTCCGGCCAGGTGGCGAGCAGCACCCAGTCACCCGCGCAGGGCAGGCAGGTCAGGTCCCGGGCGGCGGCGGCCAGCACGGCCCCGCCGAGCGTGGCGCGGACCGGGCCGTCCACGCCGAGGACGGTGCACACGCCGCGGTCGACCCGGGCCACGCGGCCCGGTCGCTGGTCGGTGCGCCGTCGTACGTCACGCGCCCGGTCGGCGTCCCAGCCGAGGGCGGTCAGGTCGATCGTCATGGCGTCCTCACGGGTGTGGGTTCGGATGGCTCACGCGTGCTCCGACCGGCACGATCACCACCTCCTCCGACCTCCCGGTGCCGCGTTCGACGCCGACGGTAGGGCGCGCGGCGACCCGCCGAAAGCGATTTCCGTTCCTCTCATGACGCAGGAGTGAGCTCATGATCGGATGTCCTGCCTTGCGGTGGGACGGTCCCGGTCTTGCCCACAGACGTGGTGCCGGGTTGACGTTTCACAGCCACCGGCCCCGCGGGCGGGGTCTTACAGTCGGCTCGGCGTCCGTTTAGCGTCTCCGGGCCACTCCCGGCGACGGCGGCCGCCAGGGCCGCCAGGTTGCGTGCGGCGTTGACGTCCCGGTCCGCGACCAGGCCGCAGGTGGTGCAGGTGAAGGTGCGCTCGGACAGGGCCAGCTTGGTTCTCACCGCTCCGCAGCCCGAGCACGTTTTCGAGGAGGGGTACCAGCGATCGGCCACCACCAGCCGGCCGCCGTACCACTGGGTCTTGTAGACGAGTTGCCGGCGGATCTCGGCGAAGCCGGCATCAGCGATCCGCCGGGACAGTCTGCGGTTGCGCAGCATGCCGGCGACGTTGAGGTCCTCGACCACGATCGTGCCGTACGTGGCGGCGAGGCGGGTGGTGAGCTTGTGCAGGCCGTCGCGGCGCAGGTTCGCCACCCGGGCATGCACCCGGCCGAGCCGGCCGCGCGCCCGCTGCCACCGCTTAGAGGCATCACGGCGAGAGCGCCGGTCGGGGCCGACCTTGCGGGACAACCCACGGCTGATCCGGCGAATCTTCCGCAGCGCGGCATCAAGATGCTGCGGGTTCGGCACCGGTTCGCCGGTGGACAGCGCCGCCAGGCGCCTCACCCCAAGATCGACGCCCACCGTCGCATCCGGACACGTGGGGGTGCGGCGCGCCCGCTCGACCTGGCAGGTGAACGACACGTACCAACGGTGACCGTCACGGCGCACCGTCGCGGACAGGATCCGGGCGGTGCCAGCCGCCAGCCGGCGGGCCAGCTTGCGGGCCGACTCGTGCAGCCTCAACCGGCCCAGCCGGGGCAGCACCACATGCTTCCGATCCGGGTCCACGCGAATGGTGCCGGTGGTGAACCGCACCGACGGAGTCGACCGGCGGCGCGACTTGAACCGGGGAAACCCAACCCGGCGTCCGGCCCGCTTACCCGAACGGGAGTCGGCCCAGCTGTTCAACCCGCGCGCCAGCGCGTCCAGGCCGGTGTTATACGCCTCCTTCGAGTAATCCCGCCACCACGGCGCCACCTCACCCTTCGCCGCGTTCCACCCCCGACGCAACGCCGGCAGAGACCACCCGATCGCCGGGGTGAGCTCGTCCTCCGGGATGCCGTAGCTGCGTTCGGCCGCCCGCTGATCCAACACCGCCTTCACCCGAGCCAGCGCCCAGTTGTACGCCATGCGGGCCGCACCCACGTGACCCAGCACCGCCCGCTCCTGCGCCGGGGACAGGTCAAGAGCAAACCGGTACGCCTGCACGACGCTCAGCCGATCCCGGTGTCCCACACCCGGCACGATAACCATCCGGTACGACATCCACCCCGGCCAGCCACACCCCGTACCACCCACGCCACGAGCCAACTCTCACAAGCACACCAACGCATGTCAGCGCTTAGTCCATCAGCAACAGTTGACAACCCCGGCGACGCGACGCCGCCCGACCGCTAGGGTCGACACGTGACCACGGATCCGCTTCTGCTGACCGGCGAGGTGGACGACGCCACGGCTCGCCTGCTGCGCACCGCGGCGACCTTCGACGAGGCGGATCTCGCCGCGCCGTCCCTGCTGCCCGGCTGGACGCGGGGGCACGTACTGGCCCACCTCGCCCGCAACGCCGACGGGTTCGTCAACCTGCTGACCGCCGCACGCACCGGGGAGCCGATCCCCATGTACGCGAGCGCCGCCGCCCGTACCGCCGACATCGACGCCGGCGCGCCCCGGCCGCCCGCCGAGCACCTCGACGACCTGCGGCGCACCGCGGACCGGTTCGCCGAGGCGGTCGCGGCGATGCCGGTGGAGGCGTGGGGCGCCACGGTGGAGACCCGCCGCGGGCCGTGGCCGGCCGCGATGCTCGTCTGGGGGCGGTTGCGGGAGATCGAGGTGCACCACGTGGACCTGGCCGCCGGCTACCGGCCGGCCGAGTGGCCGGAGGCGTTCGGCCACCGGCTCCTCCACGAGGTCGCCACCGGCCTGGCCGAGCGCCCCGACGCGCCCCCGATGGTCCTGCGCTTCGACGGCACCCGGCACGAACTCGTGGTCGGCGACCGCTCGGCCGCCCCCACGGTGACCGGCGCCGCCCCCGAACTCGCCGCCTGGCTGATCGGCCGCAGCCCGGGCACCGTGCTCAAGGTCACCCCCGACGGCGCCCTGCCGACCCCACCGGAATGGATCTAGACGACTCATGACCTACACCGGAGACGTCACGCCCGGCGGTGCGCCGGCCGTACGCGACCTCGACCGGCTCACCATCACGAAGCTGTCGGTGGGCCCGATGGACAACAACGCCTACCTGCTGCGCTGCCGGGCCACCGGCGAGCAGGTGCTGATCGACGCGGCCAACGAGGCGCCCCGGCTGCTGGACCTGGTCGGCGACGGCGGGCTCGCGGCGGTGGTCACCACCCACCAGCACATGGACCACTGGGTGGCGCTGGAGGAGGTGGTGGCCAAGACCGGCGCCCGCGCGCTGGTGCACGCCGAGGACGCGTCCGGGCTGCCGATCGAGGCGGAGACGCTCGGCGACGGCGACAGCGTGCCGGTCGGCGACTGCGCGCTGGAGGTCATCCACCTGCGGGGCCACACGCCCGGCTCGATCGCGCTGCTCTACCGCGACCCGGCCGGCGTCCCTCACCTGTTCACCGGCGACAGCCTCTTCCCCGGCGGCGTCGGCAACACCGACAAGGACCCGGAGCGCTTCGGCCGGCTCATCGACGACGTCGAGCGGAAGCTGTTCGACCGGCTGCCCGACGAGACCTGGTTCTACCCGGGTCACGGCAGGGACAGCACCCTGGGCGCCGAGCGCCCCGCCCTTCCCCAGTGGCGAGCCCGCGGCTGGTAGCGACGCTCGGACCGACACCAGCCGCCGCCGCGTCAACGCCAGCACCACGCCGGCCAGCGCGACGCCGACCGACATCGTCACCACCATCGGGCTGGGCGCACCGGGCAGCAGACCGGCGAGCGACCGCGCCACTGTGCCGAGCAGCAGGTAGAGACCGGCCCAGGCCGCCGCGCCGAGCGTCGCGCAGCCCAGAAAACGCCGGTACGACATCCGCAGCCCGCCCGCGGCCAGCGGCAGCAGCGCGTTGAGGACCGGCAGGAAGGGCGCCACCAGCACCATCCGCCCGCCGCCGCGGCGCAGGATTCCCTCCGCCGCGGCCCAGCGCTCCTCGCCGATCCAGTCGCCGACCCGGCTGTGCCGCAGCCGGTCCCCCCAGCGGCGGCCGGCCAGGAAGGTCAGCGACCAGCCGGCCAGGCAACCGGCGACGACGGCGGTGAAGGTGGCCAGGCCGGCGGTGGGGCCACCCACCCCCACCGCCGCGAGGATCGCCACGTCCCCGGGAACCAGCACACCCAGCAGCGGCACGGCGTCGAAGATCATCACCACCCCGAGCACCCCCATCAGCAGGGTGGTGGGTAGTTCTCCGACCTGGGCCAGCCAATCCGCCATGCCACGTACGCTATGGCCGCCGGTCCACCCGGGACATCGGGTCGGATCCCCCACCGTCCCCTGGTCCCCGCCTCGGGGTCGTCCCTGATCCCGTCATCCGGGCCGCAGGACCTGAACCCGGCGCACGGGCGGGCCCGGGCTGGGTTCGGTGATCGGCACGAGGTAGTCGGCCACCACCACCAGCCCGTCCGGCGGCCGGTGGCCCCGTCCGGGGTCGCCCACCAGCACCTCGGCGCCGGCGGTGGCGGCGCGGCGCAGGAACGGCAGCACCCGGGCGGCCATCCCCGCGTCGTAGAGGACGTCGCCGGCGACCAGGAGGTCGACCGGGGTCGGCGCGGTGTCGAGCAGGTCCTGCCCGGTGGCCCGCACCGCCACCCGGTTGACCCGGGCGTTGACGGTGACGGCGGCGACCGCGTACGGGTCGACGTCGTTGGCGACCACGGCCGCTCCGGCCAGCGCGGCGGCGATCCCGACCAGGCCGGAGCCGGTGGCGAGGTCGAGGACCCGGCGTCCGGCGGCGAGTTCGGGGTGGTCGAGCAGGTGGCGGGCGAGCGCCTGCCCGCCGGCCCAGACCGACGCCCAGTACGGCGGCGGCAGCGCCCGTCCCGCGTGCGCCTCCATCCGCGCCCACCAGACGATCGGGTCCTCGGCGAGGTGCAGCCGGACCTCGGGGACGAAGGGGGTGGGCACCAGGCACAGCCGGTCCAGACCGGCGCCGGGCGCGTCGATCTCCCGTTCCAGGTCGATCAGGGCGTTCGTGACTCGGCTCACCGACGCCAGCATGCCGCACCCGGCGGTCCGCCACGCCGGGTCCGCCGAGCCTGTTCCGAGAGTTCACCGGACCGCCTACGGCACTTCGCCCGGCAGATCGGGGTTTGGGCGGTTACTGTCGGGAAGGTACCGGGCGATCGTCGGCCTGCGGTCGGTGGTCGCCTGCTTGGGAACAGGGAGAGATGCATGGCAACCGGCACCGTCAAGTGGTTCAACGCGGAAAAGGGCTTCGGCTTCATCGAGCAGGACGGCGGGGGGCCGGACGTCTTCGTCCACTACTCCGCGATCCAGTCGAGCGGTTACCGGGAGCTGAACGAGGGCCAGAAGGTCGAGTTCGAGGTGACCCAGGGCCAGAAGGGCCCGCAGGCGGACAACGTCCGTCCGATCTGATCCGTGGCGCCGGCGGCGGCCGGGTCCGGCCGCCGCCGCTCCCGCGGTCAGACCGCGAGCTGCGCCACCGGCAGGTCCCGGCGGTGGCGCAGCGGACCGACCAGCAGGATCAGCGGCGTGAGCGCCAACCAGCCGGTCATCACCGCGATCGCGGGGCCGGCTCCCAGGATGCCGGCGAGCACGCCGCCGGCCAGGGCGGCGACGGGGATCGTCCCGTAGTTCAGCAGCTGCATGCTGACCGTGACGCGCCCCAGCAGATGCTGCGGGGTGTACGTCTGCCGGAAGCTGCCCTTGACGACGTTGCCGACCGCGACCCCGAAGCTCACCAGTGCACCGCCCAGGGCCAGGCACCCCAGCCGCCAGCCGGGCGCCGCGAGGGGGATGAGCAGGGCCGGCGGACCGGTGAACGCCGCGGCCACCAGCAGGGCGCGGGCCGTCCCGCACCATCGGCCCACCGCCGTGGCCAGCAACGCGCCCACGATCCCGCCGGCGCTCATCGCCGCCAGGAGCAGGCCGACCAGCCCCGGCGCGAGGTGCACGTCGCGGACCAGGAAGACCACCATCAGAGCCTGGTAGCCGGTCAGGCCGAAGTTGCTGGCCGCCCCGAAGACGGTCAGGACCCGGAGGTACGGGTCGTGGGCGACGACGCGGACGCCTTCGGCGATCTCGCGTCGCAGACGGCGGCGCGCCCGGGTACGCGAGGGGCGGCGCTCGTCCACCCGGATGCGCGACAGGCACAGGGCGGAGAGCAGGAAGCTCACCACGTCGAGCAGGAGTGCGGCAACGGCGCCCACGGCCTGCGCCACCAGGCCGGCGATGCCGGGGCCGAGCAGGTAGCTCGCCGTGCGGGTGGCCTGCAGGCGGGCGTTTCCGCCCGGCACCTGCTCCGGACGGAGCACCACGGGCAGGTACGCCTGGTCGGCCGTCTCGAAGAAGACCTTGGCCAGCCCCGCGCCCAGGGCGACCGCGAGCAGCTGACCGATGGTGAGCACGCCGAGCACCGCGGTGACCGGGACGCTGAGGAACAGCGCCGCGGACAGCAGGTCGCAGGCGATCATCACGGGCCGGCGCGGCAGCCGGTCCACCCACGCCCCGGCGGGCAGACCGACCAGCAGCCAGGGCAGCCACGCGGCCGCGGTCAGGACGGTGACGGCGAACGGGGTGGCGTCCAGCACGGCGACGGCCACCAGGGGGAGCGCCACCACGGTCACGTTGCTGCCGACGCTGCTGGCCGCCTGCCCGATCCACAGCAGACGGAAGTTGCGCTCGTGCCACAGCCCCCGTGCCGGCACACCGAGCGTGTCGACCGACGGGCCGGTCGACGTGGAGTCGGGATCCTTCCCGGCGGTCGGCCGTACCGGGTCGGCGGCCCGCGTCCCGGCGCGGCTCACGGTCGGGCCGGGACGCCGTGGGCGAACACGAAGACGGAGTCGCGGACGCGACCGTCGTCGGGCACCTCCCGCTCGGCCCAGCGGGCGAGCAGGTCGGTGATCTGGCGGCCGAGCTCCGCCAGTTCCTCCGGGGTGAGGCGCAGCCAACGGTCGGTGGAGAACGGCCCCTCCCCCCAGGCCGTACGCGCCTCGTCGTCGGCGCCCTGCCACGCGTGGACGAGCGCGGCGTGGCGTTCCATGTTCAGGGTGGCGGCCGCGTCGGCGACGGCCCGAGTCGCCGGGTCACCGGCGAAGTCGGTGGCGGACCACCGCACCGCCCGGTTCACCAGCCGCCACCAGCGTTCCCGCCGGTCGCGGGCGCGTTCGGGAACCTCCTCCACCAGGTCGACACCGGCCAGCATCCGCATGTGGTGGCTGACGTTGGCCGGTGCCTGCCCGGTGCGCTCGGCCAGCATCCCGACCGTCGACGGGCCGTCAACCTTGAGGACGTCCATGAGCCTGCGGCGCAGGGGGTGGGCGAGCAGCGCGAGCACCCTGGCGTCGGTGACCGTGCGGACGTTCTGTCTCTCCATGCCTCGGAGGCTAGTTCAGCAATAGTTCTTGCGCAATGCTTCTTGCCGAATACCGGGGCGGCCCGGCGGGAGGTTCCGGGCGATCCCCGCACGGGGCGGCGGCCCGCCGACCCCGGGCCGGCGCACCGGTCAGGCGGTCAGGCGGCGGGCCAGCTCGTCGGCCACCTGCTGGGCGAGCGTCGGTGGGATCGCCGCGGCGATCTTCTCCGGGGTGAGACTGGCCAGCACCCCGGTGACGATCGCCTGCTCGTCGGTGAAGTCGCGGTTGGACAGCGCCGTGAGCTGGTTGACCAGCACGTCCAGGCGCTGCATGGTGTAGTCGAGCTTGGCCACGAGACTGTTGCTGGCCGGCCTGGATCCCGAGCCGTCCGGGTCGACCCGGCGGCCCATGCTGTTGCCACCGATGAACATCCCGGTGAACACGCTGTCGATCTGCTGCTCGGCCTTCTCGCTCATGACGTCCTCCAGGAGTCCCATGCTGGTCAGGTAGCGGCGGAAGAGGGGGGTCTGGTCCCGGCCCGCCTTGATCGAGTCGCGGAAGAAGCTGAAGTGCGTGTGCCACAGGTGAGAGCTGTCACCGCTGGTACGCCGGCCGAGCCGGTCCCACCGACGGACGGTCCGGCCGTCCGGGCTGTAGATGATCTCGCGGATGTCCCGGGCGTCCGCGGCGTTGGCGACGCACTGCTGGACGCACCAGATCGAGAAGGTGCGCAGGGTGTGGGTACCGCCGCCGGAGCGGACCTCGAAGGTTCCGACGTCGAGCGCGGCGGCGTCGAGGGTCAGCCCGGCGGAGTCCCGCGGCGACTCGACGACCGAGTAGTCGTTGGCCACCACCCGGTCGGACCCGCAGTGGTAGCCGCCCCGGTGGTTGGAGTCGCCGACGATGCCCACCTCGGCCGGTTCGAGGTCCTGGCTCCGGACGGTGTTCGGGTCGACGTTGAGGTGGGTGAGGAGCAGGCCGCGAACGGCCAGCAGGTTTTCCGGAGCCCGCGTCATGGGTCCCCCTTGCGGATGATCGGGGGCCGGGCACGACGGTGACACCGCGTACGCGGGGTGGGGGCCTTACGAGCGAGCCCGGCCGTGATGCGCACAGCGCCGGGCGTGGCTCAACCATAACCCGCCGGACAATAAACGCCCAGTTCAGAGTGGCACTGTTTACCGTGGAGACAGGTAGGAGCCGGAGTGGACGATGGGGAGCACGACGGCGGACGGGTGCCGTGAGTCGTGCAGGATCTCCCGCCATCCAGCACGCAGAGTGACCGCCGTGCTGAGGGGCTCGCCGGTGCCGGGGTTGCGCGCGTACCGGGGGTGCGCGCCGCCGGACACCTGCACCCGCAGCCGGTGACCGGCCGCGAACCGGTGCGCCGTGGGCCACAGCTGCACCGGCACCCGGACGGCACCGGTCTCG
This sequence comes from Micromonospora sp. WMMC415, assembly GCF_009707425.1. GTDB lineage: Bacteria > Actinomycetota > Actinomycetes > Mycobacteriales > Micromonosporaceae > Micromonospora. The sequence continues at coordinate 2,863,058 of NZ_CP046104.1, read as the reverse complement.
TCGGCGCGGAACCCGTCCGGCGTCACCCGGACCAGCCCGTCGCACACGTTCCAGGACCGGCCCCGGGCGTCCACGTCGCACAGTCGCACGAAGACGTCCAGGTGGGACAGGTCACTTCGGACGAAGATCTCCGCCCGGACCGGCCCGACCACCTCCACCGGAGCCGGCAGGACCTCGCTGGTCCAGGTCAGCACGTCAGGGCGGGCCTCGACGGGACGGTTGTCCACCGGCCCGGCCCGCTGGGCGACGAGCAGCGGGCCGCCCAACGACGGGGTGGGGTCGGCCGGGTCGTACCAGAAGCCGTCGGGGGCGGACTCCACCGGCGGCGCGGTGCTCAGCCCGCCGTACGGGTGCAGGTGCCAGGTGGTGGGCGTGGCGGGCGGCGGCCAGTCGGGCAGGTCCCGCCAGCCACCGCCGGCCCCGCCGACGTGCACCCGAACCGGGGCGCGTCCGGGCGCCGGCCGCCCGCCGAGGTGTTCGTCGAGCCAGTCGAGGCCGTCGCGCAGGGAGGCCACGAAGAGCCCGGGGCTCCCGTGCGTCCACGGCCCGACGGTGAGCCGGGGTCGGCCGCCGGCGGCACGCAGCGCCGCGAAGTCACGCAGCTGCGCCGGGAGGAAGATGTCGTGCCAGCCGCTGATCATGGCGACGGGAGCGCGGACCTCCGCGAGACGGTCGCCGAATATCCGGGTACGCCAGTACGCGGCGTCGGGCGTGTGGTGGCGCAGCCACTCCTGGAAGAAGGGCACGGTGACCCCGGTGGCCACCCGGTCCGCCTCGGCCAGCGGCAGGTGCGCGAGCGCAGCGGCGAGCCGCGGCTGGCCCCGCTTGAGTTCCCACTGCCGGGCGAGCCAGGGCACGGTCTGCGCCTGGAGGAGCTCCGCCCAGGTGAGCACGGTGTCCAGGGCGAAGGACTCCCCCGCGTACGTCGAGTCGCGGGTGCCGGAGGCGGTCACGACCGCCACCATCGCGCGCAGCTCCGCCCCGGCGTCGGCGGCCAGGGCCCACTGGACGAAGCCCTGATAGCTGGCGCCGAACATCCCGAACGCGCCGCTCCACCAGGGCTGGCGGCGCAGCCAGTCGAGGGTGTCCAGACCGTCGTCGCGCTCGTGGACGAGCGGGTCGAACACGCCGCCGGAGCCGTGCGTGCCCCGGCAGGACTGGATCACCACGTGGTAGCCCCGCTCGGCGGCGAGCCGGCCCAGCAGGCGCATCGGGCCGCCCCGCCCGTACGGGGTGCGGATCAGCACGGTCGGGGCGCCCGGCAGGTCCGGCGCGTGGTGGTCGGTGCGCAGCGCCACGCCGTCGCGGACCCGAACCGGGAGGTCGCGGGTCAGGGCGACCCGCCGGGTCCGGGGTGGTGGGAGCCGCAGCACCGCCGTGGCCAGCCGGGTCGCCAGCGCCGTGAGCACGACGGGTCAGCCGTTCGTCCGCCGCGGTGATGCGGCGCGTACGGCGTCGCGGTGTTCCCGGACCGTGGCGCTCATCGCCGTCATGAACCGGTGGACGGTCTCCAACTCGTCGTCGGTGAAGTCGGCCATCACCGCGTCGGTGCGCCGCCCGAGCGGCTGGAAGAACTCCATGGCCACGGCGGCGCCCCGGTCGGCGTAGTGCAGCAGGACCTTGCGCCGGTCGGTGGCGTCGCGGTCGCGCCGGATGTGACCGGCGCGCTCCAGCCGGTCGATCAGCGCGGTGACCGACCCGGACGACAGGTTGAGCTGCTCGCCGAGGCGGCCGGGGGTGATCGGGTCGCCCCGCAGCTCGGCGTCCATGACCGCGATCAGGGCCTGCAGGTCGGTGGCGCCCAGACCGTGCAGCCCGGCGAAGGCGTGGCCGACGTGCTGGGCGTCCACCGCGTACCGCCGGAGGTTGTTGGTGATCTCCGCGACCAGCTGCTCACGTCGCGTGTCGCGCCGCCGGTACATGCCGTGACCTGCCACGTCCCGCCGCATCTCCTCGTCTCGGTCCGGTTGCAGCATAACTCAGCGGCCGATAATCTCGCTCATCGAGATACTCGATGACCCGGACATTCCTGGCCGTCGAGCGGTTTCCCATCCAGCCCCGTGAGGAAACGATGTCCCTGTTCACCCACGTCGCCCGCGGCCGGTTGGCCGCGTGGCTCACCGTGGTCGCCGCGATCGTCCTCGGTGCCGCCGTGTTCGGCCTGCCGAAGCCCGACAACCCCGCACCCGTGTCGTCCACCGGGCTGTCGGTGGAGTGGCAGTCCACCCAGGTGGAGCGGCTCCAGGAGCAGCTCCCGTCCAGCGACGTCCAGCCGGCCCTCGTCGTCGCCAGCCGCGCCGACGGGGGGCCGCTCACCGCCGCCGACCGGGAAGCGCTCGCCGCGCAAGCCGGCGACCTGAGCCGGTTCGCCGTCGGCGGACAGGTCGCTCCCCCGCAGTTCTCCCCGGACGGCACGGTCGCGCTGGTCGCCGTGCCGCTGTCCACCGCCGGCGGTCAGGAGCAGGTCGCCGACACCGTGGAGCGGCTACGCGCCGCGCTCGACGACGCGCCCGCGGGCCTCACCGTCGACGTGACCGGTGGGCCGGCGTTCACCGCCGACCTCACCAAGGTCTTCGAGGGCGCCGACGTGACCCTGCTCGCGGTGACCGCCGGGGTGGTGGCGCTGCTGCTGCTCGTCACGTACCGCAGCCCGTTCCTGTGGATCGTGCCGCTGGTGGTGGTCGCGGCGACCGAGCAGCTGACCCTGCGGGCCGTCGACACGATCGTCCCCGCGGTCGGCATCAACCTCCAGGAGGGCGCCGTCACCGGCATCGCCAGCGTCCTGGTCTTCGGTGCCGCCACCGACTACGCCCTGCTGCTCATCGCCCGCTACCGGGAGGAGCTGCGCCGCGAGGCGGACCGCTTCCGGGCCATGCGCGCCGCGCTGCGCCGCACCGCCGAACCCATCCTGGCCAGCGGAACCACCGTGGTGCTCGGCGTGCTCACGCTGCTGCTGTCCGAGCAGGAGACCAACCGGGCGCTGGCGGTGGCCTGCGCGACGGGCGTCGTCCTCGCCATGCTCTCGGCCCTGCTCGTGCTCCCCGCCGCGCTGGTGCTCCTCGGTCGCGGCCTGTTCTGGCCGTTCGTGCCCCGGGTCGGCGGCGCGGTCCGCGAGGGCCGGCTGTGGGGCCGGCTGGGCGCCGGTGTCGTCCGACGGCCGGTGTCCGTCGCCGCCCTGGCGACGCTACTGCTGGTCGGCCTCGCCCTGGGCGGGCTGGGCATCCGCACCGGCCTGTCGGAGACCGAGCAGTTCCGGGTGGAGCCGGAGGCGGTCGCCGGGGCGCAGACCCTCGCGAAGGCCTTCCCGGCCGGGACGACGCAGCCGGTCGCCGTACTCACCAACCCGGCCGCGGCGGGGGCGGTCACCGAGGCCGCCGCAGCGGTGACCGGCGTCGCGTCGGCGCGGCCCGGCAGCGCCGGCGCCACCGTCGCCCAGGTCGACGTGGTGCTGGAGGCCGAGCCGGGCACCGCCGCGTCCGACCGCGCCATCGAGGCGCTGCGGGACGCGGTCGCCACGGTCCCCGGCTCCGCCCCGCCCACCGTGGACGGCGCCGGTGCGCTCGACGGGGCCGTGGTGGGCGGCACGGTCGCCGCCACCTACGACACCGCCGAGGCCAACGCGAAGGACCTGCGGCTGATCCTGCCGATCATCCTGCTGCTGGTCGCGGCCGTCCTGGTGCTGCTGCTGCGGGGCCTGCTCGCCCCGGCGCTGCTCGTGCTCACCGTCATCGCGTCGTTCTTCGCCAGTCTCGGGGCGGCGTGGCTGCTCTTCGACCACGTGCTGGACTTCCCCGCGCTGGACAGCGGCGTCATCCTGCTGGCGTTCGTGTTCCTCGTGGCGCTCGGCGTCGACTACAACATCTTCCTCGTCACCCGGGCCCGCGAGGACGCCCGCCGGGCGGGCACCCGCGACGGGATGCTCTCCGCCCTGCGGGTCACCGGCGGGGTAATCACGAGCGCCGGCGTGCTGCTCGCGGCGGTCTTCGCCGTCCTCGGCGTGCTGCCGCTGATCCTGCTGACCCAGATCGGCGTCATCGTCTGCATCGGCGTCCTGCTCGACACGCTGCTCGTGCGGACGGTCCTCGTGCCGGCGCTGGCGTTCGTGCTGGGCGACCGGTTCTGGTGGCCGGGCCGGGTCCGCCGGGAGGCCGGGGCGCAGGCGCCAGCACCGCGTGAGCCGGTCACCGCGCACGACTGACCGTACGGTCGGCAGGGGTTGCGGCGTCCCCGCGCCGCAACCCCTCAGTACGAGAGGCAGACGCACTCGGTCATGAGGGCGCGGACGTTGCGCACGTACTGCGGGTTCGGGATGGTGAGCGGCTCCCCCTCGCGGGCGACCGCGCCGTGCCCGTAGTTGTACGCGGCGATCACCGCGTTGAGCAGGCACGAGTTCAGCTCGGTGGTGCACAGGGCCGCGTCCAGCCGGTAGTCGGCCTCGAAGTACATGTCGCCGATGTACTTCGTCAGCCAGGCCAGGTAGTTGGCGCCGAGGTAGGCGTTGTCGCGGTAGTCACGCACGTCGTAGCTCTGCCCGAACCGCTGGTTCATCCAGTCGGCCGTCGCGGGCATCACCTGCATCAGCCCGATGCCGCCGTCGCAGGCGACGATGTTGGACTGCCAGCCGCTCTCCTGCCAGGCGGTCGCCTTGACCAGGGGCAGCGGGATCCGGATGTCGGGAGCGGACGTCGGCCAGTACGTCTTCGCCGCCGCGTCGCCGAGCGCCGCCTTTACCTGCGCGCGGGTGGCCTGGGTGCCCTCGTAGCGGGGCGTGCAGGCGGTCGGTGCCGGCTTCGGCGGTGGCGGCGGCACCTTCGTCTCGGTCGGCGGCTTCGCCGCGGCGCGGGGAGCGGTGGCGCGGGTCGGCCGGTGCGTGGGCCGGGCGCTGGGCGACGGGCTGCGCCGCGGCGCCGCTCCCATCGACTCCCGCGCGGGCGGTGTCGCGGTCGCTGTGGCGGCGTCGGTCTCACCGGCCGGTGCGGCGCTCGCCTCGGCCGTCGCACCGACCGGGGCCGCGATCTCAGGCGCGGCGGCCCGGTCGCGCGCGCACCCGGCGAGCCCGGCGGCCAGCACAAGCGCCGTGAGCGTCGCCGTGGCCCCACGGCCTCCTCGCATGTCGACCCCTTCCCCCGGTGACCGCCGCACGGTAACAGGAGTCGACGGTGAGCCGCCGCCCCGCGCCGGACGGGCACGCGGACCCGGCGCCGACGTGGGCCCGTCGGGTCAGGCGTCGCCGGGCCGGTCGGCGGCGGGCGCGTCGGCCCCCGGCATGGTGGCCGCGGCGGCCCCGCGGGTGCCCGGCGAGCCGCCGACCGCCTGCTCCGGCGGCGCGGCGGCAGCGGCGGCCGGCGGCTCCGCGACGGCATCGCCCGGCACGTCGGCGACCGCCGCGCCGTCGGCGCCTCGTGCCGGTGGTGTGCCGGCGGTCACGTGCGGCGGGCCGGCGGCCGGCGGCTGCACGCCCACCGCCCGGTCGCGGGTCACCCACGCCACCATGAACACCGCCGTCCAGGCCACCCCGAGCAGGAGCCCGGTGAGGGCGCTGCTGCCCGTGCTCAGGCCCAGGTAGAGCCGGGCGCCGCCGACGCCGACGACGCCGGCGGCGGCGACCGTCCAGGCGGCGACCGCCACCGGCCAGCGCGCGCCCCGGGACAGCAGCCACGCGAGGGTGCACAGGCTCGCGGTGACCACCGCGTCCTGGGTCGGGAACAGGACCGGCGGCCCGGACCCGTCCGGGCGGGCCAGGTCGGCCGCCGCCGCGAGCACCACCAGCGGCACGAACGCGCCGGCGGTGCCGAGCACGCTGAGCAGGTCGGCCTGCCAGGGCCGGTGCCGCCAGGCCAGCACGCCGGCCACGACCGCCACCACCACGATCAGCACCGGCCCGCGCAGCACCGACACGACCGTGAGGGTCACGTCGACGGCCTCCGGGGTGCGGCGGGCCGCGAACCAGTCGGCGATCGCGCCGTCGACCACCGACAGGCCGCTGTGCCGGACCACGGCGCCGAGCACCCAGGCGACGGCGAGCCCGGCCAGGAAGAGCAGCAGGAGACCGGCGGCCAGGTTGAGCAGCAGGGTCCAGCCGGGCCCGATGTGCATGGCGAGCAGGAAGAACAGCACCCCGTACCGGCCGGTGAGCCAGCGCACCGGCGGCAGCGCGCCCGCCCGGGCCAGCAGCGCCCGGACCGGATCCGGGTTGCGGCCCAGCCAGCGCCCGACCAGCAGCACCGCGACCACCGCGCCCAGCAGCACCAGCACCGCCCCGGTGGCCCGGCCCAGCAGGTGCGACACCGTCTCGTACGACTCGCCGGCCAGGTTGCCGGCGAGCACGGAGGCACCCACCCAGGTCACCACCCCGGCCAGGTTGAACGGCGCGAACCGCCGGTACGGCATGTCCGCCGCCCCGGCCAGCCGGGGCACCAGGGTCCGGGCGAAGGCCACCCAGCGGGCGGTGAACACGCCCCGGCCGCCCAGCCGGCCGAGCATCGCGTCCGCCCGGCTCCACCGCTGCGGACCGATCCGGGCGCCGAAGCGGCTCGCGCGCAGCCGCGGCCCGTACCGGCGGCCGGCGCGGAAGGCGAGTGTGTCTCCGATCACGGCCGCGCCCACCATCACCAGCAGCGCCGGGCCGAGCCGTAACGTCCCCGCGTACGCTAGGAAACCGACCAGCAGCAGGGTCGCCTCGCCCGGCACCAGCAGTCCGAAGATCACGGCGGTCTCCGCCGCGACGATCAGGGCGGCGACCAGGTAGATCAGCAGGGGCGGCAGGCCCTGCAGTGCGGTCACCAGGTCGTGCATCTGACCCCCATGAACACGAGGGTCAGCATGCCAGTCGTGCCAACGGCTGGGACACATGTTTCGCCAGAGACCCGGGCCAACTGGGGGATCACCCCGACGCGACCCCGGCAACCGCAGACAGGAGAGTATGGAGGGTATGCAGCTTCGCACCGACCTCCGCAACGTCGCCATCATCGCCCACGTCGACCACGGCAAGACGACCCTGGTCGACGCCATGTTGCGGCAGGCCGGCGCCTACGGCGCCCGTGGTGAGGTGACCGAGCGGGTCATGGACTCGATGGACCTCGAGCGGGAGAAGGGCATCACCATCCTCGCCAAGAACACCGGCGTGCGGTACCTGCCGACGGACGGGTCCGACCCGGTCACCATCAACATCATCGACACCCCCGGGCACGCCGACTTCGGCGGCGAGGTGGAGCGCGGCCTCACCATGGTCGACGGCGTCGTGCTGCTGGTCGACGCCAGCGAGGGCCCGCTGCCGCAGACCCGGTTCGTGCTCCGCAAGGCGCTCAAGGCCCGGATGCCGATCATCCTGGTGATCAACAAGGTGGACCGCCCCGACGCCCGGATCAAGGAGGTCGTGGACGACACGTACGAGCTGTTCCTCGACCTCGACGCCGACGAGGAGCAGATCGACTTCCCGATCGTCTACGCGTGCGCCCGCGACGGCATCGCCTCGCTCACCCAGCCCGCCGACGGCTCGGTCCCGCAGGACAGCCACAACCTGGAACCGCTGTTCCGCACCCTGCTCGACACCATCCCGCCGCCCGCGTACGACGAGGAGGCCCCGCTCCAGGCGCACGTCACCAACCTCGACGCCTCGCCGTTCCTCGGCCGGCTCGCGCTGTGCCGGGTGCGGCAGGGGACGATCGCCAAGGGCCAGACCGTGGCCTGGTGCCGCACCGACGGCAGCACCCAGCGGGTCCGCATCTCCGAGCTGCTGATGACCGAGGGCCTGGAGCGCAAGCCCGCCGACTCCGCCGGGCCGGGCGACATCATCGCCGTGGCCGGCATCCCGGAGATCATGATCGGTGAGACGCTCGCCGACGCCGAGGACCCGCAGCCGCTGCCGCTGATCACCGTCGACGAGCCGGCCATCTCGATGACCATCGGCACCAACACCTCGCCGCTGGTCGGCCGGGTCAAGGGCGCCAAGGTCACCGCCCGCATGGTCAAGGACCGGCTCGACAAGGAGCTGATCGGCAACGTGTCGCTGCGGGTGCTGCCCACCGAGCGCCCCGACGCGTGGGAGGTGCAGGGCCGCGGTGAACTGGCCCTCGCGATCCTGGTCGAGCAGATGCGCCGCGAGTCGTACGAGCTGACCGTCGGCAAGCCGCAGGTCGTCACCAAGGAGATCGACGGAAAGACCTGCGAGCCGGTGGAGCGGCTGACCATCGACGCCCCGGAGGAGTACCTGGGCGCGATCACCCAGCTCCTCGCCACCCGCAAGGGCCGGATGGAACAGCTGGTCAACCACGGGACCGGCTGGATCCGCATGGAGTGGCTCGTCCCCGCGCGCGGCCTCATCGGCTTCCGCACCGAGTTCCTCACCGAGACCCGGGGCACCGGCATCCTGCACCACGTCTTCGAGTCGTACGAGCCGTGGTTCGGCGAGCTGCGGACCCGCAACAACGGCTCCCTGGTGGCCGACCGGTCCGGCTCCGTCACCGCGTTCGCCATGACCAACCTCCAGGAGCGTGGCCAGCTCTTCGTCGAGCCCGGCACCGAGGTGTACGAGGGCATGATCGTCGGGGAGAACTCCCGCTCCGACGACATGGACGTCAACATCACCAAGGAGAAGAAGCTCACCAACATGCGCTCCTCCACGGCGGACGAGACCGAGAAGCTGATCCCGCCGCGGAAGTTGTCGCTGGAGCAGGCCCTCGAGTTCTGCCGCGAGGACGAGTGCGTCGAGGTGACCCCGGCGGCGGTCCGCATCCGCAAGGTGGTGCTCGACCAGACGCAGCGGGCGCGCACCGCCGCCCGCCGCAAGCACGCCGGCTGAGCACCGGCAGGGGCCCCGCACCACGCCGTCGTGGTGCGGGGCCCCTGCGCACCGCTACCCTCGGCGGGTGATCTTCGACGCGCTGGACGCCCACCTCGACCGGGTGCCCGGCACCGTGTCCGCGTACGTGGGCCGCCTCGACACGCCCCCCACCTGGACCCGGCACCCGGACGCGACCCACTACGCGGCGAGCACGATGAAGGTGGCCGTGCTGGTGGCGCTGCACCGCGCCGCCGAGGCCGGCCGCCTCGACCTCGACGCTCCGGCCCCGGTCCGCAACGAGTTCGACTCCGCGCTGCCCGGCGCGCCCCGCTTCTCCTGCGCCCAGCACTACGACAACGACGACACCGTCTGGGACCGGGCCGGCGGCGCCGCACCCCTGCGCTGGCTCGCCGAGCGCATGATCGTCCGGTCCAGCAACCTCGCCACCAACGTGATCATCGACCAGGTCGGCCTGCCGGCCGTGGCCGACGTGTGGGCCCGCGCCGGAGCCCGGCACAGCGTCACCGGCCGCGGCATCGAGGACTTCGCCGCCCGGGACGCCGGCATCACCAACCTGGTCACCGCCGCCGACCTGGCCGCTCTCCTCGGCGGCCTGGCGCGCGGCGCCGCCCGGCCCGGCCGGCTGGCCGCACCGGAGAGCTGCGCCGCGATGCTCGACACCCTCGCCGCGCAGGAGCACCGCGAGGACCTCGCCGCCGGCCTGCCCGCCGGCACGCGCATCGCCCACAAGAACGGCTGGGTCCGCGGCGTCCGCCACGGCGTCGGCGTCGTCGCGCCCGACGACGCGCCCCCGTACGTCATCGCCGTCTGCACCACCACCGACGCCGCCGACGGCGGACCGAGCGGCGAGGACGTCGAGGACGACGCCTGCCGCCTCATCGCCCGCATCTCCCGCGAGGCCTGGAACGCCCGCCACAACCTGAACTGACCGCTGCGCCGCGAGGAGCCACCATGCCGTCCCGTCGTGTCCTGCTGGCCGCGTTCGCCGTCGTGGCCGCCGCGAACCTGCTCGCCAACGCCACCGGCAGCGCCATCGGTGAACTCCTCACCAAGCCGCTGCTGATGCCGCTGCTCGCCGTATACCTCTGGCGGGCCGGCACCGACCGCGGCGCCCGGCCCGACCGGCTCGTCCTCGCCGCGCTGGCCTTCTCCACCGGCGGCGACGTCGCGCTGCTCGGCGACGGCGACGCGGCCTTCCTCGCCGGGATGGCGCTGTTCCTGGCCGCGCACGTCTGCTACGTCGCGGCCTTCACCCGGGGCGGCGCCGCCGCCGCGCTGCGCCGCCCGCCGCTGGCCGCCGTCCCGCTGGGGTACGCGGTGCTGACCGTCGCCGCGCTCGCCTGGATGTGGCCGGGGCTGAGCGACGCCGGCCTGGCGGTGCCCGTCGCCGGGTACGCGGCGGCCCTGGCCACCATGGCGAGCACCGCCGCCGCGCACGGCTGGCGCGTCGGCCTCGGTGGCGCGCTCTTCCTCGGCTCCGACCTGCTCATCGCCACCGGCGTCGCCGGAGTGGGGACCCTGCCCGGCCCACCGATCTGGGTGATGGCCACCTACGCCGCAGGTCAGGCCCTCATCGTCACGGGCTGGGCCGCCCGCCCCACCGCTCCCGCACCGGTCACTCCAGCAGCCGCGCCCGCAGCGCCGTGACCAGATCGTCGTTCACCCCGAGCCCGTCGCGCAGGTACGCCCCGAACGACCCGTGCACCCGCCGCACCTCGTCGTACGCGGCGTCGAGGTACTCGTCGCGCACCTCCAGCACCGGGCGTACCGCGTCGACGTCCAGGTCCGGCTGCCGCCGGCGCATCGCGGTCAGGATCACCTCGCGCAGGCTCTCCGTCAGCGGGTTGTTGGCCAGGTAGTCGGCGCGGACCGCCGCCTCGTCCACCCCGAGCGCGTGCAGCAGCACCACCGTCAGCCAGCCGGTGCGGTCCTTGCCGGCCGAGCAGTGGTAGAGCAACGGCAGATTGTCCGCCTCGGCCGCCAGCCGCACGGCGGTGCCGAACCCGACCCGCGCCGACTCCCCGGTCACGAACCACCGGTAGATCGCCGTCATCGCCGCCGGAGTGCCCTGCCCGGCGAGTTCCGCGTACGCCCCGAGGTCGTGGCCGAGCAGCACCGCCGACACGTACGTGAAGACCGGGTGCGCCGCGTCGTGCACCGGCAGGTGCACCACCCGCGACTCGCCCGGCAGCCGGTCCGGCGGGGCGACCGCCTGCTCCGAGGCGTCCCGCAAATCCACCACGCAGGACGGCCCCAGCTTCGCCAGCACCGGCAGGTCCTCGTCGGTCAACCGACCCAGCGCCGGGGTGCGGATGAGCACCCCGGGGCGTACCCGCCGCCCGTCCGCCCCGACCAGTCCGCCGAGGTCACGCGCGTTCGGCGCGCCCACCAGATCCCACTCGCGCGCCCTCATGCCGCCGCCCCGCCGCGCTCGGCGGCGCCCCGCGGCACCAGTCGGCTGTGCGTGATCCGCTCGCTCATCCGGCCTCCCCATCGCCTGCCCGTCCCCCTATAGGGTGCCCGACATGACGATCACCGCGGTACGCACCCACCGGCTCTCCGCGCCCCTGCACACCCCGTTCGTCACCGCGCTGCGCCGCACCACCACCGTCGACACCCTCGTCGCGGAGGTCGTCGACGCCGACGGGCGCCGCGGCGTCGGCGAGGCGCCGCAGGTGTGGCAGGTGACCGGGGCGTCGACGGCCGGCTCCGAGGCGTGCGTCCGCGAGGTGCTCGGCCCGCTGCTCACCGGCCGGGACCCGGACGACCTGGTGGCCCGCTGCACCGAGGTGGGGCGGGCCGTGGCCGGCAACGAGGCCGCCAAGTCGGCCGTCGACGTCGCCCTGCACGATCTGGCCGCCCGGCGGCTCGGCGTACCGCTGGTGCGGCTGCTCGGGGGCACGGCCCTGCGCGTCCCGACGGACGTCACGCTCGCCGCCGGCGACGCGGTGGACCTCGCGGCCGCCGCCCGGGCGCGCCGGTCCGAGGGCTTCGACGTGCTCAAGCTCAAGGTCGGCACGGACGCGGCCGGCGACCTGGACCGGGTACGCGCGGTCCGCTCCGCGGTCGGCGCGCGGGTCCGCATCCGGCTCGACGCCAACCAGGGCTGGACGCCCCGCGACGCCGTCCGGGTGATCCGGGGCATCGAGGACGCGGGGCTGGATGTGGAACTGGTGGAGCAGCCGGTCCCCCGGTGGGACCTGGACGGCCTGGCCTGGGTCAGCGAACGGGTGTCCACGCCGATCCTCGCCGACGAGGCGGTCTTCGGTGTCCGGGACCTGGTCGAGGTGATCCGCCGGCGCGCGGCCGACCTGGTGAACGTCAAGCTCGCCAAGTGCGGCGGCCTGCACGTCGCCCGTACCCTGCTCGACCTCGCCGTGGCCCATGGCATGGGCACGGTCGTCGGCTCCATGATGGAGACCCAGGTCGGTATCGGCGCGGCGGCCAGCCTGGTCGCGGCGTACGGCACGACCGCCGTCCCGGACCTGGACGCGGCGTGGTGGCTGGCCTGGTCGCCGGTTCGCGGCGGTCCCCGGTACGAGGGCGCGTCGGTGGTCCTCGCCGACGCTCCGGGCCTCGGGATCGACGCGCTCGCTGAAGCAAAGATTCAGCAGGTCGATTGATCTTTGGCGGAAACTTTCATATCGTCGCGGCAGCGGGCGGCGTGACCTGGGGGTGGACCGTGGAGCTGCAAACCGGCCGCGAGGCCGTCGTCCGGGTCGGTGTCGCCACCCTGTGGGCCTCCCCGGAGGCGGTACGCGCGGTCGACAGCCCCGCCCTCGCCCCGCGCACCGACATCGCCGCCTGGATCGCCGGAATGGACGCCGACCAGCAGGTCGGCGACTGCGTGCTCAGCCAGCTCCTGCTCGGCGAGCGGGTGCTGGTGACCGAGCTGCGTCCCGACGGCTGGGCACACGTCGTCGCGGTGGAACAGCCCGCCAAGCTGGACCCGCGCGGCTACCCCGGCTGGCTCCCGGCCGGCCAGCTCGCCCCGGCGACCGCGCTCCCCGACACCGACCCGCTCGTCGTGGACGCCACCGTCACCGCCCTGCACGCCACGCCCGACGGTCCGGTCCAGCTGCCCGGCGTCGTCCTCGGCACCCGGCTGGCCACGGCCGGCCCGGTCGTGGCCGGCTGGCGGCCGGTGCACGCCCCGGGCCACGACGTGCCGCTCTGGATCCCCGCCCGGCACACCGCCGCCGTCGCGGACGCCGCCCCCACCGCCGAGGAGGTGCTGGCCGTCGCCCGTCGCCTGCTCGACGTCGTGTACGTGTGGGGTGGCGTCTCCTCGTACGGCATCGACTGCTCCGGCCTGGTCCACCTGGCCTGGCGGCGCTTCAACGTACGGCTGCCCCGCGACGCCGACGACCAGGCCACCGCCACCACGCCCCTGCCGCCCGGCAGCGAGCGCCCCGGTGACCTCTACTTCTTCGCCCGCCCCGGACGGGGCATCCACCACATCGGCATCGTCACCGCCGACCCGCGCCCCGGCGACGACCGCCGGATGCTGCACGCCTGCTACCGGCAGCGCCGCGTCCTGGAGGAGCGGCTGCCCGCCGACCGCACCGCCACCCTGGTCGCCGCCCACCGGGTCTGAGCCCGTACGAACGACGGCGGGGGCGCCCCGACCCGGAGCACCCCCGCCGTCACCGGGGTCTCAGCCGCGGGCCTTGACCAGCTCCCGGCGGCGGTCCCGGGACGACTTGACCAGGCTCGCCACGGTGGCCGCCAGCAGGGTTCCGAGGATGACCGTCAACGACAGCCAGATCGGGATGTGCGGGGCCCAGGCGACGTGCTCGCCGCCGTTGATGAACGGCAGGTTGTTGTCCGCGAGGGCCTCCAGCACCAGCTTCACACCGATGAAGCCGAGCACCACCGCGAGGCCGTAGCTGAGGTAGATCAGCCGGTCCAGCAGGCCGCCGAGCAGGAAGTAGAGCTGCCGCAGACCCATCAGCGCGAACACGTTCGCGGTGAACACCAGGTACGGCTCCTGGGTGATACCGAAGATCGCCGGGATCGAGTCGAGCGCGAAGATCAGGTCGGTCGTGCCGATCGCGATCATCACGATCAGCATCGGCGTGAACAGGCGGCGGCCGTTCTCGTACGTGGTGAGCTTCGCGCCGTCGTAGTCGCGTGAGATGGGCAGCGCCCGGCGGCTCCACCGGATCAGCACGTTCTCGGTGAACTCGTCCTCGTCCGGCTCGCCCTGCCGGGCCAGGTTGACCGCCGTGTAGATGAGGAAGGCGCCGAAGATGTAGAAGACCCAGGAGAACTGGGAGATCAGCGCGGCACCGGCGGCGATGAAGCCGCCACGCATGACCAGCGCGAGCACGATGCCGACGAGCAGCACCTTCTGCTGGTACTGCCGGGGCACGCCGAAGCGGGCCATGATGATCACGAAGACGAAGAGGTTGTCCACCGAGAGGCTGTACTCGGTCAGCCAGCCCGTGTAGAACTGGCCCGCCGCGCTCGGCCCGGACGCGAGCCAGACGCCCGCGCCGAAGATCAGAGCCAGGGCGACGTAGAAGCCGACCCAGAGGCTCGACTCGCGCACGCTGGGCTCGTGCGGGCGCCGACCGATGATCAGAAGGTCGACGAGCAGGATCGCCGTCAGTGCGACGAGCGTTCCCGCCCACACCGCTCCGGACACGTCCAAGGTTCATTCCTCCGGCAGACACGCAACGTCCGGCACACCGTACGCCCTCACGGGGCGCGGTGAGCCGGTGACGCTGACTCTGGTGACTGTCGGAGGTCTCTTCCGCCGCCGCCCCCGGATGGGACGGCGACCGACGGGGCCGGGTCGCGCCACCGGGGCCGGCGGTCGACCGTGCTGACGACTCCGTCGCAGGGGAATACTCCCCTCCTCGCCCGTCATTCTCACCCACTGCGGCCAGTGACCGCACCTTGGGCGTCCGGTGTCCCTCCCCACCTCTCCGAACGGGAATAGCGCCGATCACCGCGGGTAAGGCTTCCTAGGAGGCTAGCCTCCAGCCTCGACCCGGCCGGCGCCCGGCCCGGCCGGCGCGGAACACCGCGCAGTGCAGGTCCCAGACCGCCGGATCGGCGTAGTCGACCGGATGGTCGTCGTACGTCCCGACGAAGCGCACCCACGGGGCACCCGCGTGCGCCTCACGCAGCAAGGCCAGCCGCAGGTCGAGCGGGATCGACTCCCGGCGCGACGGTGCCACGACTGCGGTGACGGCGGCGCAGCGGGCGGCGGCGTCGATCAGCGCGTGGTGCCCGGCGTGCGGCGGGTAGGACTTCCCGACCACCAGGCCGTGCCGGAAGTCGGCACCGCGCCGCACCTGCGGGCCGACGCCGGACCGTTCCCGCCCGATCACCCTGGAGATCCGTCCAGCCGGCGGGAAGCCGCCCCCGCCGCGAACCCCGCGCGCGCCGCCGTGCGAGGCTGCGCACATGGTGCTTGAGGTCGCGTTGATCGACGTGCTGCCGGGACACGAGGACAAGTTCGCCGCGGCGTACGCGGAGGGGCACCGGGTGCTCGCCGGCACGCCCGGCTGCCGGTCGGTGCGGATGACCCGGGGCGTGGAGTCGCCGTCGCGGTTCGTGCTACTGGTCGAGTGGGACTCGGTCGAGGCGCACACCGAGAACTTCCGGAACACCGAACGGTTCACCCGGTGGCGCGAGCTGATCGGCCCGCACTTCGCCAACCCGCCGCTGGTCGAGCACTTCGTCGACGTGCTCGCCTGACCCTGTCGTACCCGACGCCTATCGTGCTGTCCGCACGCGCCGGTCGCCGGTCCCGACGGGCTCGGGGGCGCCGGGCCCGGACGACCGCGCGGCTGCCGCCGTCAACCCTGCGACGGCCACCACGTCAGTCGGCGAGCCGCCGGCCCAGCGCCGCGACCGTCTCCTCCGGTGTCAGCGCGGCCTCCAGCAGCCACCCGGTGAGCCGTTCGTACCGGTCCACGTCGACCGGTGCGACCAGCCGGACGTCGGTGGTCAGCGCCTCCAGCATCACCGTGCGGGGGTCGGCCGGATCCGGGAACGAGTAGCAGGAGTACGGCGTGAGCGGCTGCACCCCGCCGCGTGGGGCCCGGTCGCGGGGCAGCAGGCGGATCGTCACGTTCGCCAGCTCGGCCAGGTCGACGAGGTGCCGGAGCTGCTCGCGCCACACCTCGGGCGGTGTGTCGCCGGCCTCGCACGCCGCCTCGGCGAGGATCGCCGTGTAACGGGGTGGGTCCTCCCGCCGCAGCACGTCGTGCCGGATCAGCCGGGCCCGGACGTCCCCCTCGACGTCCACCGTCGGGTCCACCAGGTGGCCGGCGGTGACCCGCAGCCGCGCGTACGCCGGGGTCTGGAGCAGCCCGGGCACGACGGCGGGCTGCCAGTCGACGATGCTCGCCGCACCGGCCTCCAGCTCCGCGTACGTGCGCTGCCGCTCCCCCATCTCGCCCAGCGCCCGCCACCAGCCCCGGCTCGTGGCGGCGTCCCGGGCGATGACGATGAGCGCGTCCCGCTGGGCCGGTGGCACCTGGTAGACGTCGAGCAGGTCCAGCACGTCGGCGAGGTCCGGGCGGCTCTGCCCGAGCTCGATGCGGGACAGCTTGGAGGTGGAGGCCCAGCCGAGCCGGTCGCAGACCTGCTCCAGGGTGAGTGCCTCCCGTCGGCGCAGTTGACGCAGCTCGGCACCGAGTCGCGCGCGTCGGATGACCGGACTTGTTGGCAACGGCATTTCCCGCCTCCCCACCGAGGGAGAGTACGCAGGACGATCACCCAGCGCAATACAACGCTTGCGGAAAGCGACGTTCCCGGGTGTGGCGCTGCCGGCCCCGGCCGCTCCGTCGGCCGGGGCCGCCGCGTTCACGGCCGGTACGTGCCGAAGGACCAGACCCGGCCGGCCGGGTCCCGAGCGGCGTAGTCGCGGGAGCCGTAGTCGGTGTCGAAGGGGGCGCGGACGATCTCGGCACCGGCGGCCCGGGCCCGTTCGTGATGGGCGTCCAGATCGTCCACCGCGACGTAGACCGCGTAGTCGTCGTCGGCCGGGCGGCTCCGCGGGCCCGGCCCCGTGCCCACCATGACGATCCCGTCGTCGAAAATCAGTTCGGCGTGCGTGACGGAACCGTCAGGTGTCTCGTGCACCTCGTGCACCCGGAAGCCGAACGCCCGGCACAGCCACTCGATCGCGCCGCGCCCGTCCGGATAGCGGAAGGTCGGATAGATGCTTCTCATGGGGCGATCCTGTCGGCCACCCGGTCAGGCCGGATTGGACGAATGTGATCCCGCCAGCGCGCCGGGGGTGGTGCCGGTGAACTCGCGGAAGTCCCGGATCAGGTGCGACTGGTCGTAGTACCCGCAGCACGCCGCCAGCTCCGCCCACCCGCCGCACCCCCGCCGAGGGACGGCCCCACCGGGCGTCGGCGGGGACACCAGGTCCCGGGAGACGGTCGCGTACGCCCGCTGGAACCGCAACAGCCGGGCGGCGGTCTTCGGTGACACGCCGATCTCCTGCCGGAAGCGGACGGTCAGGTGCCGGCGGCTCCACCCCAGCTCGTCGGCCAGCTCGGCGACGCCGATCCCGCCGGCGGTGCCGGCCAGGCGTCGCCAGGCCCGCCCCAGCCGGGGGTCGACCGGCGCGGTGGCCGCCAGTCGGGTGGCCACCGCGGCGTCGAGCAGCGCGAACCGGCGGGTCCAGGTGGCCTCGCCGGCCAGCCGGTCGCCGAGCCGGGCCAGCCACGGGTCGGGCAGCCGGTCGAGTGCGACCGCCCGGTTGGTCACCTCGTCCAGTGGCAGGTCGAGCAGCCGGCGCGCGGCCAACGGGGTGAGGATCAGCTCGATCCCCGTGCCGACGCCCCGTGTCGTGGTCGTGCACCACCCGTCGTACGGGCCGGCGACGAACGAGGTCACCCCGACGGCGCCGGGCGCGGCCGCCCGCGGGTCCACGACGTCCAGCGGGTCGCCCCAGCCGAGGACGAGCACGACGAACGCGCCGGCCGCCTGACGCCGCACCAGCGGGAGCGGCGCGGTCTCCCGGTAGCCGAGGTAGTGGTCGACGAACGGGCGCAACCGCGCCTCCGGCGTGCCGACCACCACCTCGTCCATGGTCATCCCCGGGCGCTCACTTCACCCCGGCGGCGTCCATGCCCCGCAGTTCCTTCTTCAGCTCGGCGATCTCGTCGCGGATCCGGGCCGCCAGCTCGAACTGCAGCTCCCGGGCGGCGGCGAGCATCTGGTCGTTGAGCTCCTGGATCAGCTCTGCCAGCTCGGCCCGGGCCATCCCCTCCCGGGCGGGACCGGCGGCCCGACCCCGGCTGCGGGTCTCCTTGACCGGCGCCTTGCCCCGGGAGAGCTGCCGCACCGCCCCGCCGACCCGGGTGTCGGTGTCCTCCGCCTCCCGGTAGATGTCGTCGAGAATGTCGTGGATCTTCTTGCGCAGCGGCTCGGGGCTGATGCCGTTCGCCTCGTTGTGCGCGATCTGCTTGGCCCGCCGGCGGTTGGTCTCCTCGATCGCCTCCGCCATCGACGGGGTGATCTTGTCCGCGTACATGTGGACCTGGCCGGAGACGTTGCGCGCCGCGCGGCCGATCGTCTGGATCAGCGACCGGCCGCTGCGCAGGAAGCCCTCCTTGTCCGCGTCGAGGATGGCGACCAGCGACACCTCGGGCAGGTCGAGGCCCTCGCGCAGCAGGTTGATGCCGACCAGCACGTCGTAGTCGCCCTTGCGCAGCTCGCGCAGCAGCTCGACCCGGCGCAGCGTGTCCACCTCGGAGTGCAGGTACCGCACGCGGATGCCGTTCTCCAGGAGGTAGTCCGACAGGTCCTCGGCCATCTTCTTGGTCAACGTGGTGACCAGGACCCGCTCGTCCCGCTCGGTGCGCAGCTTGATCTCGTGCATGAGATCGTCGATCTGGCCCTTGGTCGGCTTGACGACCACCTCCGGGTCGACCAGGCCGGTCGGACGGATCACCTGCTCGACGAACTCGCCCTGGGCGTGCTCCAGCTCCCACGGGCCGGGCGTGGCCGACAGGAACACCATCTGGCCGACCCGCTCCAGGAACTCGTCGAAGCGCAGCGGCCGGTTGTCGGCGGCGCTGGGCAGCCGGAAGCCGTGGTCGATCAGCATGCGCTTGCGGGAGGCGTCACCCTCGTACATGCCGCCGATCTGCGGGATCGTCACGTGCGACTCGTCGACGACGGTGAGGAAGTCGTCCGGAAAGTAGTCGAGGAGGCAGTGCGGCGGGCTGCCGGGCAGCCGACCGTCGATGTGCATCGAGTAGTTCTCGATGCCGGAGCAGAAGCCGACCTGCCGCATCATCTCGATGTCGTACGTGGTGCGCATCCGCAGCCGCTGCGCCTCCAGCAGCTTGCCCTGCCGCTCCAGCTCGGCCAGCCGCTCACCCAGCTCGGTCTCGATGTCGCGGATCGCCCGCTCCATCCGCTCCGGGCCGGCCGCGTAGTGCGTCGCCGGGAAGATCAGCAGGTGGTCGACCTCACGGACGACGTCACCGGTGAGCGGGTTGAGGTAGTAGAGCTTCTCCACCTCGTCGCCGAACAGCTCGATCCGGACCGCCAGCTCCTCGTACGCCGGAATGATCTCCAGGGTGTCGCCGCGGACGCGGAACGTGCCCCGCTGGAAGGCCATGTCGTTGCGGGTGTACTGGATGTCGACGAGGCGGCGCAGCAACTGGTCCCGGTCCAGCTCCTGGCCGACGGCGACCCGGACGGCGCGGTCCAGGTACTCCTCGGGGGTGCCCAGGCCGTAGATCGCCGAGACGGTGGCGACCACCACCACGTCGCGGCGGGTCAGCAGCGACATCGTCGCCGAGTGGCGCAGCCGCTCGACCTCCTCGTTGATCGAGGAGTCCTTCTCGATGTACGTGTCGGTCTGCGGAATGTACGCCTCGGGCTGGTAGTAGTCGTAGTAGGAGACGAAGTACTCCACCGCGTTGTGCGGCAGCAGCTCGCTGAACTCCTTCGCCAGCTGGGCGCAGAGCGTCTTGTTGGGGGCCAGCACCAGCGTGGGGCGCTGCATCCGCTCGATGAGCCACGCCGTGGTGGCGCTCTTGCCGGTGCCGGTCGCACCGAGCAGCACCGTGTGACGGTCGCCGCGCCGGACCCGCCGCTCCAGATCGTCGATCGCGGCCGGCTGGTCACCGGCCGGCTGGAACTCACTGATGACCTGGAAACGGCCGTCGAGCCGGGGAATGTCGAGCGCCATGACATCCACGGTACGCCCGGGGTCCGACACCCCGGGCCGACTACCGACGGTCCGTGATCGGCTTCGATATTCCCATTGTGTGCCCCATCCCACAGGACTACGCTTTTCGCGTAGGCCGCTCGCGGCGGCCGACCGGGCCGGTGGCCGGGCCCTCGACGGCCGGCCGCCCCCGGCACAGGGGTCGCAGCACCCGTTTCCGGAGTGCGCACCCGACGTGGTCGCGCTGACGGCGCTGACCGGCCGCCGCGAGCGCCCCTACACGTCACCCCCGGCCGGTGAAATCCGTTCAACCTCGCGTGGAGTCCTCCGCCCGCCGCCGCCGCACGCCACCCGAACCGGAGCGCCCGCCGGCCGCCGGCCGCGCTCCGCACCCGGTCGACCCCGACCACGTCGAGCCGGATCCGCCGCCGACGCCCGGCGACACGGCACCGGCCCGCACCCCGGCGCCCGGCACCGCCCCACGCGGCGCCCGCCGGCGCCGGATCCCCGGCGGCGTCCCTCCCCCGGCACCCCACCGCCCGCTGCCCGACGGTACCCAGACCGGTCAGCTTCCCCGGGTGCTCACCGGCCGCCGCCGCACCACCCTCCTGGTGCTCGCGGCAGTGGCCCTGGTCTCCGCCGTCGCCCTGGTCGTCGGGCTGCTGAGCTGGGCGCCCCGACCGTCGGACCCGCCCCGCGCGCTGACCGCCGAGGAGCGGACGCGGCTCGCGGCGATGCGGGTCACCAACTACCGCGACCTGCGGGCCGGCGTGCGTCTGACGGCGGGAACCGGCGGCGAGCGCACCGAACTGGTCGGCTGGGTGGACTGGTCCCGCCCCCTGGTCTACCTCGACGTCGGTGGACCGGGCGCGGGCCCCGCCCGAGGGCTCCTCCAGGCCACGCCGTCGACGGTGGTCCTGCGGCCGGACCCCGACGCCGTACCGACCCCGGCGCCCCCGCCCCTGGTGCCGCCGGCCGACCGGTGGCGCCTGACCGCACTGCCCGCCGGCGGGCGCCTCGCCCCCGTCCTCGATTTGCTGTTCGGGCTCGCGGCCGACCGGCCCGACGCGCCGGCCGCCGACACGGCGCGCTGGACCGGCCGGACCGACGTGGCGGCCCAGCCGGTGGACATCCTGACCGCGCCGCTGCCGGCCCCCGCCGACGCCGCCACGCCCGCGCTTCCGGACGGGCGCTGGTGGGTGGACGGCGACGCCCGGCTGCACCGGCTCGAGGTCCGGCTGCCCGGCGCCGGTCCGGTCACCGTGCAGCTCAACCGCACCGACCGGCCCACCCTGCGCCCGGTGGACGCCCTGGGCGGACGACCCGGGACGCCACGGACACTCACCCCCGCCGAGCAGCGCCGCCTGGAACGGCTCCCCGCGCGCCTGCGCGACGTGGGCGGGGCGACCGTCACGGTCACCGCCCCGCTCGGCCCCGGCACGAACCTGCGCGGCGCCGGCTGGCTCACCTGGAGTCGGCGGGACGCCTACCTCGTCGTCGCCGACCTCGACCAGCCCGGGCGACGGACGCTGGTGCGGCACGACGCCGGCCGCGCCACCCGGACGGACGTGCCGGCGGGCACCGTCCCCGGCACCGTGGAGGCGCCCGGCCGCCCGCCGCTGCCGGTGCCGGTGGACGGCTGGCGGGCCGCGCCCGCCGACGACCTCACCACGCTGGTGGCGACCGCCCTGCGGGCCGGAACCGCCGCGCCGATCGGCACCGCCCGACGGATCCGCGAAGACAGCCTCGCCGGGACCGGCGTCGACGTGGTGGAGCTACGGTCGTCCGGCGCGCGGCTGCGCTACTGGATCGACCGGTCCGGCCTGCTGCGCCGGCTGGAACTGCCGACCCGGGCACACACGTGGGCGCAGCTCGACCTGGTGCCGGGGTCGGTGCCCCGACTCGACGCCGCACGCACCACCACGTCGGGCGGGCGGTGACCGGTCAGGGCCGCCAGCCGGTCTGCACGGCCCACTCCTCGGCCCGCAGGTGCTCCTCGTCGAACCACGGGTCCTTCGCCGTCGAGTAGGTGACGGCGTCCGGCGCGGAGGCGGCCAGCTCGCGCTTGAGCAGCAGATACGCCGCCCGCTGGTCCGGGTCCGCCCGCAGGTGGTCCCGCATCAGCAGCGCGTACCGCCAGCCCGGCGAGCCGGCTACCCGGACGTGCAGGTACGCCGGCCGGGCCGGGTCGGCGCTGCCGTGCAGCCG
The DNA here is from genome assembly GCF_009707425.1 of Micromonospora sp. WMMC415. Lineage (GTDB taxonomy): Bacteria > Actinomycetota > Actinomycetes > Mycobacteriales > Micromonosporaceae > Micromonospora. The sequence goes on along the minus strand of NZ_CP046104.1, from coordinate 2,840,889 downwards.
CTTCTCCCACCGGTCGTCACCGGGCAGCCGGGGCGTGTCCCACCACTCGCCGGGCAGGCGCGGGAAACCCGCCTCGGCGAGACGCTCGGCCAGCGGCCCGTCGGCGTCGGCGAGGCGCGGCACGGTGAGCTGGACGTCGATCACGTCCTTGGCGGCGAGGCCGGGGACCGCCGTGGAGCCGATGTGGTCGATCCGCAGGTCGGCCGGGGCGACGGCGTGCCGGATCCGGGCGGCCAGCCGGGCGTACTGCAGCGGCCACGTCGGGTCCGCCTCGATCAGTTCGACCCGCGGCGGTCGGACCGCCCGCCGTTGGCGGACGTTCGCCTCGTAGGGCAGCAGTCGGTCCGCCCAGAGCGCGTCGACCGCGGCGTGCAGCTCGGCGAGGGTGCCGTCGTTGGTGAGCACCACGTCGGCCGCCGCCCGCCGGCGGGTGTCGTCGGCCTGCGCGGCGATCCGCCGCCGGGCCTCCGCCGGGTCCATCCCCCGGTCCCGCGCCAGCCGCTGCAGCCGCGTCGGCACGGCCGTCTCCGCCACGACCACCAGGTGGTACGTGGGCGCGAGCCCCACCTCCACCAGCAGCGGCACGTCGTTGACCACGATCGCGTCCGGCCCCGCCGCGGCGACCAGCTCGGCGCTGCGCGCCCGCACCCGCGGATGGATGATCGACTCCAGCGTCCGGCGGGCGTTCTCATCGGCGAAGACCACGGCGCCCAGCGCGGCGCGGTCCAGCGCACCGTCGGGGGCGAGCACGCGCTCGGAGAAGGTGGCGACGATCTCGGCGAGCCCCTCGGTGCCGGGGGCGACCACCTCCCGGGAGATCAGGTCGGAGTCGACGACCACGGCGCCCCGCTCGGCCAGCCGGGCCGCCACCGCGCTCTTGCCGGAACCGATCCCGCCCGTCAATCCCACCTTCAACACGGCACCAGTCAACCGGATCATCCGCGACGTGCCAAACCGGACTCGGGCCCCGCGATGTCCGGCCGCGCGCCGCGGTGACGCCGGCATCGCGCTGTCCGGTCTGGCCGGATGCCGCGACGGCGTTGGCATGGAGTGGATCACGATGTCGAGGTGATCGACTCAGCCTGCGGCAGCTCGGGCCTGGTCGCGGCAGGACGGGCCCGGTATGCCCCGTCCCGCGTCGATCATGTGTGGTGGCCGGCTCGACGGCCGGCGTGGAAACGGCGAGGGCCCCGCCCCGGCGATCTGTCGATCGCGGGGACGGGGCCCGTCGTCAGCGACGGCTCCGGGCGCTGCGGCGTCAGGCGCGCCGAGCTGGAGTTGTCGTGAGGGTCACTTGCCGCCGGCGAGCTTCTCCCGCAGCGCGGCGAGCGCCTCGTCGGTGGCGAGGGTGCCGGCCGGCTCCTCGGCCTGCCGGCTCGGGGCCGGGCTGGTCGTGGTGGTGGTGCCGGTGGCCGGAGCCGGGGCGGCGGCCGCCTCGGCGTCGGCGGCGCGGGAGGTCTGCACCTGCTTCTGGTGGGCCTCCCAGCGCTGGCGCGCCTCGGCGTACTGCTGCTCCCAGGTCTCGCGCTGCTTCTCGTACCCCTCGAGCCACTCGCCCGTCTCCGGGTCGAAGCCCTCCGGGTAGATGTAGTTGCCCTCGGCGTCGTAGGTCGCGGCCATGCCGTAGAGGGTCGGGTCGAAGTGCTCCTCGCCCTCGACGAAGCCCTCGTTGGCCTGCTTCAGCGACAGCGAGATCCGGCGACGCTCCAGGTCGATGTCGATGACCTTGACCATGACCTCGGAGCCGACCTGGACGACCTGCTCCGGGATCTCCACGTGGCGCTCGGCCAGCTCGGAGATGTGGACCAGGCCCTCGATGCCGTCGTCGACCCGGACGAACGCGCCGAACGGCACCAGCTTGGTGACCTTACCGGGCACGATCTGCTGGATCGCGTGGGTGCGGGCGAACTGCCGCCACGGGTCCTCCTGGGTCGCCTTCAGCGACAGCGAGACCCGCTCGCGGTCCAGGTCGACGTCCAGGACCTCGACCTCGACCTCCTGGCCCACCTCGACGACCTCGGACGGGTGGTCGATGTGCTTCCAGGACAGCTCGGAGACGTGCACCAGGCCGTCCACGCCGCCCAGGTCGACGAAGGCGCCGAAGTTGACGATCGAGGACACGACGCCCTTGCGGACCTGGCCCTTCTGGAGCTTGTTGAGGAACTCGGTGCGCACCTCGGACTGCGTCTGCTCCAGCCAGGCCCGGCGGGACAGCACCACGTTGTTGCGGTTCTTGTCCAGCTCGATGATCTTGGCCTCGAGCTCGCGGCCGACGTACGGCTGCAGGTCACGCACCCGCCGCATCTCGACCAGGGAGGCCGGCAGGAAGCCGCGCAGGCCGATGTCGAGGATGAGGCCACCCTTGACCACCTCGATGACCGAGCCGCGGACGACGCCGTCCTCGTCCTTGATCTTCTCGATCGTGCCCCAGGCGCGCTCGTACTGGGCGCGCTTCTTCGAGAGGATCAGACGCCCCTCCTTGTCCTCCTTCTGGAGGACAAGGGCCTCGATGTGGTCGCCGACCGACACCACCTCGGCCGGGTCCACGTCGTGCTTGATCGACAGCTCCCGAGAGGGGATGACACCCTCGGTCTTGTAGCCGATGTCGAGCAGGACCTCGTCCCGATCGACCTTGACGACGGTGCCTTCGACAATGTCGCCGTCGTTGAAGTACTTGATGGTCTCGTCGATCGCGGCGAGGAAAGCCTCCTCGGAACCGAGATCGTCGACGGTGACCTTGATGGCGCTCGAGGGGGCCTCGATGCTGCTCGTCATGTGGGCGGTTGCTCCGGTCGGATGGGTTGTCATCACGGACGTGGGCCGCGGTGACCTGTTCGCGCCAGCGGATCCGCCGCCGGGCACACCCTACGATCGCTGATGGGGATCATGATGTGGCTCCGTCGACCGCGCACCTGCTCCCTGCCGAGGCACACGATCCGCGAGCGCATCGTCTAGCCTACCCGCTGCATTACCACAGCGTGCAAGCCCTCCCACCTCATCGCTACCTCGTCAGCTGCGAAAGCGGAGATTTCAGCCCGAACTCGCCTCGGGTGTCACGCGAGTCACACCGGCCCCACCGGGCAAGGGTAGGGCGTGGTCGGGGGGCCGAGGACCGACGCGCCGACGGCCCCGCCGGCCGCGGGCGCCGGGTCGCCGCCTAGCGTGAGCGGGTGGACGACGACAGCCGGGTGGCCCGCCGCACCGTCGGCGACGCCGAGGCGCGCCGCGCCAACCGCCGCTGGTGGGACGGCGACGCCGACGCGTACCAGGCCGAGCACGGAGCCTTCCTGGGCGAGGTGGACTTCGTCTGGTGTCCCGAGGGGCTGCGCGAGGCGGACGCGCGCCTCCTCGGCGAGGTGTCCGGGCGGCGGGTGCTGGAACTGGGGGCCGGAGCCGCCGCCGCGGCCCGGTGGCTGGCCACGCAGGGAGCCCGGCCGGTCGCCCTGGACCTGTCCGCCGGCATGTTGCGGCACGCGGCGCTCGCCGCCGGCCACACCGGGGTACGCGTACCGCTGGTGCAGGCCGACGCGCTCGCCCTGCCGTTCGCGGACGCCGCGTTCGACGTGGTGTGCACGGCGTTCGGCGCGGTCCCGTTCGTCGCGGACTCGGCTGCCGTCATGCGGGAGGTCGCCCGGGTGCTGCGTCCCGGGGGGCGCTGGGTCTTCTCGGTGACCCACCCGATGCGCTGGATCTTCCTCGACGATCCGGGCGAGCACGGGCTGACCGCCGTGCACTCGTACTTCGACCGCTCCCCCTACGTGGAGCAGGACGAGCACGGGGTCGCCACGTACGTCGAGCAGCACCGCACGCTCGGCGACCGGATCCGGGAGCTGGTGGGCGCGGGCTTCCGGCTGGTCGACCTGGTCGAGCCGGAGTGGCCGGAGGGGCACGAGGGAATCTGGGGCCAGTGGAGCCCGCTACGGGGGCGGCTCTTCCCCGGCACGGCCATCTTCGTCACCGAGAAACCGCCCACCTGAGAACCGGACCCGCGGGGACCGGACGCCTGAGAACCGGACCCGCGGGGACCGGACGCCTGAGGACCGGACCCGCGGGGACCGGACGCCTGAGGACCGGACGCGCGGGGACCGGACGCGCGTGAGGGCGCGGGCGGGCGGCGGTCCGGGCCCGGGGCCGACGGCGCGGAGCCGGCCGGGCGAGACCGGTCAGGCCCCGGCGGCGGTCGTTTCCGCCGATGTCCTCCGGGTACCCGGACGGCATGGCCAAGCAGGAGTTCCGCGAGGGTGACCACGTGTCCTGGGCCAGCCACAGCGGCCGGGCCCACGGCGTGGTCAAGGAGAAGCTCATCGACCGGACGCATGTACGCGGGCACACCGTCGACGCGTCACCGGAGGACCCGCAGTACCGCATCCGCAACGACCACTCGGGGCGGGACGTCGCCCACCGGCCGGAGGCGCTGCGCCATGAGCGGCGGTGACCAGGACCGGGACACCTACCGGGAGTTCACCGAGGCGGTGAACATGAAGCCCCGCGAGCTGTCCACGTGGCTGGAGACCGACGAGTCCAAGCACGTCGGCTGGCGCCGGAAGGGCGCCAAGAGCGGCGAGTCGGTCGGCCACGAGTCCGGCCGGAAGATCATCGACCTGTTGCGCCGTAAGCGTGGCGACCTCTCCGAGGCCGACTACAAGCACATGCGCAAGGTCGTCGGCTACGTCCGCCGGCACATGGCTCAGCGGCCCAGCGGCGACGTCCGCGACACCCGGTGGCGGTACTCCCTGATGAACTGGGGGCACGACCCCCTGAAGGGACCGCTTCCGCCGCCGGGCGGCCCGTCGAGGAAGGCGCTGGAGCGGCGCGGGGCCCCGCCGAAGGAACGCCGGGGCCCGGGCCGGTAGCCGGCGGGGTCAGTGGTCGGCGCTGTTCCAGTCGCGGCCCTCGCCGACCGAGACCTCCAGCGGCACCGACAGCGGGTACGCCCCACCCATCTCGCGCCGGACCAACGCCTCCAGGGTCTCCCGCTCGCCGGGGGCCACCTCGAAGACCAGTTCGTCGTGCACCTGGAGCAGCATCCGGGAGCGCAGCCCGGCCTCGCGCAGCGCCGTGTCGACGTGCAGCATCGCGACCTTGATGATGTCGGCGGCCGAGCCCTGGATCGGGGCGTTGAGCGCCATCCGCTCGGCGATCTCCCGCCGCTGCCGGTTGTCGCTGACCAGGTCGGGCAGGTAGCGGCGGCGGCCGAGGATCGTCTCGGTGTAGCCGTCGTGGCGGGCCCGGGCCACGACCTCCTGGAGGTAGTCGCGCACCCCGCCGAACCCGGCGAAGTAGTCCTCCATCAGGCCACGCGCCTCCTCGGTGCTGATCCCGAGCTGCTGGGAGAGGCCGAAGGCGCTCAGCCCGTACGCCAGGCCGTAGTTCATCGCCTTGATCTTGCGCCGCTGGTCGGCGGTGACCGCCTCGACCGGGACCTGGAACACCGACGAGGCGGTGGCGGCGTGGAAGTCGGCGCCGGAGTTGAACGCGTCGATCAGGGCGTCGTCCGACGACAGGTGCGCCATGATGCGCATCTCGATCTGGCTGTAGTCGGCGGTGAGCAGGCACTCGTACCCCTCGCCGACCACGAAGGCCCGGCGGATCCGCCGGCCCTCCTCGGTGCGGATCGGGATGTTCTGCAGGTTCGGTTCGGTGGAGGAAAGCCGGCCGGTCGCCGCCACGGTCTGGTTGAACGTGGTGTGGATGCGGCCGTCGTCGGAGACCGACTTGAGCAGACCGTCCACGGTGGTCTTGAGCTTGGCCACGTCGCGGTGGCGCAGCAGGTGCGCGAGCACCGGGTGCGGATTCTGTGCGTGGAGCCACTGGAGGGCGTCGGCGTCGGTCGTGTAGCCGGTCTTGATCTTCTTGGTCTTGGGCAGACCCAGCTCGCCGAAGAGGATCTCCTGGAGCTGCTTCGGCGAGCCCAGGTTGAACTCCCGCCCCACCGCCTCGTACGCGCCCTGCGCGGCGGCCTTCACCTCGGCGGCGAAGTGCGCCTCCAGCTCGGACAGGTACTGGGTGTCGGCGGCGATGCCGGTGCTTTCCATGGCGGCGAGGACCCGCATGAGCGGCAGCTCCACCCCGGCCATCAGCCGGGCGGACTGCTCCCCGTCGCGCGACAGCTCGGCGTCGATGGCGTCGGCCAGGTCGAGGGTGGCCCGGGCCCGGAGCATCAGGTTCTGCTCGGCCTCGCCGTCGTTGCCGAGGCCGTCGAAGGTGAGCTGGCCGGTGTCCGGCGTGTCGACCCGCAGCTCGCGGTGCAGGTAGCGCAGGGCCAGGTCGGTCAGGTCGTACGACCGCTGGTCGGGCCGGGCCAGGTACGCGGCGATCTGCGTGTCGCGGGCGACACCCTCCAGTGACCAGCCGTGCGCGGCGAACGCGAGCACCGCCGGCTTGCTGTCGTGCAGCACCTTGGGGCGGGTCCCGTCGGCGAGCCACCCGGCCAGGGCGGACTCGTCGGCGGCGTCCAGCCGCGCCGGGTCGAGCCAGGCGCCGGCGCCGGCCGCGGTGGCCAGGGCGATGCCGGTCACCGAGGCGGTGTGCCGCCGGTTGGGGCCGGTGTCCAGCGTGACGGCGACGCCCACCGCGGCGCCGGCCGGAGCGTGCGTTCCCAGCCAGGCGGCGAGCGCCCCCGGCTCGGACAGCACCTCGCCGGCGAGGTCGAAGCCGGCCTCCGCCTCCGGCTCGACGGCCTCC